>NZ_CP043028.1:2626500-2954500 GCF_008935055.1 Pseudobutyrivibrio xylanivorans | reverse complement strand
TTCCTAAGTATGATTTGGATGAGAAGAAATTTGGTGTATTCCCACATCGAGTTCAGAACAGAAAGATTCCTCTTGTTCGAGGATTTGATGATATTTTCTATGCTCCTCATAGCCGCCATACTGGTGTGAAAACAGAGGATATTGAGGCTTGTGATGAGCTTGTTGTTTGCGCTAAGAGTGAGGAAGCTGGTGTATTCCTTTGCATGAGCAAGGATGGTAGTAACATTTTTGTGATGGGCCACCCAGAATATGATCGTTTCACTTTGGACAGTGAATATAAGCGTGATAAAAGCAAGGGACTAAAAATTGACCTCCCAGTAAATTATTATCCTAATGATGATGAGAATGAGAAACCACTTCTTCAGTGGCGGAGCCATGGAAACATTCTGTATTCTAACTGGTTGAATTACTACGTATACCAGAACACACCTTATGAGTGGAATAAGATTAGCGAGAAATAAAGAATGAGTTGATTTAAGTGCCGCGGCCTTTTGGCGTCGGCACTTTTGTTTTATCACAAGCTGTTTGTCAGCCTGCTAACTTCCGTTGGGCTGTGATAAATTTTGGCTGATTTGACTTAGGATTTATCACAAGTGAACGAAGACAAGGGGCTGCTGAGACTTCTTGTGATAGAAATCAGTCGAAATCCTCAAATTTTTATCACAAACAAACGACACCATGCGGCTTCAGAGACTTCATGTGATAAAATTTAGTGTAAATCTTCATTTTTTTATCACAGCAAGTCTGTCCAGCCCGCTATCTTTCGTTGGGGTGTGATAGATAATTTCAAGTGGGGCGTAAGTGAATTATTGGTTAATTATCTTATATGAACTTTTTAAGGCAAGCTATCTATACTTGAAGATGAGATTATATTTGTTATAATTAACCTAACAGAGTTGCCAGGTGCGAATAACACTTGGGACCAAGCCGAGCGTTTAGCTTGGCTTTTTTACTTTAAGGAGATTGTGCCGACGGTGTCGGCACATTTACTGTCATGGTCACATTACGAGCGTTTTTTACAGGTTGATGATAAGGAGGCTCGTGAGTGGTATGCAAAGGAAGCTTATAAAAAATATTCGAACGATGATATAAAGCGTGTACGCAATAATGCTGGATTGAAATGCTTGATTTAGGAAAGGCTGAGAATTTAACTTTCATTTCAAGAATGCTAATGTGATGTTATATAGAAGATTGAATCTAGTGAAAAAGCTTGATACAATATCCATATAAATAAGAGATGTTTGAGGTGGTAAATTTCGTTGCAACCACACACCCTATGGGTCAAAAGAGATGCTACAAAGGCGACGGTAGCCAAATATCTTTAGAACGCAGAGGACTCTGAGAAATCAGAGTCCTTTTGATATTTATATAAGCGGATTATATTCCATGATTACAGATTACATTCAAGAGATGAAATACTATATCCATCAAAACAGCTAGAAGGATTATTTACTAGTTTTACATCCACATTGAAGGATATATCGGAAATTACTGGTTCATCGTCTTGAATTGTTGTTTGTGTAGTTGTGATGACTGCATGAACAAGAACCCCGTCATCAAGCACTTCTGCAGTGTAACTTTCTAAAAATGCGTCAGAGAGGAATGAAGCTGCATTATCATAATTTAAAGGTTCAGATAGATTAAAATCTGACTTGATGCCGGTGAGAGAATAAGACATATATTCAGCTTCTTCTTCATCTATTATGTTTGAGTTTTTGGCTGTTAGCTCATTTAAATAGTTAAAACTATAATGTGAGTTCATTAAATAATGACTTATGAAAAAATCTTGCCATGCTTCACCTTCTACTGATGTTGAATCGAAGCTATTGTAGCTTTGCGCTAATACGGCAATTGCACCAGATAAATCATCTGAAAGTTTAAAATCAGTGTTTTGTAATGAGTTATTTGCACTTTCGGTAGTTGATTCAGAGGTCTGGCTCATTTTGCTGTAGCCGATATACGCAGCGAATCCGATAATCATGATTAGTGCGGTTATAATTAATGTTAATGAAATGATATTTTTTCTTTTTCTTCTTTTATTATTTTTCATAGTGTGGCTCCTTTGTTGCTTTTGGTAAATATCATAGTACTACATTTGCATTTTTTCAAATCACTCAATCTTCTTGAATGCTATGAAATAAATATTGAAATCGTTTTTTCAGATGTTAGCATGTTAAAATTAGGAGTTAGAACTAGATTAATGGGATTGATTAACAGAGATGAGATGCAATACAATACAAGCTTTTTGATTCTGAAGGGAGCGGAAAAATGACGAAGCAAACAACAGCAATAATAATTGAATCAATCCCAGTAGTATCGGTAATATCGGCACTTTTGCTACTTAATAGGAATATAGATTTTGCTTTTTTAAGAATTATAACTCTGATAGTTTTTATATTTGCATTTTTAGGTTTTGCAGCATTTTTCATAGGTTGAAAACTAGCCAGGGAAGATAAGGTAGTTAAGATACTAGGCATTCTAGATTTGATTGCAAATGCAATTATAGTAGGAGTATTTTTATTCGAAACTATTCGACTCGATTGAAACCGAATAATATTGTTTACATAAACATTGGTAAGGAATATAATATAGTTAGTTCGATAACAACCGAGTCGAAAGGAGCCGAATAAAATGAAGTTTTATGGAAGAGTTACTGAGCTTAAGCGTATGAAAAGAGAGTTAAATGCAGATGACATGCGTATGACTCTTATATATGGAAGACGAAGAATTGGTAAAAGCGAACTTGTTAAGCAGGCAATAAAAGAAGCGAATATTAAAGCAATATATTATGAATGCAAGCAGGTAACAGAAGAAAGCAATGTGCAGAGCATATGTGAGGTAGTTTCTGATACATTGGATCTTCCTAAATTGGGATATACAAAAGTAGAGGAAATAGTAGATTACATTTTTAAGCTTTCAAAGGATGAAAACATAGTTTTTGTATTGGATGAATATCCATATCTTAGAGGGGCTGTAAAGGGGCTAGATAGCATAATTCAGGCACTTGTAGATAAATATAGAGACAATTCAAAGTTAAAGCTCATTATACTTGGTTCTTATGTGGATGTAATGAAATCATTGCTATCAGAATCAAATCCTTTATATGGACGAGTAGATTTGGTTATTGATCTTAAGCAAATGGATTATTATGAGTCAGCTTTATTTTATCCTAACTTGTCTGATGAAGATAAGGTAAGAATATATTCTGTATTTGGAGGAATCCCATATTACAACAGACTGGTTGATGATAAAAGAAGTGTTACGGAAAACATTATAGAACTTATAGCTTCATCTGGGGCACGTTTAGAAAATGAAGTATCTATGTACCTTAATGCTGAGATATCAAAAATTGTAAATGCAAATGAAGTGTTTGAGGCTCTTTCCAGAGGATTTTCAAAGTACAGTGACATTTTGTCTCAATCTCATGTATCAAGTGGACCTACACTTATAGATGTTCTTGATAAGCTGATGAATATGGAAGTAGTTGAAAAGAAAGCGCCAATCAACGATGAATTCAACAAAAAGAAGGCTGGTTATTATATCTGTGATAATCTATCCCTTTTCTATTACAGATACATATTTAAGTATTCATCTCAGATGAAAATCATGGATTCAGATGTTTTCTATGAGAAATATATTAATAAAGATTTCGAAGAGTTTTTTGTGCCTCATAAATTTGAGGAGATTTGTAGACAGTATTTAATCAGACAGAATCGTCTTGGAAATATTGAACCTGTCATAGAAAAGATAGGCAAGTATTATTATGATAATCCAAAGGAACGAACCAATGGAGAATTTGATGTCGTTACTTTGGATGAAAATGGATATGTCTTTTATGAGGTGAAATTCAGAAATAAGAAGACTTCCGATGAAGTTATTAATGAGGAAATTCATCAGGTCAAAGAGACAGGGCTTAATTGCTATAAATATGTATTCATTTCCAGGGCAGGTTTTACAGGTAAAGAAACAGATGAAGTGAAGCATATTGAATTGAGTGAGTTATACATATAAATATCGTATATAAAGGGACAGGAAAAATTGAATGGGTTAGTGATATGGCTCAGACCTTCGAAGAACAGGAAGAAATATATGACAGACTAGATGAACATGGATTTTATCGTCTTCAAACTCAGCGTGATCTTAATGAATATGACACAATGGAAGACTTTGTTTATACCAGAACTGGTAGAGAAAAATGACTAATTGGCAAATACGTTAATCGCAAATTTAATATTCTTTTTTTAACACTTTAATCATAAATCCTTGCTACAATCACCTATATAATCATAAGAGGAGGTTGTAGTTAATGGGAAACAAAAAAACTGCATTTGAAGTGTACCTGTCAGCTGTTTTTAAATGGGGAATTATAGCTTTGACTGGTGCATGTATGTTTGCAACATGTATGTTTATCGTTGAAAAGCTGTTAGGCTTTTACCAGAGCATGTCTTGGGGCGCTGTTCTTTGTTTCGCAGCAATGGACGTCAGCTTTTTAATTATCGGCATGATGATTCTAAAAACATCCTTAGATGAAGAAGGATATCTTCTAGAGGGCAAGCTCGAAAAGGGAAAGATTTTCTGCTCGGCTGTTCTTATTATTCAGTGGACATACATCGTTTACATGTGCCCAACCCGTAACTTCTGGGGATTTCTCGCTTTCTTCCTCACTTTGATAGGATTTTTCCTTGATATAAAGCAATTACTAGGAACTGGCGCTTTTTGTATCATTTCACTCTTTAGTGGATGGGTTGTAAGAGGCTCAGCGCTTCTACCGGCCAAAGATGAATTGTTCGTCACAGACATTATCATGTGTATTGTAGGACTTACAATTTCGTTGGCAGGTATTACGCTATTCGTTTTCTTCGTATCGCACTTTTTGGTTACAGCTAAGAAGGATGAGCTTGAAGAAAATAATAAGAAAGTTGTCGGAGTCATGAATGCTGTTAAATCTATCTCTGAAAAGATGGTTACCGCAGGCTCTACACTTCTTGATATCGCATCTGACGAGAGTGCATCAGCAGAGGAGCTTTCTGCAACAAGTGATGATCTCGTTCAGAATAGCAATGTACTTGGCGCAAAGGCAGATGAGAGTATGACAAATCTTTCTGAGCTGAATGATTGCGAAAGTATCGTTGTTGATAATGTAAATAAGGTCGAGGAGACATCCGGTAACTTAATCGTTAAATCTAATGAGAACGAAAAGGCTCTTAACGATTTGCAGGGCATCAATTCTGAGGTTTCAGATTCGATGGCTGCAACAACTGATATCGCCGACAGACTTTCGAAAGCCGTTGAAGAAATCGGAACAACACTCGAACTCATCCAGGGCATATCTTCATCAATTAGTTTGCTTGCCTTGAATGCATCTATCGAGGCTGCCCGTGCAGGTGAAGCTGGTAAGGGCTTCGCAGTAGTTGCTACAGAAGTAGGAAAGCTAGCAGAGAGCACATCCAGCTCATTAAATGATGTAAGTGCCGTAATCGACAGAGTTCAGTTGAACGTTAAAGAGATTACCAATCAGGTTGAAAATAATGCTTCGAAGCTCGAAGAGCAGAACGATCAGTTCAAGAAGGTATTTGGAGATATCAGAGATATGAGTACGATGCTCAAGGAATCTGTTGATGCAGTATCTGAAATGAATGATGCAATCAAGCGTCAGTCAGACATCATCAAGCAGACTGTTGATATCAACCAAAATATCGCAGAGAGCATCCGCGAAGAAAATCAGCAGTTCATCTCTATCAGAACGATGGCTGAAAACAATGCCAAGAATACTGAAGAGGTCGCTGCTCAGGCTAAGACCATCAACGAAATGGTTGATGAAATTAGTAGATTGTTAAATGAATAAAATTAGTGATAAGTAAATGTTTAAAGCAATTCTGCAATGCAGAGTTGCTTTTTTTTGCAATCCTCGTGTAAAATCTTCACCTAATTTTCACATAACATTCAGTTACCTATAAGATTTCTCCCTTATATTCTTTGTGTCAAAAATATTAGGCACAAAAAAGGAGAAATAGGTTATGATTTCCGTTGAACATTTGACTAAACGATACGGTGACGTTCTGGCGGTAGATGATTTGTCATTTACTATTGAGGACGGGCATATTTATGGATTTTTGGGACCTAATGGTGCTGGAAAATCCACAACACTTAATATCATGACAGGTTGCCTAGCGGCAACTTCAGGCGATGTGAAAATCGATGGTCATGATATCTATGAGGATGAGAGAGCTGCAAAGCGACTTATTGGTTATTTGCCAGAAATACCACCTCTTTATATTGATCAAACACCTAGAGAATATCTGCGTTTTGTGGCTGAGGCCAAGGGTATTAAGAAGGCCGACAGAGAGGCAGATATCGATAGGGTCATAGCAGAAACTCATATTGAAGAGATGCAGAATCGTTTGATAAAGCATCTTTCAAAGGGCTACAGGCAGAGAGTGGGCATTGCTCAGGCGTTGCTTGGAAACCCTTCTGTAATTATCTTAGACGAGCCAACTGTAGGCTTGGACCCAATGCAAATTATCGAAATTAGAGATTTGATTGCAGAGCTTGGAAAGAAGCATACTGTAATTTTAAGCTCACATATTCTGCCTGAAATTCAGGCGATTTGTGAGAAGGTGCTAATTATTTATAAGGGTAAGCTTGTTGCTTTTGATAATATCGAAAATCTTGGTAAGACCCTTTCATCAGGCACCAATATTGAAATTCTCACAGGTGGTGATCCGGCTGAGACGATTGAGGTTATTACAAATACAGACAGTATCGAGTGCTACGAGCAAAAGGAGCAGGAGGATGAGTTCAATAGCTTCATTCTTTCAACTAAGGATGATAATCCATTAAAGGTTTGCTCGAATCTATCCTCAGCTTTTGCTGAAAATGGAATTCCACTTGCAACTATCAACCCAGTTCACACTACGCTGGAAGATATTTTCATCGAACTAACCGAGGAGGCACAATAATGACTGCAGTACTAAAACATGAATTATCACTTTATTATCACGGCCTTACAGGATATGTTTTTGGTGCTTTTCTGTTGGCATTTACCGGCATTGGTGCAATGATTTACAACATTAATGCTTCAATTGCAAATTTTGAATATGTTTTGAATTTTATTCAGATGGTGTTTATCATCATTGTTCCAATTCTTACTATGCGAATCATTTCAGAGGAGAAACGACAGAGAACAGATCAGCTTTTATATTCACTTCCAATCAGTACCACGGAAATTGTGGTTGGAAAGTTTTTATCCCTTATGGTTGTTTACCTGATACCGATGATTTTTATCTGTGCGTATCCTTTGATCTTTGCAAAGTATGGTGATGTTTATCTGCCAACAAGCTACGGCTCAATCTTTGCATTTGTATTCCTTGGCCTTGCCCTTATCAGCATTGGAATGTTTATTTCATCTCTTACAGAATCACAGGGAATGGCAGCAGGAATTTGTGTGGTTGTAATGCTTTTGAATTACTTTGCAGCTTCAATTGCAAATGCTTTGCCAAGCATTGATGGAAAGGAGAATATTCTTGCCACTGTAATGAAAAAACTCTCATTATTTGAGCGATTTACACTTTTTTACAACGGCGTTTTTGATTTAACAGCGATTGTTTATTACATAAGTATCATTGCGTTCTTCCTATTCTTATGTGTGCAGTCACTTGAGAAGCGGAGGTACAACGGATAATGAAAAAAACAAATTTGAATATTAAGGAACACTTCGTAAATACGAAGTCAGCTATCAAAGGAACACTCACTACAAAAAAAGCTAAAATTGGTAGCTACAGTATGCTTATGTCAGCAATTGTCCTAGGCATAATCATTGCTATAAATGTTTTTGTTACCTATTTGCCAACCAAATTCACGCAGTTTGATATTTCTGCTGCCAAGCTTTATTCCCTTACCTCTTCAAGCAAGGCAGTGGTTGGCAATATAGATAAAGATGTGACAATTTACTGGATTTGTCAGTCTGGACAGGAGTCTACAGTAATTGAAAAGCTTTTGAATGTTTATGATTCTCTTTCAGACAAGCTTACTGTGGTAAAGAAGAATCCAGATACTTATCCGACCTTTGCCTCCGAGTATACTGACGAGAAGGTTACAAACAATTCTTTGATTGTTGTGTCAGGTGACAAGAGTCGTTACATTAGCTATGAATCTATGTATAAAACGGATGCTTCATCCTACTACACAACAGGTTCTGCTTCACAGTCATTTGATGGTGAGAGTCTGATTACGACAGCGGTTGATTATGTAGTTTCAGAGGATTTACCACAGGTTTATATCCTTACAGGCCATAGCGAGAAGGATATGTCTGAAACTATGAAATCTGCTCTTGAAAAGGGCAACATGGAGACAAAGGAGTTCTCGCTATTAAAGGAGGATAATATTCCTGAGGATGCTGATGCTATACTTATTAATTCTCCTGTCAGTGATATTTCTGAAGAGGAGCTTACAATACTTGAAAAATATGTAGATAACGGTGGACACATTGTTGTACTTTCGGGCGTTGAGCAGGACTCTGATTTGACTAATTTCAAGGCACTTTTAAACTATGTTGGCGCCACCATGAACGATGGAATAGTTGTTGATATTAACAGAGATAATTATGCCTTTGAATATCCATATTTTCTTCTTCCTACTTTGAATTCGTCAGAAATCACTAATGCGCTTATCGATGAGAAGAGCAACGTGATTATGCCTATTTCTGCTGGACTTAGTATTACAAATTCAAATACCGCATATACGGTATCATCATTACTTGACAGCTCCAGCGAATCTTACTCAAAGGCAGCTGGCTACAAGCTTACGACTTACGAAAAGGAAGATGGGGATACTGATGGTCCGTTCTCACTTGCTATTTCAGCAGAGAATGCTGAGGGCGGTACATTGATTTGGATTGCTTCAGATTATCTTCTTGATGATCAGTATAATTCATATTCTTCTGGTGCTAACTCAGATTTCTTTATGAATTCTCTTGCATGGAAGATGACAGATAACGAAGCGTTATCAATCAGATCTAAGTCACTTGATTACAATTACCTTACTATCAATGCTACAACAGCCACAATGATTAAGGTTATTTTAATTGGTGTGATTCCTCTTGGATATCTCCTTTATGGAATTGAAGAGGTGGTCCGCCGAAGAAAGGTTATCGTAGAATAGAGGTGCAATATGAAACGAGCAAAAACACTTTTGATTTTAAGTGGAATTTTGGTTGTATCTGTAATTGCGATTTTGGCAGAGCGAGCCTTCAAGATGCATGTGGATGCAATCAATACAATAGATGAAGAAGTATTTTCAATCTCACAGGAAGATATTACATCCCTTTCTGTAAAGAAAGATGCTGATTCTATTACAATTGAAAATTCTGATGGAAAATGGAAATATACCGATGATAAAGATTTCCCTGTGAACCAGGATTATGTTAGCGATATGCTTGCAAATTTTCAGTCGGTACATGCAAGTTTTATCATTGATAATGTAGAGGATTACAGTCAGTATGGACTTTCTAATCCTGAGGCTACCATTACTTTCACAACAGCTGATGGAGATAAGGTTATTACCTTCGGAACATTTTCAACCATCGATGAAAAAAGATATATCTGTGTGGATGGTGGCAGCGTTTACCTGATTGATGAGGATCTTCTTGAGAAGATTTCTGGAAATGTTGAGGATTATTTAGATAGAAATAAGGTCTATGATTTCTCTCAGATTAAGAAGCTTTATGCAACTGGTGATGTAAGTGCAAATATTGAGTATGATCCAGATGGAAAATATCTGTACACTGATACTTATGATTATTACAGCGTTGACGGAGATGTTCACGAAGCAATTTCATCTTCAAAGGTTGAGAGTTACCTAAGCACTCTTAAGAATCTTGATTTAACCAAATATGAGACATACAAAGCGACAGATTCAGACCTAAAGAAGTATGGTCTTGATAATCCCAATATCACAATAAAGCTAACTGGTGAGGTTCCTGTCTCTGGTGATGATAAAGATAAAGCTGTAGAGTCGAAATCTCAGACCATTTACTTTAGTCACAAGTCTGATGCTGATGAAGCTTATCTGTATTTTAAAGGATCCACTATCGTATATACGATAACAGCTGACGAGTATGAATCTGTTGCAAAGGCAAACTATAAGGATCTTCGACCTGATGAAATTGTTTCCTTTGACTGGACAAAGGTGGCACAGCTTATCGTTGGATTCGATGGAAATAATTATGTAGTAGATGTCGAAAAGAGCAAAAAAGATGGCAACACCTATACCCTTGATGGTGAGACTGTAGACTTCCAGACTGTATCAAGCAAGCTTGACACCATCAGCCTTACAGAGGTTGGCGATTCGTATGAGAAGGGCGAAAAGGAGCTATCGCTGTCCGTTGTTTTGGATGATGATAATACTACCAAGGTTAGCCTGAATTTCTACCGCTACGATGGTGATAGCTGCGTGGTGGAAATGGATGGCAAGGTAATCGGACTTTGCAGCCGAAGTTCAATGTCATCTCTTAGAGAAGAAATGACAAGTGCCATTCTTAACAAAGGAAAGGAAGAATCAACAGAAGAGTAATATCAATATTTTAAATCCCAAAAGAACCCCACCTGGGGTTCTTTTGTGTTATTATGGATTAAAGAATTAGAAACGATTGACACAAAATGCAAATCAGGGAGCAATAAAATGGAAGACAGACTTAAGAAACAATTGGATTTTGCACTTGAAATTGATAAGGAGAAAAACATTTTCCGACAGACCCATTTATCTGGTAATGGTCGTAATGAAAATGATGCTGAGCACGCCTGGCATATGGCAATAATGGCCTATTTGTTGCGGGAGCATTCTAATCAGCAGGTTGATATTGGGAAGGTAATGCTCATGTGTCTCATTCACGATATTGTGGAGATTGACGCAGGCGATACCTATGCCTATGATGCAGAAAATCTTAAGACTCAAAAGGCTAGGGAGGATGCTGCAAAGGAGCGTATATTTTCACTTCTTCCGGAGGATCAGAAGAACGAGCTTATTGCACTTTTTGATGAGTTTGAAGCATATGAGACTGCAGAGTCTAAATTTGCTCATTCAATGGATAATCTTCAGCCTCTTATTTTGAACAATAGCAATGGTGGTAATGATTGGAGAGAGCATGGAGTTACCGCTGCTCAGGTTCGTGGACGTCAGGATAAAACAAAGCTTGGTTCTGAAAAGCTTTTTGAAGTTGTGGACGACATTATAAAAGAGAATATCAGAAAGGGGAACATCAAAGAATGAAAACAGCACTTATTACTGGGGCTACTTCAGGAATCGGAAACGAGTTTGCTCATCAGCTGGCAGCTAAGGGCTATCGTCTAATTGTTACAGGTCGAAGAGCTGAGCGCCTTGAACAGCTAAAGGCCCAGCTTGATGTTCCTGTGGAGATAATTGTTGCTGACCTTAGCAAAAAGAAGGAATGCTTCGCACTTATCAAAAAGCTTGAGGAAGAGGATATTGATTTATTCATTAATAATGCTGGCTTTGGCGTGGCAGGTTCTTTCCTTGAGACTGATGTGGATAAAGAAATTTCCATGATAAAGGTGAATGATATTGCTATGCATATTTTGTTCAAGGGCATCCTTCATAATATGCAGGAGAGCGGTTCAGGAAAGATTTTGAATGTGGCATCTTCTGCTGGACTTCTTCCAGGAGGACCATACATGGCTGGCTACTACGCATCCAAGGCTTATGTTGTGAGCCTGACAAGAGCAGTAGCTGTTGAACTCAAACAAAAGGGCAGTCAGGTCAGGGTTAGCGCCCTTTGTCCTGGTCCAGTTGATACAGAGTTTAATGACAGGGCAGATGTGGTATTTGCCCTTAAGGGAATCAGTCCAAAGCAGTGCGTGGCTGAGGCTATAAAGGGAATCGAGAGAAACAAACTTATCATCGTTCCATCACTTAGAATGAAGCTGGCGTGCACATTTTCACATTTGGTTCCTTATCCAATTTTGATGAAGCTCACGGCCAGACAGCAAAAGAAAAAGTTGGGATAGTATTGTTTGATTTTGGGAGAATCTATTATGAGAATATTGATTACAAATGATGATGGAATTGAGGCTGATGGAATAATCCGTCTTGCCCATGCTGCTAAAAATTTTGGCGAGGTCTGGGTGGTTGCGCCTGAAAGCCAAAGAAGTGCAGCCAGTCACAGCATATCCCTTCACAATGAAATAGATGTATATCCTTGTGAGGATTTTCCAGTGGAGGGAGTCCATGCATTTTCTTGCAGCGGAACACCAGGAGATTGCGTCAGGGTCGGTGGCCTTAGTGTAATGCCAGAGAGGCCGGACGTAGTGCTTTCTGGTATTAATTTCGGATTGAATGTGGCTTCAGATATTCAATATTCGGCTACTGCGGGAGCAGCATTCGAGGCTGCATTTCAGGGGTATCATGCAATAGCATTGTCTGAAGGATGCAATTTTCACGATGTAACGGATAAATATATTAGGGAGATTCTTAAGAAGCTTTTGGCAGAACCATTAAAGCCTGGGCATATACACAATGTGAATTTTCCAGACTGTCAACTGGCAGACTGTCAGGGTATTTTATATGACAGAACTGTTTCCAGTGGAATGTTTTATAAGGATCATTACAACGTGGTCGAGGAGCTTGAGGATGGCGGAGTCAGATATATGGTGGAGGGAGTATATACTCCCGAGGCGGAAGATGAATCTGATTTTCACGCTGTACTCAATAACTATATTTCTGTCAGTGTTGTAAATAACATTGGCTTTTAATTTGCATTCATAATTATGCCACAGGTTGTGGATGCATTTGACAGATGCTATGACCAGATTGAAGCTATAAGGCAATTATATAAGGATTAAAAATGGTTTACCAATTCATGCTAGTTTGCTATAATTATTCTAGTTTTTCTATGATTATTAGGAGGCAGATATGGCAGAAAACAAGAATTTTGTTATAAATGTAAATGGCGACGGTGGTGTCAATATCTCTGAGGAGGTTGTTGGAATCATCGCAGGTCTTGGTGCTGTTGAGGTTGAGGGTGTTGAGTCTCTCGCAGGAAATCTCACCGCTGATACTATTTCAAAGGCTGGTCAGGGCAAGCTCGCAAAGGCTGTAAAGGTTGTTGATAACGAGCCTGGTAAGATTATCGTTCGCATGGCTATCAACATGAAATATGGCTATGAGATTCCAAAGGTTTCAGGCCTTGTTCAGGAAAAGGTTAAGACTGCTGTTGAGACAATGACAGGTCTCGAGGTTACAGCTGTTGACATCCGTATTGCCACAGTTGCAGTGTCTGGTAATTAATCTAGGAACTTTGGTTCTGCATAGTTACATTTTATGCAAAATAATGTATAATTATGGGGTGCTATCAACAGATGGCATCCCTCTATTATTCTAAACACAAGATTTTTCAGGAGTATTATTTATGAATAGACATGAAGTCAGAAAAGAAGTATTCAAGGCGGTTTTCATGAATGAGTTTCATGACACCGAGGAAATTAACGGTGTAATCGACACATTCCTTGAAGGCAGAGACAATGCCGAGGCAGAGGATCTTGCTAAAAATAACAAGACTCCAGAGGATGAGGAATATATCAAGACAAAGTCTGAGGATATACTTTCAAAGCTTGAGGAGATTGATGCGCTCATTAATAAATCTGTCGAGGGCTGGAAGACCACTCGTATGGCGAAGGTTGACCTTACTCTTATCAGACTTGCCCTTTACGAAATCAAGTATGAGAACATCCCTGTTGGTGTTGCTATCAATGAGGCAGTTTCACTTGCAGATGAGTTTGGTACAGACAGTTCTGCAGGCTTTGTAAACGGTGCTTTAGCTAAATTAGTAAAACTATAATGAATAAAAACATATACAGCGTTTCTCAGGTAAACACATATATTGAGAGAATGTTTGCTGATGATTTTATGCTTGGCAATCTTTCGCTTTCAGGAGAGGTGAGCAATTGCAAGTATAATCACACAGGGCACATCTATTTCACACTGAAGGATGATAAGGCAGCTATTTCCTGCGTCATGTTTGCGGGAAAGCGAGCAAAGGGGCTGAAATTTCAGATGAAGGATGGCGACCAGGTTGTAGTCACAGGTTATGTTGGAATTTACAAGCCCTACGGAACCTATCAAGTATATGCAAACGAGATAGAATTGGCGGGAGTTGGTGATTTATACCAGCGTTTTGAGGCACTGAAGGCAGAGCTTGAGGAATCGGGTATGTTTGATCCGATGTACAAGAAGCCACTTCCGACCCATGCAATGAAAATCGGTGTGGTTACAGCGCCTACTGGTGCAGCCGTTCATGACATCATCCGTGTTTCCAAAACGCGAAATCCTTTCGTTCAGGTTATCCTTTATCCTGCTCAGGTTCAGGGTGAGGGTGCAGCACCTTCTATCATATCTGGAATTAATTGTCTGGATGCCATGGGCCTGGATGTGATTATTGTTGGCCGTGGTGGCGGTTCCATCGAGGATTTGTGGGCCTTTAATGAGGAGGCTGTTGCTAAGGCAATATTTCATGCAAACACACCTATTATTTCCGCTGTTGGTCACGAGACGGATTTTACAATCGCTGATTTTGTCGCAGACAGACGTGCGGCAACTCCTTCGCAGGCTGCAGAGCTTGCGAACTTTGTATATCAGGACTTTGCAAATCAGCTGGAACGTTATTCTGACAGGATTAATCGTTCCTTTGACTACAAGCTTGAAAGCTATCAGGAGCGTCTGAATAGTTTAAAGGAGCGCTTGAAGCTACTTCGCCCTGATAATCGAATCAAGGCTCATGAGGAGCAGCTGAAGAATTTATCCTTTAGACTACAGCACCTTATGGATTTGAAGCTGGAACGATATGAGAACAGACTGGTTGCAATCTCCGGAAGATTGGATGGCCTTTCACCTGCAAAGAAGCTGGCTTCAGGTTTTGGTTATGTGACAGATTCTACTGGCAGGCGTGTGGATAGTATTGAGCAGCTTTCAGTTGGTGACAGTTTTTCTGTTCGCATTAAGGACGGACAAATTAAAGGCGACATTACCGATATTTCATCACTATAATTTAATTTGGAGAAATACATGGCAAAGACAAATACAGATTCAACTGAAGTGAATGAGTCTACAATCGAGCAGAGCTTTGAAACATTAGAGGAAATAATTTCAAAGCTTGAGTCTTCAGATATTTCACTGGATGAATCATTTACTTTATATAAGGCTGGCATGGAGGAATTACAGCATGCCAATGCTAAGATCGAGCAGACAAAAAAGGCTGTTCTTGCAATCAGCAAGGATGGCACACTAGAAGTTTTTGAAGAGGATGAATAGCATGGATCTTAAAAATGAACTTAGTCTGCGTGCCGAGGCCGCAGAGGACGTTGTTTGTAGATTTTTACCTGATGTGGAGGGCTACCAGGGCATTGTTTTTGATGCAATGGAGTATGGCGTAACAGCAGGTGGCAAGAGGCTCCGTCCAATTCTCATGAATGAGACCTTCCAGCTTTTTGGCGGAGAAGGAGATGTGATTGAGCCATTCATGGCAGCTATCGAAATGATTCACACATATTCGTTGATTCACGACGATCTTCCAGCTATGGATAATGACAGCTTACGTCGAGGAAAGCCAACAGTTCATGTGGCTTACGGCGAGGCAATGGGCGTACTTACAGGAGATGCACTTTTGAATTACGCTTACGAGACAGCACTTAATGCTTACGATGCCAATGTGGATGTGACAAGAGTTACAGAGGCTATGAGAATTCTAGCCCGTAAGGCTGGCGTTTTCGGCATGATCGGCGGTCAAGTTGTTGACGTAGAAGCAGAGAAGAAGCAGCTTGAAATGACAGAGGAGATGCTTCATTTTATCTACGAGCTTAAGACAGGAGCTTTGATAGAGGCTTCCATGATGATAGGTGCAGTTATTGCTGGTGCTACAGAGGAGCAGGTTCAGACTATCGAAGAAATCGCTGGTAAAATTGGAATGGCATTTCAAATTCAGGATGACATTCTCGATGTGGAGGGCGATGAGGCTAAGCTTGGAAAGCCAATCGGCTCTGATGAGAAAAATGAGAAATGTACTTACGTTACATTTGCAGGTATAGAAAAATCAAAAGAAGAGGTAAAGCGTCTCACAGATGAGGCAGTTAAGGAATTAGAAAGCTTACCAGCACACAACGAATTCTTGGTAGAGCTTCTGAAATACCTTGTCTACAGAGACAATTAAGATAGATATGGTTCTTGATAAGATAAAGCAACCAAACGATATAAAGAAACTCACTGACCAGGAGCTATCAGTGCTTCCTGGAGAGATTAGAGAGTTTTTGATTGATCATCTTTCAAAGACTGGTGGTCATCTTGCCTCTAATCTTGGTACGGTGGAGCTTACAATGGCTCTTCATCTGTTGCTTGATTTTCCAAAGGACAAGCTTGTATGGGATGTTGGTCATCAGGCCTACACTCACAAGATTCTTACCGGAAGAGCAGCGGAGTTCGACAATTTGAGACAGTATGGCGGTATCAGTGGTTTTCCAAAGCGTAAGGAAAGTGATTGTGATAGTTTTGATACAGGTCACAGTTCTACATCCCTTTCTGCAGCACTTGGCTATTGTATGGCACGTGATTTGGCAGGAGAGGATTATAAGGTATGCGCAGTTATTGGTGACGGTGCCCTTACAGGTGGTCTTGCCTACGAGGCTCTTAATAATGCGTCACGTTTGAATAAATCCAACATGCTTATCATTCTTAATGATAACGAAATGTCGATTTCAAAGAATGTTGGTGGTATGTCTACAAATCTTGAGCGTCTTCGTACCAGCTCAAAATATGTTGGATTGAAGAACAGCGTGATGAGTTCACTGGAAAGCTGGCCAAATGGTGAAAATATTATCAGAAAGATTCGAAGCACCAAAAATGGTATCAAGTCACTAATGGTTCCAAATATGGTTTTTGAGGATTTGGGTATCATGTATCTTGGTCCAGTTGATGGTCACAATATCAAGGCTATGGTAGAGACCTTCGAGATGGCTGTTCGAATCAAGGGGCCAGTTCTTGTTCACGTAATTACCAAAAAGGGTAATGGATACGAGCCAGCTGAGCGTCATCCATCCAGATTTCACGGTACAGATATTTTTGAAATAGAGACTGGTCTTCCAAAGAGAAGCAGTAACCCAGGATATACAGATGTTTTCTCTACTGTTATGCGAAAGATGGGAGACAGAAATCCTGAGGTGGTTGCTATTACAGCGGCAATGGCTGAGGGTGCTGGTCTCAAGCGTTTTAGAAATATGTTCCCAGAACGTTTCTTTGATGTTGGAATTGCAGAAGAGCATGCAGTTACTTTTGCTGCGGGACTAGCTCTTGGAGGAAGGACACCAGTATTTGCTGTATATTCATCATTCCTTCAGAGAGCCTACGACCAGATTCTAGAGGATGTTTGTCTCCAGAATCTTCACGTAGTTTTTGCAATCGACAGAGCGGGTCTTGTTGGCGCAGATGGAAGCACACATCAGGGTGTGTTTGATGTTTCCTTCCTGACGGCTATGCCAAATATGACAGTGATGGCTCCAAAGAATAAATGGGAGCTTTCAGATATGATGAAGTTTGCTGTTGGAGAATTTAATGGTCCAATTGCAATTCGTTATCCAAGAGGTGAGGCTTATTGTGGCCTCAAGGAGCACAGGGCTCCAATACAGCTTGGAAAGGCAGAGGAGATTAAGCCTGGTTCAAAGGTGATGCTCTTTGCACTTGGCTCTATGGTCAAGAAGGCTGAGGAGGTTGAAGAGCTTCTCAAGGAAAAGGGAATAGACGCAGGTATCTGCAATGCCCGATTTGCAAAGCCTTTTGACACAGAGTATTTAGATAGGATTAAGAGCCAGTATGATTTGATTGTCACCATGGAGGAAAACGTTAAAACAGGCGGCTTTGGTCAGCAAGTTCAGTCATATCTTTATGAGCAGGGTTACAAAGGCAAGGTTCTTAATATTGCAGTCCCTGATGAGTTTGTTCAGCACGGCAGCGTAACACTTCTTTTCAAGGAGCTTAAGATGGACGCACCTACAGTTGCAGAACGCATTTTAGAGAGTTTAGGAAATTAGAATGAAAGAAAGACTTGATGTTGTATTAGTAGATAGAGGCTTTGCCCCTTCCCGTGAAAAAGCAAAGACCATGATTATGGAAGGCAATGTTTTTGTTAAGGGAAATCGCGAGGACAAGGCCGGTACCAAAATAGATGTTGATGCTGATATTGAAATTCACGGTCAGCAGCTTAAGTATGTGAGCCGTGGTGGTCTTAAGCTTGAAAAGGCTATGACCCACTTTGACATCACCCTTGATGGAAAGGTGTGTATGGATATCGGCGCTTCCACTGGAGGCTTTACTGATTGTATGCTCCAAAATGGTGCTACCAAGGTATTTTCGGTAGATGTTGGCTATGGTCAGTTTGCATGGAAGCTTCGTCAGGACCCAAGGGTTGTCTGCATGGAGAAGACAAACATTCGCTATGTGACACTTGAGGATATCGGCGAACAGCTTGATTTTGCATCTGTTGATGTATCGTTTATCAGTCTTACAAAGGTTTTAGGACCTGCAAAGGCACTTCTCAAGGAAGATGCTGAGATGGTTTGTCTTATTAAGCCACAGTTTGAGGCAGGTCGTGAGAAGGTTGGAAAGAAGGGCGTTGTCCGTGACCCAGCCGTTCATGAGGAAGTTATTAATAATATCATCAGCTTTGTTGAAGAAATTGGTTTTTACGTGCTCCACTTGGAGTTTTCTCCAATAAAGGGGCCTGAGGGAAATATTGAATATCTCATTCACATTTCCAATGCAGAGAAAAAGGGGGAAGCAATTGATGTTGCTGCTGTTGTGGCAGCGGCTCATGGTAGCTTAGACAAATAATGAAAAACTTTTTAATTGTTGCAAGGTCTTTTAGCGATTTACATGAGAAATACATTAATATCGTTCGTGATTACATCAAGGATCATGGCGGTATGTGCATTCTTGATTTGGATACAGTTTCTGATACCTCGGAGAATGCTATTGATGTTGATGATGCAATAGAGTGTATAATCACTGTTGGTGGCGATGGCACTGTAGTCAGAGTTGCCCAAAATATCACCAATCGCAATGTTCCAATCGTAGGTTTGAATTGCGGTCATCTTGGTTATCTATGTGATATGACAGTTGATAATATTAAACATTGCTTGGATCAGCTTCTTTGCGACAATTATAAGCTGGATAAACGCATGATGCTTGAGGGCGAGTGCTCCAATGATTTGACCAGCAATTTCAGAGCTTTAAATGATATTGTGGTTGCACCGGTTGCTGCGGGTTTATATGTTTTAAACCTTACTGTAAAGGTTAATGGCATCCGGCTATATTCCCATAATTGTGACGGATTGATTGTTTCAACACCGACTGGGTCAACAGCCTATAATCTTTCTGCAAATGGACCAATTGTTAGTCCTCATGCAGATTGTATTATATTGACACCTATCAATCCACACACCCTTAACTCACGAAGTATTATTTTATCATCTACCGACGAGGTGGAGGTTACTATAGAGGCTCGCCACGAGGAGGATGATCCACAGGCAAACATTGTATACGATGGCATTTTAAGGCAGACTCTTAGAAAGGGCGAGAGCCTTCACATTTACCGTTCAGAGGTTACCTCACATATGGTTATGCTTGAAAATGTAAATTTCTTGGAACGCATCAGAGCTAGAATGCAGGAGATTTAGATGAAATTAGAAAGACAGTCAAAAATTTTAGAATTAATAGTTAAAAATGAAATCGGTACACAGGAGGAGCTGACAGCCCGCCTTGAGGAGGCTGGTTTCGTCGCTACTCAGGCCACAGTTTCTCGTGATATTCGTGAAATGAAGCTTACTAAGGTGGCTGATGGTACAGGAAAGCTTCGTTATGTGTCCTATAGGACTACAGAGGAAGATATGAACGAGAAATATATTCGCATTTTTCTTGATGGTTTTGTTTCCATGGATAATGCGCAGAATATGTTAGTCATCAAGACTGTTTCTGGTATGGCTATGGCTGTGGCGGCAGCTTTGGATCAAATGGATTTTCCAGAGATAGTGGGCTCTATCGCTGGTGATGACACTGTTATGTGTGCCATTCGTTCAATTGATGACACAATACTTTTAATGGGGAAGCTTAAAAAGATTATTGAAAGTGTTTAAGGTGGGAAAGTGCAATTCCTGCTTTGTATATTGGTGGCTTCGCATTTAATTAAAGGAGAATAATATGCTAGCTAGTTTGCACGTTAAAAACTTGGCCCTTATTGATGAGGAGGAGATTATCTTCTCAAAGGGGCTTAATATCCTGTCTGGAGAAACAGGAGCAGGTAAGTCAATTATCCTTGGCGCCCTACATCTTAGCTTAGGTGATAAGGCATCCAAGGATTTTTTGAGAGATTCGGATTCTGAGGCTTTGGTTGAGGCGGTATATCTTGTAAATGACGAGAAGACCAAGCAGGCCCTTAGAGAATTAGACGTTGAGCCTTATGATGATGAAGTCATAATGAGTCGTAAAATCACTGAGAGTCGTAGCGTTGGAAAAATCAACGGTGAACAGGTTCCAGCAGCCAAGATGAAAGAGGTTGGCGATATCCTTCTTGATATCTATGGACAGAAGGAGCACCAGTCTTTGCTTAATACTCACAAGCATATGGAGTTTCTTGATGAGTTTTCAAAGAAGGAAATAGGTGATTTAAAGGAAAAGGTTTCCATTGCCTATCGGAATTACAAGGCTCTTATGCAGGAACTTGAGGACGCTAAAAAGAGTGATATTTCTAAAGAACGAGAAATAGTTCTTTTGGACCATGAGATAAATGAAATTGAGTCAGCCAATCTGAAACCAGGTGAGGATGAGGAGCTGGAAGAAGAGTACAGACGTCTTTCTAATTTCAGCAAGACCATGGAATATTTCCAGAGAGCACATGAGGCTATGACTGGCGATGGTGGCGCATCTGATGCATTAAGCTCAGCGATTTCTGATTTGCGTCATATTGAGTCAATTGATGAGAGGGCTGCTGAGTTTCTTTCAATGCTGAATGATGCGGATAGTATTATTTCTGATTTCAATCGTGAGCTTTCAAGCTATATGTCTGATACGTCATTTGATGCAGGTCGTTTTAATGAGGTGGAGGTTCGTCTTAACGAGATTAATCGTCTCAAGGATAAATATGGACAGTCAATTGAAATAATTCTTGAAGAGCTTAGAGAACGCCAGGAGAAGAAGGAAAAGTTTGAGCGCTTTGATGAATATTTAGCTGAACTTAAGGCAAAGGTAGAAGCTGCAACAAAGGAGCTTGATGAGCTTTCTTCAAAGCTTTCTGAAATCAGACACAAGTGTGCCAAGGAGCTTTCAGCAAAGATGCAGGCAGCTATGAGTGACCTGAACTTCTTAAACTGTGAGTTTGAGGTAGAGCTTAAGCGAATGGATCACTACACTGATAATGGATTCGATGATGGTCAATTTGTAATCTGTACTAACCCTGGTGAGCCACTTCGTCCGCTGAAGGACATTGCTTCAGGTGGTGAGATGAGTCGTATAATGCTTGCTATCAAGACAGTGCTTGCTTCTGGTGGTGGAATTGATACACTTATTTTCGATGAAATTGATGCTGGTATTTCTGGACGCACGGCCCAGGCTGTTTCAGAGAAGCTTGCCACAGTTGCGGCATCACATCAGGTAATCTGTATCACTCATTTGCCTCAGATTGCTGCAATGGCAGATACACACTTCCTCATTGAAAAGAATGTGGAAAGTGGCCACACAGTTTCTGGTATTAAGAAGCTTTACGATGAAGAGGTTGTTACAGAGCTCGCCCGCATGCTTGGAGGTAGTGCAATCACAGAAGCAGTCATGACTAATGCCAAGGAAATGAAGGAAATGGCAATTAGTTATAAAAGGTCGTAATAATTTACTATTGATTTTTATAATAATTCTTGATATATTTAAGTCCGCATGATTTTCATGCGGACTTTCGTTTTTGTTTTCTTATTTTTTCCCACATGATTTATGTCGTAGCGGAGGCTATATGACATTAGACAAATTGAATATTGAAGCTGTTAAGGACCACATTGTTTTTAAGTTGATTAATCGTGACGCGCATGAAGAAAAGCTTAAGGATGTTCCTTATATTGATTACATGGATCTTGCGATTGTGTTCTATTACTATATTCCTGAAATTCACGTTGATGATGGAAATATAAGCATTATGATTACTAATCGCAATATTAATGAGTGGAAGGTAGATGTGAATTTCCTGATGGAGGCTGCAATGGAAAACACACCAAGGCTCTTGGGCTTGAGAGTTCGTGGAATCTTTTCTACAATAGCTGATTACTTGAAGGATGAAGAGCTGGCACAAATGGCTGAGCTGGAAGATATTAACACACCAATCTATGTAGCAACGAATAATAATGCCTGCCATGGAGCGTCAGTAATTCTTTACAAGCATATGCTACAGGCTATGGCTGCCAAGGTTAAGTCTAATTTGTATATTATTCCATGCTCAATTCATGAGCTAATCATTTTGCAGGCCATAGAGGATGTAGAGTATGATACAACCGAACTTAAGGAAATGATTCACTATGTGAATCGCAACGAGCTTCGCCCGAGCGATGTACTATCTGACAATCTGTACTTTTATAATCGTGTTTCAGGAGAACTTGGGATAGCATAAGAAAAAAGCTGGTTACGACTACAAGCCTTAGGTCTCTTCGTTCGACTAAATGTCTCACTGAGAGACCTAAGAGCTTGATGTCTACCAGCTTTTTTATATACGTTTTAGTATGCCTTCAATTTCTTCCACAAATTTGTGGTATAATCCAAAGTTTCGTTGTCGTAGGCATCATATAATTTGCATCGAGCCAGGGTTTCTTTGGTTGGAAATACTGTTTCATCAGCGAGAGTTTCTTCGTCCTCATGCTGCGCAACCTTTGTATTTGGGGTAGCATACCATACATACTCAAAGTTTTCAGTTGCAGCCTGCTCCTCACACATGAAGTCTATCCACTTCATAGCTGCATCGTAATGCTTGCAGGTGCGTGGTACAAACCAGGAATCAATCCAGAGGTTACCGCCTTCCCTTGGAACAGTGTAGGATAAGTCTTCATTGTATTCCATACCCATGGCAGCTTCACCGGAGTAGCAGACAGCCATTGCTGCATCTTCGGAAATCATGCACTCATAGGTTTCGTCCTGAAGATAAGCATAAACGTATTTTTTCTCTTCACAGAGAAGATTGTAGGCATCCTCAAGCTCCTTTTTGTCAGTCGTGTTAATGTCGTAACCAAGCTTTTCGAGAGCAACCATTATTGCATCACGCTGTGAGTTAATCATAACGATGCGGTTCTTGTAGTCTGGATTCCAAAGACAGTCCCATGAGGAAACAGTTTCTTCGTCCACCATTTTGGTGTTGTACAGGATACCAACTGTACCGTAGAAATATGGCACGGTATATTTGTGATTTGGATCGAAAGCCTTTGAGGCTTCGATAATTGATTCATCAATGTTTTTGTAGTTTGGAAGAGAGTTGTAGTCGATAGGGATGAGCTCACCTTCCTGACGCAAGGTCTCAATCATGTAGTCTGAGGTGCAAATCACATCGTAGTTGATTGAGCCAGCCTTGTACTTGGCATACATGTCTTCAACCTGCTCATATTCCTCATATTTAACAGTGATTCCAGTCTCTTCCTGAAAACGCTTGAGAACATCGGCTTCGATATATTTACCATAGTTTAAAACTACAAGTGTATCTTTGGCTTCGGCATCAGAACCGCAGCCTGTAAAACCAAGAACAGGTGTTATTGCAAATACGATAATGCTAAGGAAGCAAAGTAATTTCTTTTTCATTATTTAGCCACTGCCTCCTTTCTATTATCACGTCCTTTTCCTTTAAAGTTAATTACTAGTAAAAGCACAAAAGCAAGCAGGAAGAGGATAGTAGAGAGCGCGTAAAGCTCAGGTTGAATACCCTTTCTAAGCTGTGTGTAAAGCATAGTTGAAAGTGTGTTTACACCAGCACCCTTTGTAAAGTATGTGATTGTGAAATCATCAAGGGACATGGTAAGTGCCATGAGAAATCCTGAAAGTACACCAGGGAAAATCTCTGGCCAGACAACCTTGAAAAAGGCGTAGGTTGGTGTCGCACCTAAATCCATTGCCGCCTCAAAGCAAGCCTCTGAAAGTGACTGAAGTCTTGGCAATACGTTGAAGATTACATAAGGCACTGAAAATGCTATATGAGCAAGCACAACGGAAAACTCTCCAAGAGGAGTGAATCGTGTGAACAAAAGCATAAGTGATATACCAGTAACGATATCTGCATTTAACAGTGGAATGTTGGTGGCACCAAGCATAATTGCTGCGTGTCTTTTCTTCATGTAATGAATGCCGATTGCCGCTGAAGTTCCAAGCACTGTGGCAAGGATTGAAGAAGCAAGAGTGATTCTGATAGTGGTACCAAGAGCATTCATAATATTATCGTTTGATGTGAGGTTTAAATACCATTTGAAGGTGAAGCCTCCCCAAACTGTACGTGACATTGAATCGTTAAATGACAAAACAATGAGCACAAGAATTGGCGCATACAAAAACAGGAATACAAGTCCGAGATAGAAGTATGAGGTGCCTTTTTTAATCTTTGTCATACAAGCATACCTCCATTCTCAGAATCATCAACCTTATTCATAATTGACATTGAAACAAGCACAAAAATCATAAGGATGATTGAAAGACCGGAACCAAGATTCCAGTTGCGGGCAAGAGTAAATTCCTGCTCGATAACATTTCCAATAAGAAGAACCTTTCCACCACCCAAGAGGTTTGAAACAACGAAAGATGAAAGTGCAGGAACGAATACCATAATGATTCCTGAAATAATTCCATCCTTTGAAAGTGGAATGGTAATTTTTGTAAAGGTTGTGAGCCAATTTGCACCAAGATCTGCTGCCGCTTCAACTATTTGGTCGTTAATCTTTGAAAGGGCATTGTAAATTGGCAAAATCATGTAAGGCAAAAAGTCGTAGACCATTCCAAGTGTAACTGCAGCCTTTGTATAAAGGATGTGGATGGTTGGAAGACCAATTGCTGAAAGAATGCTGTTTAGGATTCCGTTGTTGGAAAGAATAATCTGCCATGCAAGAATACGAAGCATAAAATTCATCCACATAGGAAGAATAAACAGAAATACAATAAATCCTTTGTTGGTGATTTTCAGATTGTGCAAAATCAACGCAACAGGATAAGCTATTATCAGGCAGATAATAGTTGTGACAAATGCAACCTTGATTGAGAGCCAAAGAGATTTCAGATGAACTGGTTCAGCGATGGCTGTAAGGTTTGAAATTGTGAAGCTTCCAGCATCATTTGTCAGGGCGTAACCTAAAATATAAAGCAGAGGAAGAATTGTGCAAATCAGAACCCAGACTGCGTAAGGTGCTGCAAGAAAGCTGGTTCGAAATTTATTAATCATCTTCCTTCATTACCTCCTCATCCTCTGACTCAGGCTTGTTCATAATCTGAATGTTGAATGGAATTACGTTTAGGGAAACGTGCTGGCCAATTTCGAAGTATTTTGTTGTGTGGACAAGCCATTCGTACTGTCCGCACTGAACATCAAGCTCATAGTGAACACCTTTGAAGAGGCAATCGGTGATGACTCCATCCATGAAGCCCTTTCCAGGAGCTCCAAGCTCTACATCCTCTGGACGAATAACAACATCCACAGGCTTCATGGTACCGAAGCCCTTATCAACGCAAGGAACCTGAACACCAAGGAATGAAACAAGCTCATCCTTAATCATGATTCCTTCTATAATATTGCTTTCACCAATGAAGTCGGCAACGAAAGCATTTTCAGGCTCGTTGTAAATATCCTCAGGGGTACCAATCTGCTGGATGTAGCCCTGGTTCATAACCACAATGGTATCAGACATGGTAAGAGCCTCTTCCTGGTCGTGTGTAACGTAAAGGAAGGTAATGCCAAGCTCCTGCTTGATTTTCATAAGCTCGTACTGCATGTTCTGGCGAAGCTTTAGATCCAAAGCGCCAAGTGGTTCGTCCAAAAGAAGAACCTTTGGCTCATTTACGATGGCGCGGGCAATAGCGATGCGCTGTTGCTGACCACCAGACAGTGAGTCGATAGAGCGCTTTTCAAAACCATCAAGGTTAACAAGCTTTAGGGCATATTTAACCTTGTCCTTTATGTAATCCTTTGATTTCTTCTGAATGTTAAGACCAAAGGCAATATTTTCTTCGATAGTCATATGTGGGAAAAGAGCATACTTCTGAAAGACCGTATTGATAGGTCTTAAGTTTGCTGGTAGAGCAGTGATGTCGTTACCGTTAAGAAAGATTTTACCAGAGTCAGGCTTTTCGAAACCGCCTAAAAGACGAAGTGTTGTGGTTTTGCCGCAACCAGAAGGTCCTAACAGAGTGACGAAAGTATTTTCCTTGATATAAAGATCCAATTCATCAAGGACAAGCTGCTTGTCGTAGCTTTTTGATACATGATCAAACTGAATAAATTCCAATATATTTTCCTCCTTTTGCTTAGAAAAAAAGCTCCGAATCAGACTCGAACTGACGACCCCCTCATTACGAGTGAGGTGCTCTACCAACTGAGCTATCGGAGCATATTTAACTGTTTTTCCGAACGGAGTGATGGAAAAAAGTTAACCGGCTTGTGCTTGGCCAAAGGCAAATATTCAATGCACGAGCTTCCTTTAATTTTGAAATTTAATGCGTTATTTAGTGTAATATAATCACCTCTAAAAATCAATTAAATTGTTGAGAAAAAGACTTTTTTTTATTATAATGACACTTGTATTTAAATGACTGACAGAGGGTGGAAAAAACATGGAAAATAATAAGAAAAAATCATTACCAACTTTTGATTTTAAATCATTCTTTACAAAGGAAAATCTTCCTTTAATTAGTTTGATTGTCCTTGGTATTTTTGCGGTAGTGGCAATATTAGTTTCTGTTTTAGCTTTTAAGATAAATGTTGTAATTGCCTGCATTATGGTGATTCTCGAGGCTGCATTGGCTGCCTGCCTTAGCAGAATTCCTGTATGGATTCACGGACTTGTTTTCATTGCACAGATTGTCTGTGGTATCATGGCTTCGCAGGTGCCTTTCATGGTGCTCATGGCATTTATCTATGCATTTGCAGTAGTATTTTTATTTATCTGGTCTAGCAAATAATGAACAAAGTAAATTATCAAAAGGAATTAGACAAATTAATCAATGAATTCGAAAAAGAAGGCCGCGTGCCTTCTTTATTGCTACATAGCTGCTGCGGACCTTGCAGTAGCTATTGTATAGAGTATCTTTCCCAGTTTTTTAATATCACTGTTTTCTATTACAATCCCAATATCTATCCTGACGAGGAGTACTATCATCGCGTCAAGGAACAGCAGAGATTTATAAATGAATTTCCTACAAAGCATCCTGTGGCTTTTATTGAAGGAGATTATGACACTGACAGGTTCTATGCAATGGCGCGCGGCCTTGAAAATGAACCTGAAAAAGGGGCCAGGTGTCACAAGTGCTACGACCTTCGTTTGAGGAGAACAGCTGAAGTGGCAAAAGAAAAAGGGTTTGACTTTTTTACAACAACGCTTACAATATCCCCAATGAAAGATTCCCAGGTGCTCAATGAAATTGGGCTTCGGATAGGGCAGGAGACGGGTGTGGAATGGCTTCCTTCCGATTTCAAAAAGAAGGAGGGCTATAAGCGTTCTACGGAACTATCCAGGGAATTTCAGATGTATAGACAGGACTATTGCGGTTGTGTTTATTCATATAGAGATAGACAGGCACAAATACAGAATGCAAAACAGGAGGATTAGTTATGGCACAGTTGTGGGGAGGTAGATTTACAAAATCTACCGATCAGATGGTTTATGATTTCAATGCTTCAATCAATTTCGACAAGAAGCTTTTCGAGCAGGATGTACGTGGCAGTCGTGCTCATGTAAAAATGCTTGCTGCTGTGGGAGTTATTACAGAAGCTGAGCGCGATGAGATTCTTAAAGGGCTCGATGGTATTGAGGCAGATGTTAATTCGGGCGCTCTTGAAATAACCTCTGAGTACGAGGATGTCCACAGCTTTGTGGAGGCTAATCTTATCGATAGAATAGGTGATGCGGGCAAGAAGCTTCACACTGGAAGATCTCGTAATGATCAGGTGGCTCTTGATATGCGTCTTTACACCCGCGACCAGGTGGAGAAGACAGCAGAGGAATTGAAGCATTTGCTTTCCACAATCCTTGGTATTATGGAGTCTAACATTGATACCATCATGCCAGGCTTCACCCACCTTCAGAAGGCGCAGCCAATTACACTTGCCCATCATATGGGTGCCTATTTTGAAATGTTCAAGCGTGATGTTTTGCGTCTGAATGATATCAGAACTCGAATGAATTATTGTCCTTTAGGTTCAGGGGCACTTGCAGGAACCACCTATCCATTGGACAGAGACATGACAGCGGAGCTTTTAGGTTTTGATGGTCCGACTGCAAATTCAATGGATGGCGTTTCAGATCGTGATTATTTAATTGAATTTTTATCAGCACTTTGTACTATCCAGATGCATCTTTCGCGTTTTTCGGAGGAGGTTATCATCTGGAACAGTAATGAATATCGTTTTGTGGAGATTGATGATGCGTTTTCAACAGGAAGTTCAATCATGCCACAGAAAAAGAATCCTGATATTGCAGAGCTTGTCCGTGGAAAGACAGGACGAGTTTATGGGGCTTTAATGTCACTTCTTACCACAATGAAAGGCATTCCTCTTGCCTACAATAAGGACATGCAGGAGGATAAGGAGATGGCTTTTGATGCCATGAAGACAGTTCAGGATTGTATTGTGCTATTTGATGGCATGCTTGCTACTATGAAGTTTAACAATGATGTGATGGCAGATTCTGCAAAGAATGGCTTTACAAATGCAACAGACGCAGCTGATTACTTAGTTTGTCATGGAGTGCCTTTCCGTGACGCACATGGAATAATTGGTCAGGTTGTTCTTTACTGTATTGAAAATGGCATTGCTATTGACGATATGTCTTTAGAGGAGCTTAAATCTATTTCACCAGCTTTTGAAGAAGACATATTTGAGGCTATTTCAATGGAGACTTGTGTGAACAAACGACTTACCATTGGTGCGCCGGGACATGATGCAATGCTACAGGAAATAAAAAAATGTAAAGAATTCCTAATTTAGGGTTGCAATTTTTAGACAATTTATTTATAATAACGACTAAATTGCAGTCTGCGCGGACAAATGTCCGTCGGAGAAAAACATAAATAAGGAGAAAGTTTGAAATGAGCGAGAAGTTAAGAGTCGGAATTCTTGGTGGAACTGGTATGGTTGGTCAGAGATTTATTTCTCTTTTAGAGAACCATCCTTGGTTTGAGGTTACTACAATTGCTGCCAGCCCAAGAAGTGCCGGACAGAGATATGAAGATGCAGTCGGCGGAAGATGGAAAATGACTACTCCAATGCCAGAAGCAGTGAAGGACATCATCGTAAAGAACGTAAATGAGGTAGAGGAAGTGGCTTCAGAGGTTGATTTTGTATTCTCAGCTGTAGATATGTCTAAGGATGAAATCAAAGCCATCGAGGAAGCTTATGCAAAGACTGAGACTCCAGTAGTTTCAAACAACTCAGCACATAGATGGACACCAGACGTTCCTATGGTAGTGCCTGAAATTAACCCACAGCACATGGAGGTTATCGAGTTCCAGAAGAAGAGACTTGGTACAACACGTGGTTTCGTAGCTGTAAAGCCAAACTGCTCAATTCAGTCATACGCACCAGTTCTTACAGCTTGGAAGGAGTTTGAGCCATACGAGGTAGTTGCTACAACATACCAGGCTATCTCAGGAGCAGGCAAGACATTTAAGGATTGGCCAGAGATGGAGGGCAATATTATTCCATTTATCTCAGGTGAGGAAGAAAAGTCAGAGAAGGAGCCTCTTAGAATCTGGGGCGAAATCAAGGATGGTGTTATCGTTCCTGCTGATGATGTAAAGATTACAAGCCAGTGTATTCGTGTACCTGTCCTCAATGGACATACAGCAGCTGTATTTGTTAAGTTCAAGAAACAGCCTACAAAGCAGCAGCTTATTGACGCAATCAACAATTTCTCTGGTGCACCACAGGAGCTTAACCTTCCTTCAGCACCAAAGCAGTTCATCCGTTACATGGAGGAGGATAACAGACCTCAGGTTGCTCTTGATGTAGATTACGAGAACGGTATGGGAATCAATGTTGGTCGTCTTCGCGAGGATAGCATTTACGATTGGAAATTCGTAGGTCTCAGCCACAACACAGTTCGTGGCGCAGCAGGCGGAGCAGTGCTTTGCGCAGAGCTTCTTAAGGCTAAGGGCTATATCACAAAGAAATAAAGAATTATTCACAGAATAACGAATATTAGCATCTTTTCTTATGTTAAAGTAAGAAGGGATGCTATTTTTGTTTGGTTCATTTTTGAACATGGGGTAGAGCTATGGCTTCAGATAACCAGGTATACACTGTGAAGGTTTTTACAAGTGGAAACACGGTGAATAAGATTATAGGCACCATTGTGCTTTTGCTTTTAAGTGTTGGGATTTGCTATATTTCAACATCCCATAGTGGGGATTATTTTACTAAATCCGGTTCAGAGATTGTGGCTGGTTTCTATTTGTTTCCAATTTTACTGCTAGCTGGATTATACGGATATTTGGTTGCATTCGCTGTATTCCTGATTGGATTTATCTTTGCTCTCTGCTTCAATATGCAAAATGCCTATTCTTTGGTTATTTATTTATCAGCTATGTTATGCTTCTCCCTCTGTAGTCAGGATTTATATTTTAAGAAGCTTTGGAAGACCATCCTTGCCTGTACAATCACCTTTATGGCTATCACCTTTAATAATTATCTGTGCTTTAGTGCTGTTGCTAACATGGATTATAAGATGACCAATTTCTTTGAGTCGAATTTTTATACTTATAAGGAATTGATAGCTATTTACGGTACTGGCTTGTTCTTTTTTATATTTTTCAATTATGCGCCCGACAGGTGGAAATACTGCTTTCCTCTGGGCGTTGTTTATGCCACGGAAAATCCAGATATAAAGGATGTATGGCGAAGACTTAGACGGACCAGACTTAGTATTAAGCTGACGTCAACTATTATTCTGGTAGAGGTTGTTTTGGGAATTGGCGTTGCCATCTTTATGATGGTTCTGTTTCCAGATATTAAAAAGCTATTTACAACACGTCAAAAGTATGATGATAAAGGTCAAATTGTTCAAGTGGCTGATATGGCAAATGAGATGGAAAATATTGATTTCCAGATTGATGATGCCATGATTTCCTTTGACCTGAAAATGATTATGCTGATGCTTTGCGCTGGTGTTCCACTGGCAGGTTTTGCTAACTTTTATACAAAGAGCTATATTGCAGGTCCTCTAGGTGAAATGTCAGATTTTATGCAAAGCTATGCTACAGCATCGGATGATGACAAAATTATTTATGGTCACAATATAGATGACATAGCTGTAAACTCCCATGATGAAATACGAGTAATGTATGAAGCAGTACATGAGACGGTTTATGAGATGGAGGCATTTATCCAAAGGCAGGAGGAAAGGCAGCAGATTGAGGCTGATTTGGAGGTGGCGAAGCGCTCCAGTGAGGCTAAATCAAGCTTCTTGTCTAATATGTCCCATGAAATCAGAACACCTATAAATGCTGTCCTTGGAATGGATGAGATGATTCTTAGAGAAGCCAAGGATGAGGAAATTTTAGGATATGCTTCAGATATTAAACGTGCTGGAACGAATCTTCTCAGAATAGTAAATGATATTCTTGATTTTTCTAAAATTGAAGCAGGAAAGATGGAGATTATTCCGGTTGAATATGAGCTTTCATCTGTGCTTAATGATCTTGTAAATATGATTAAGAAACGTGCAGAGGATAAAGGCCTTAGGCTGGTTGTAAATGTTGACCCGATGATTCCTCACTTGCTTTATGGTGATGAGATTCGCCTGAAACAGGTTATTACAAATATCCTTACAAATGCGGTAAAGTACACGGAAACTGGAGGTGTTGTCCTAAGCGTGCAGTGGAAATCCTGCTCAATAGAAGAAATGCAAGCGCTTGATGAAGCGGTGTTAAATCAGCTTGATAATAATTGTAGGGCAAAGGGGAATATTACTCTGGAGGTTTCAGTTGAAGATACTGGAATGGGTATTAAGCCTGAGGATATGGATAAGCTTTTCAATTCCTTCGAGAGAGCAGATGAAAAGCGCAATCGTACTATTGAAGGAACTGGCCTTGGAATGAGCATCACCACCAATTTGCTTAGCCTGATGGGAAGCAAATTGAATGTTCAGAGTGAATATGGAGTTGGTTCTAGATTTAGTTTTGATATTATTCAAAGAATTGTGGATGAAAAACCAATTGGAGACTTCGCAGATAGCCTGAAGAAATCTGAAATTATGGCATCAACATATAGGGAATCCTTTATTGCTCCAGATGCAAAAGTTCTTGTGGTGGATGATACAGAGGTTAATCTTACTGTTTTTAAGAATCTTTTAAAGCAGACGCAGGTCAATATTGATGCTGCAACTTCAGGCTTTGAATGCCTTGAAATGATTAAAGAATGTAAATACGATATAATATTCTTAGATCACCGTATGCCAGAGATGGATGGCATAGAATGCTTAGAGCACATTAAAGCAGATAAAGAAGGGTTAAACATTTCTACACCTGTAATTGCTCTTACGGCAAATGCAGTTTCGGGGGCCAGGGAAATGTACATGAATGCAGGCTTCGACAATTATCTCACAAAGCCGATAGCAGCAGATTTGTTGGAGTCTACCATTGTAGAATATTTACCTGAAAATTTAGTACAAAGGAGAGAGGAAGAGGATATGGGAAAGTATAGTGAAAGTCCGTTACCTGATTGGATTGACAAGCTTCCATTTGTAAATGTGAGGGCCGGAGTGGAAAATTGCGGTGGCAATGATTCTTATAGAAATGCTCTTCAATCTTACATGGAATCAGTTGATGACATGCAAAATGATATTAAATCTGCCTTGGAAGAAGGACGTATTTCTGACTATACCACCAAGGTTCATGCCCTGAAGAGCTCGTCACGTATCATTGGCGCAGGAGAGCTTGGCACAATTGCTGAGGAGCTTGAAAAGGCTGGCAATGAAAATAATATGGATGTCATTAATTCCTTTACAGATGAGCTTCTAAGTTATCATAAGTCCTTGGGTTATGTTCTTAAGCGTTATATGGGACAGGAGGATTTTGCAGAAGATAAACCTGTTATTACCAAGGAAAAGCTGGCGGAAGCTTACGGTGCACTTAAAGAAATTTCCATGCTCTTTGATTATGACAGCGCTCAGTCAGTAATTGCTGCAATCGATGATTATGAAATGCCTGAGGAAGAGGCTGAAAAATATAAGGCTATTAAAAAGGCTGTAAATAATGCGGACTGGGATACATTGAATAAGCTTATGGAAGGATAGGCATTATGAGTGAAAAATTATTAATCATCAGTCACGGCTCAACATTTATGGTTGATGCCATCGAGAAGAATTTAAGGCAGGTTGGGTTTGAGACTTTTGTTTGTGACCCGATGGATAAGGATTTTAAGGATAAGGTAGATAATTATAATATCTATCTCATTTACCTTGGGGATTATATTATGGATGTGGCCGAATCCTTTGTATATCTGAAGGACACCTGTATAGAGCAGGAAAAGTCACTTAATGTCATTGGTGATAGCATGGAAATGCAGGAGTTTCACAAGGTTATTCCTGAGGGAGTAATTGAAAATGTTTTTTCCCGACCACTTGATATAAAGAAGATGACTACGGTGATGGAAGAGGTTGGGTTACAATCAGATTCTAATGCCAAAAAGAAGTCCATTCTTCTTGTTGACGATGATGCAACCTTCCTTAGAACTGTCAAGGAATGGCTGTCTGATAAATATAAGGTCACAATTGTTAGCTCTGGAATGCAGGCAATTACTTATATTGCCAAGAATATCCCAGATTTGATTCTTCTTGACTATGAGATGCCTGTTACAAATGGACCTCAGGTATTGGAAATGATCAGAAGCGAGAATACGACAGCTGATATCCCTGTTATTTTCCTTACAGGCAAGGATGATAAGGAAAGTGTGACCAAAGTTTTGGCATTAAAACCACAGGGATATATCCTTAAAAGTGCCGGTAGACAGAAGCTTGTTGGACAGATTGAAGAATTCTTTGCAATCAAAAAGGCGGCACAGTAAATTAAATTTGAATAAAATACTTTTTTGGTGTAGTCTGCTAAAGTGAAATGTGTTATGATAATAACCGTACAATTGGTTGAGAATGTTGACTAGGGAGATTGTTATGGTTACTAGAACAAATGAACTTAAGAGATTAGAGGCTATTTACCAGAGCGAAGTTAGTAATATTGTTCTTATGTATGGCAGACTTGGCAGTGGCAAAGAGAGTCTTATGGACACTTTTACTACAGGAAAGTCATACTTTTATTATCGAAGCCGTCAGTGTTCTGATGCGAAGCAGCTTTCTTATTTTGACAAGCAAATGCGCGAGACCTATAGCTATTCCAAGATAGGTCAGTCTTTTGAGGAGTGTTTCAAGAATTTTAGATCAAAGGATGGTTCGAAGCATATTGTTATCATTGATGAGGCACAATTCTCTATCAAAAAATCAAATGAACTTTTCCAAAGCCTTGTTTCTTTAAAGAATAGAAAGCTTTATCCTGGCAAGGTTATGGTCCTCATTGTCAGCTCATCTATCGTTTGGGCTGAGAATACTTTCCCAGAAATTATTGGAAATCAAAAGTCTGCGGTTGACGAGACTATCAAGCTGGAGAATCTCTCTTTCCTTGATGTTGTTAGAGCGTTCCCTGATTATACTGTGGCTCAGTCTGTTAGCACCTATGGTATTATTGGTGGAGTTGCAGATTATGTTGACCGTTGGAATGGCAAGAAGCAAATTAAGGCAAACGTATGTGAGCATATTTTAAGCTCTACAGGCTTCTTATATAAGGAAGCAGAGGGATATATTTCTACAGAGCTTAGAGAGCTTTCCTGCTACAATACCATTCTTGGCTCTATTGCAAGCGGCAATGAGAAGCTTAATGATTTGTTTGAGGATACTGGTTACTCCCGTGCAAAGATTTCTGTTTACATGAAGAATCTGGCGGCCTTTGATGTAGTGGATAAGGTTGTCTCCTTTGAAACAGGTGGCTGGGATAATACTAAAAAAGGCGTCTATCGAATAGTTGACCCATATATTAATTTCTGGTTCACTTTTGTTTATCCTCATCTTTCTGAGTTGACCTATCGTCAGCCAGAATCATTTTATAATGAGTTTATTGCCCCATACCTTGACGAATATTTGCAGTCATATTTTGTAGATGTTTGTCGTGAGTACCTGCATCTTTTAAATGTCGTTGGTCAGCTTCCAATCAAGCTTGTAAAAATTGGTACCTGGATTGGAAAAGAGGGCACTATCGATGTGATTGGTCAGAGCTCAAACCGTGAAAATGTTGTTGGTATATGTAACTGGGCAGAGAAGCAGATGAGCTACTCGCGCTACGAGGAACTTCTGGAATCTATGAAGAAAGCTCGCATAACAGCCAATACAATTTACCTTTTTTCAGCTACCAAATTCGATTCAAAGCTGGTTGAATTATCAAAAGAAAATAAATCAGTTGTCTTAGTAGACATGACTGAATTATAAAGTTATAATATTGAGAGCCCCTTGCAATTAGCAGGGGGCTCTCAATATTTATACGAGAAATTAATAAATTAAAGGGAGTTTTAAATTTGGGAAAGAAGCTCATTATTACTGAGAAACCATCTGTAGCGAGGGACTTCGCCAGAGTGCTTAAGGTCAGTGGCAATCAGAATGGTTATATTGAAAATAATGAATACGTTGTTAGCTGGTGCTATGGTCATCTTGTTCAGATGGTTTATCCGGAGGAGTACGATATTAAGTACAAGAAATGGAATCTTGAAGATCTTCCATTTTTGCCAGAAGAATATAAATATGGTGTAGTTCAGAGTGCAGCCGATCAGTATAAGGTTGTCAATGGACTTCTTCACAGAGATGATATTGATACTGTCTATTGGGCGGGTGACTCGGGAAAAGAAGGTCAGACAATCGAAGAAAATATCAGGAACTACGGCGGTGTTCGAGATGGCATGACGGAGCTACGAGTATGGATTGACTCCCAGACTGATGAGGAAATTCTTCGTGGAATTCGCGAGGCAAAGCCAATGAGCGATTACGCCAAGCTTGGTGCTTCAGGTATCATGCGTACAATTGAGGACTACAGCCTTGGTATTAATTTTTCCCGTGCTTTGTCTGTTAAATACGGGCGTCTTATTAATGATGCCGCTGCGACTTCTGGCTATTCAGCAATTGCAATTGGACGTGTTATGACTTGTGTGCTTGGCATGGTTGTGGAACGTGAGCGTGAGATTCGAGGATTTAACGAGGATCCGTTCTTTAAGGTTGTGGGTAAGTTTTCTGATGTTAATTTCCCTGCTGAATGGAAAGCTGTATCTGGCTCAAAGTATTTCGAGTCTCCACTATTATATGGTGACAAGGGAAATGGATTTAAGACAAAGGAATCTGCGCAGAAGTTAATTGATGAATTAACTAATTCTGCTGCTAAGATTTTTGATAAGGATTGTGGCATTTCAAAAAAGAAAGCTCCGCTTTTATTCAACCTGGCTGAGCTTCAATCGGAGTGTTCTAAGCGTTTTAAGATTTCCCCGGCACAGACTTTGGATGTAATTCAGGAATTATATGAAAAGAAATATACCACATATCCTCGTACAGATGCCAGAGTACTTACAACAGCTGTTGCAAAGGAGATACGCAAGAATCTCTATGGGCTGCAGAATTTTGCGCCTACGGCAGTTTTTGTTAAGGATATAATTGGAAATCAGCGATTTGTTGGGATTGAAAAGACTTCTTATACAGACGATAGTAAGGTTACTGATCATTACGCAATCATTCCTACTGGTCAGTGCAATGGTATAGACCGGCTTTCGCCTCTTTCACAAAAGGTATACGAGCTTATTGTAAGAAGATTTCTCTCGATTTTTTATCCTCCAGCTGAGTACAAAAATGCGAAGCTTACAGTGGAGGTTAATGGTGAAAAGTTCTTTGCCGGTGCGAAGCTATTAATTAAACCAGGATATCTTGAAGTCGCTGGTATACCTAAAGGAAAGTCTGCTGAAAATTCTGATGGCGAGGATGATGGTGAGGAAGCTGAGGATGATTTTTCAAAAGAAAAATATGTTCAGTTGGTTGAATCATTAAACATTGGAGACGAAATTTCTGTAAATGGCTTTGAGTTAAAAGAAGGAAAGACTTCACCACCTAAACGCTATACATCAGGCTCACTTATTCTGGCGATGGAAAATGCAGGAAAGCTCATTGAAGATGAGGAGCTGAGAGAGCAGATTAAGACTACAGGTATCGGAACTTCTGCCACTAGAGGAGAAATCCTTGAAAAGCTCGTTAGAATTGGATATCTGAATCAGAATAATAAAACTCAGGTCATCACCCCTGAAAAGCTTGGCGAGATGATTTATGAGGTTGTTCTTCTTACAACGCCTTCTTTATTGAAACCAGAGCAAACTGCCAACTGGGAGAAGGGGCTTGAGGGTATTATAAATGGTAATGTAGAATTTTTAGATTATCGTAAAGAATTGGAAGATTATATTCGTCGCGAGACGAAAAATATGATAGAGCAGGATTTAACAAAGACTATCGCTCTTAATATTAATCAGTTTACAGGAAAGGATTCCAAGGGACTGGCTACAAGGAAACCTCTCGGAATTAAGTGTCCTGCCTGTGGCGGCGAATTGACTACTACATCCTTTGGATATGGCTGTAGCAACTATACTAACGATGAAATTAAATGCAGATTTAGTGTCGGACAAATCGCCGGAGTTGATCTTCCCGAGGAGCAGTTTAGGAAACTTGTGTCAGAAGGTAAAACTGATTTGATTGAAGGCTTCAAGAGTAAATCTGGTAAGCCTTTCAAGTCTGTTCTTAAGCTTGGTAGAAATGAAGATGGTGATTTCAATGTATCATTTGATTTCTCTGAAACACCAACTGATTTTATTGAAGGTCTTAAGTGCCCAGCATGTGGTGGAAGGATTTTTGCTACTTCCTATGGTTTTGCGTGTGAGCATCGTTTCCAGGAAGAAAATCAGTGTTATTTTTCAATTGGTGAGGTCGCTGGAAAGAAAATTACTGAAGATGCATTTAGGCAGCTTTTAGAACAAGGTGTAACGGAAGTTATATCAGGATTTAAATCTAAAAACAATCAGAGATTTGATGCGAAGCTCAGACTTAAAAAGAATGAAGACGGTAAGACTGTAATTGCGTTTGATTTTGATGGAATTGAAGCAACTAAGCTTGAAGGTTGCAAGTGCCCAGATTGTGGTGGAGATATTGTAGTAAAAGCATCAGGATATGGTTGTGCAAATTATAGTTCTTCAGATGAAAATTCCTGCAAGTTTTATTTAGGAAAGACTATTGCAGGAAAGAATATTTCTCCTCAGGTAGCTACACAGATTTTAGCAGCAGGAAAATCTGAAACATTAAGAGGATTTAAAGGGAAGACTGGCAAGAAGTTCGATGCAGTTTTAGTACTAAAGAAAAACGAAGAGACTGGCAGGACAGAAGTAGTTTTCGATTTTGATAATGTTGAGGCCAATTATGTTCCTGATATAAGTTGCCCGGATTGCGGTAGTAAAATTATCAAAACGAATTTTGGATTTGCCTGTGAGAAATATTTTAATAAAGAGGATAAGTGCGGTTTTGTTATTGGAGAGATTGCTTCAAAGAAGCTAACAGACGCAGATGTGAAAGAGCTTCTTACAAATGGAGCCACCAAAACAATTCGAGGCTTCAAGGGAAAATCCGGTAAGAAATTTGATTCTTGTCTCGTTCTCAAGAAAAATGAGGAAACTGGCAAGACTGAAATTGGCTTTGACTTCGATAATGTTGAAGCAAAAGAGATAAAGGATGTTGTCTGCCCTGTTTGTGGCGGTAAAATCGTTGTTACACCATTTGGCTATGGCTGCAGTAATTATAATAAGGATGATCCTGAAAATTCCTGCAAGTTTAATATTGGTCAAATTGCCGGAGTTAAACTAAAGGAAGCTCAGATTAAAGAGCTTCTTGGAAGTGGAATAACTGATACAATCTCAGGCTTCAAATCCAAGAAGGGCACTAAATTTGATGCAAAGCTTGCCCTAAGCAAGGATGAAGATGGAAAGGTAACAGGTATCACCTTTGTTTTTGAAGATAAGGAAACTGAGCTGAAGGGTGTTAAGTGCCCCAAGTGTGGTTCGCCTATTCTGAAGAATCACTTTGGCTACAGATGCCAAAATAATGTGAGAGATAATCAGGATAGCTGCCCTTTCTATTTAGGAAAGGTGGCAGGAGTCGAAATTCCTGAGGATCAGTTCAAGAAGCTTATAAATGAAAAGAAAACCGATTTGATAACTGGATTTTTGAGCAAAAAAGGTTTATATTTTGATGCTAGATTAAAACTAAATGATGACTGTCGTACAGAATTCGAATTTGAGAATTATGGAGGTTAATATGGAACAGGCTAAAATTAAATCAATGTATAATTTAGATGAAACTATTGCAAAGGATTTGTTTGAAGGAAAGGAATATCCTTGGGAAGTTCTTCCTGAGATTTCAGATTTCATCAAGAAGCTAGGACCAACTCTTGACCCTGAAAAGTTTGAGAAGCGTGGTGAGGATGTTTGGATTGCAAAGTCAGCTACAGTTTTTGACTCTGCCTACTTAAATGGGCCACTTATCATTGATGAGGGGGCTGAGGTTAGACAGTGTGCATTTGTCAGAGGTTCAGCTATCGTTGGTAAGAATTGTGTGGTTGGAAATTCGACAGAGCTTAAGAATGTTGTTCTTTTTAATAATGTTCAGGTTCCACATTACAACTATGTTGGCGATTCAGTCCTTGGCTACAAGTCACACATGGGTGCTGGCTCAATCACTTCAAATGTAAAGAGTGATAAGACTCTTGTAGTTGTAAAAGCAAGGGATGGAGAGAAAATTGAAACAGGATTAAAGAAGTTTGGCGCTATGCTTGGAGATAATGTAGAGGTTGGTTGCAACTCAGTTCTTAATCCTGGTACAGTAGTTTGTCCACGTTCTAACATCTATCCACTTTCACCAGTACGTGGAGTTGTTGAAGCAGATAGTATTTTTAAGAGCCAGGACAACATAGTTAAGAAAAATTAATTCTATAAATATAACATACTAAAGGTTTTGATATACATGTTTTAAGGGGAAAATAATGTATAACATTAGCTGTTGCTATATTGACATTTTCTTCTTCTTTACTCATATTCTGGAGCTGCGGGCGCAGCTCCAGATTTTTTTAATGTTTTTAATTGGTATTTTTTTAACAAAAATGCAAAAGAGTACTTTACTAAATCTTTGGAAAGTGAGAAAATATTATCAATAACGCGCTTATGTCGCGTTAATAAATATGTCATTCATGTAGTATTTTACATAATGGTATCATATTGAACGAAGAAAGGAGTTCTACAATGATTTACACAAAAGAAGTAGAAAACATGTGTCCTGTAGCAAAGGGCGCAAAGCATGAACCAGCTCCTATCCCTGAGGAGGGAAAATGGGTACACGCTAAGCAGATTTCTGATATTAGCGGTTTCACACACGGTGTTGGCTGGTGTGCTCCACAGCAGGGTGCCTGCAAATTATCTTTAAATGTTAAGAATGGTGTTATTGAGGAAGCTCTTGTTGAGACAATTGGTTGCTCAGGTATGACACATTCAGCTGCTATGGCAGCAGAGATCCTTCAGGGTAAGACAATCCTTGAGGCTCTTAATACAGACCTTGTTTGTGATGCTATCAACACAGCTATGAGAGAGCTTTTCCTTCAGATCGTTTACGGACGTACACAGTCTGCATTCTCTGATGACGGACTTGCAGTTGGTGCTGGTCTTGAGGATCTTGGAAAGGGTCTTCGTTCACAGGTTGGTACAATGTACGCAACAAAGGAAAAGGGTGTTCGTTACCTTGAGATGGCTGAAGGCTATGTAACAGGTATCGCACTTGATGCTGATAACGAAGTTATCGGTTACCAGTTTGTTTCTCTTGGAAAGATGACAGACTTCATTAAGAAGGGTGATGATCCTAACACAGCATGGGAGAAGGCAAAGGGCCAGTACGGTCGTGTTGACGATGCTGTTAAGATTATCGATCCACGTCAGGAATAATATAGGAAAGGAGAAACTAAAATGGCTTTATTTGAATCATACGAAAGAAGAATTGATCAGATCAATGCTGTCCTTAATAAGTATGGTATCAGCTCAATCGAAGAAGCTGAGAAGATTACAAAGGATGCAGGTCTTGATGTATACGAGCAGGTAAAGAAGATTCAGCCTATCTGCTTCGAGAACGCTTGCTGGGCTTACACTGTAGGTGCTGCAATCGCTATTAAGAAGGATTGCCGTAAGGCTGCTGATGCAGCTGCTGCAATCGGAGAGGGTCTTCAGGCTTTCTGTATTCCAGGTTCTGTTGCTGATCACCGTAAGGTAGGTCTTGGACATGGTAACCTTGGAAAGATGCTCCTCGAGGAGGAGACAGAGTGCTTCTGCTTCCTCGCAGGTCACGAGTCATTCGCTGCAGCTGAGGGCGCTATCGGTATCGCTGAGAAGGCTAACAAGGTTCGTCAGAAGCCTCTTCGTGTTATCCTTAACGGTCTTGGTAAGGATGCTGCACAGATTATTTCTCGTATCAATGGTTTCACATTTGTTGAGACAAAGTACGATTACAAGGAAGCAAAGCTTAACATCGTTTCTGAGAAGGCATACTCAAATGGTCTTCGTGCAACAGTTAAGTGCTATGGCGCTGATGATGTTCAGGAAGGTGTTGCTATTATGCACCACGAGAACGTTGGTGTTTCTATCACAGGTAACTCTACAAACCCTACACGTTTCCAGCATCCAGTAGCTGGTACATACAAGAAGGAGTGCGTAGACCTTGGTAAGAAGTACTTCTCAGTTGCTTCAGGCGGTGGTACAGGACGTACACTTCACCCAGATAACATGGCAGCAGGTCCTGCTTCATACGGTATGACAGATACTCTTGGACGTATGCACTCAGATGCTCAGTTCGCTGGTTCATCTTCAGTTCCTGCACACGTTGAGATGATGGGTCTTATCGGTATGGGTAACAACCCAATGGTAGGTGCTACAGTTGCTGTAGCCGTATCAGTTGAGGAAGCTGCTACTGCTGGTAAGTTTTAAATTACATTTTTGGGGAAGCTGAAAGCTTTCACAAAATTGTACTGGAGGGCTCAAATCTCCAAAGGAGATTTCTTTAAATGAGCCCGACTGTCATTGTTATATTGTATTTTAGAGCTCTTGGTTTATCCAAGAGCTCTTTTTTAGTTTTTAAAATGAGATTAATCAAATGTTTTATCTCATAAAAATCCATAGAAATTGTACATTTTTTAAACATTATATGTATTTTTTGTGACACCTCTTAACCAATTAAAACGTATGGGTATATAATTTTTTAAACGGAATTATTAGGCATTAACATTAATTTAAATGGGGGTGCGCAATGGAAACAGAAGAAAGGCAAGAGAAAATAAAACAGAGGCTTGATAAAAATCTTACAGCTGAGCAAAAGGAAAATCTTAAAGCTGTTGGAAAGGTTGTTGAAAATAATAAAGGCAACTTTTTCCAATCAATTTCTTTTCAAAACATAATTGTAAATGTTGCTATACTTGCGGCATTTATAATATATGCAGTGATTTCCAACTCAGCTATGCAAAGCGTAAAGTCACAGGCTTTAGTAGCAAGTGAAAAGGAACTTATTTGCGCACAGGAATCGGCTGCATTACGTCAAGATGTAGTTCATATTTCAGCTGAAATTAATCGTACATTAGGACAACTTGAGGCAGGCAAGGAAATGCCAGCTGAAGAATTTGCGGAGATGGAAGGTTATATGAATGATATTGGCTCTCATCTTGATTATTTGGATGCTAGTATACTGGTTGGAAACCTACCAGATGGGCAGGAGAGAGTTGATAATCTCAGAGCTAGCGCAGAGGCATTAGTTGCTGCAGCTGGTGCTGTGGAAAACTTTATCATATCAGGTGATTTTACGGGAGCAATTGGCTGTGTAACTGGTGATTACGGAACAGGCCTTGTTGCAACATATGATGCTTTAGATGCTATTGATGAGGGAATTAATTCTCTAAGCGTGGGCTTTAGCGCTTATTTGGATAGGTACATTGCCCAGGTTTCTGTAAAGGGATATATAGTCATGGCGATGGTTGTTGTCTTGATTATACTTAGCTTTGTACTTTCATTTGTTAGAATTAATAAGACTATACTTGGTATTTCATATGAATTACAAGCTATCATTAATAATATCAATAAGGGCAAGGGCGATTTAACTGCCCGAATAAACACAAAAACAAAAACAGAGCTTGCACTTATATCTGATTGTATCAATCAGTTCTTAGGAACATTGCAGGGTGTAATCAGAGATGTTAAGGATGGAGCAACAGTTCTTACATCATCTGCAGATAGTGTTATTGTAAAGATCCAAAGTGCTAGTGATAATGTAACAAATACATCTGCAGCAATGGAAGAGCTGGCAGCATCTATGGAAAGTGTATCTGCAACAGCAGAGGATTTGAATGATAAGGTTCTTCAGGTTCGAGAGGCAACAAATGCAATTGACGCAGAGGCTAAAGCAGGTGCTGAAAAGGCTAATGAAATCAAAGATGCGGCTGATTCAATTAAGAAGGAAGCCAACAGTAAGAAAGATAATACTGGAAAGAAGATGGAAGAGCTGTCGAAGGTTCTTGAAGTTTCTGTTAAGGAATCTGAACAGGTTAATCAGATTGGCGACCTTACAAATGAAATTCTTGATATTGCCAGCCAGACAAATCTTCTTGCGCTTAATGCTTCAATCGAGGCCGCTCGTGCAGGTGAAGCTGGTAAGGGCTTCGCTGTAGTTGCAGATGAGATTAGTGCTCTTGCAGCAAATTCCCGCGATACAGCTGGTAACATTCAGGAGATTTCTTCTAAGGTTACTGCTGCAGTTAAGTCCCTTTCGGATAACGCTATTCAGGTTATTGACTTCATTAATGAAAATGTATTGGCTGACTACGATGCCTTTGTTGACACTGGTGTTAAGTATGAGAACACTGCTACAATGATAGAGGAGATGCTTGGAACCTTCTCTGAGAAGGCTGATAATCTCAATTTTGTAATGAATGAGATGGCTGACAGAATTGAGAGCATTTCAAGTTCTGTACAGGAAAGCTCAAGTGCGATTGGAATGAGTGCAGCTTCAGCAACTGAGATTGTTGGGGAAATCCAAGGCATTACAGAGGCTATGGATCAAAACAATGAAGTTACAAAGCAGCTCAATGCATCAACTCAGAAATTCGAGATAGTATAGGTTTTTGATTTTCCTCAGAAAATCAAGAAGTCATAAATTTACGTCGCAAGTTACACTCTCAATCCTAGGTATTAAGACTCTTGTTACGGCTACAAGCCTTAGGTTTCTCTGTTCGACTACATGTCTCACTGAGAAACCAAAGAGCTTGATACCTACAAGAGGGATTGATAGTTACTTGTGGCTTAGTTTATGGCTACGCTTTGGTTAATCGATTGACTTTGGCTAGAGTAAAATTTTTATCGGAAAATTAAACAAATAAAAAAAGAACATCCTCTTTTGTGATAAATTATTGATTTGCGAAAACAATAAAACAAGGGAGGATGTTCTTTTTATGGAAGAAATTATAAAGTATTTCGCAGATGTTTTCATCACAAATTTATATGATGCTAAGATTGATTTTTATAAGAATCCACAGTCTTTAGCTGAATTGGTCATTGCAACTAAGAAGGAAACAGATGAGTTAGGACGATTATTTATTCAATCTGTGTTGCAGGAAATGGATATACTTCTAAAGGAATTACCAAAGAGAAAACGCCTATGGAATGTTGAACATAAAGCTGATGCGAGACAGGTTCTTACAACTCTTGGAAGAGTTACTTTTACAAGAGCACTATACGTTTCAAAGAACACTAATTCAGATGAGAAGGAAGAATTATGCTATCTGTTAGATAAGTTGATTGGTCTAGGCGATAATCAGCAGATGACAGAAGACGTTATGGCGAACATTTATAGTGAAGCTGTTCAGACTTCATATCGGAAGGCTGGTGAGGTAGCATCTATTCCTGAAGGGGTTACTAAAACAACTGTAAAAAATCTGCTTCATAAAACAAAATTCCCAAAGAATTTCCAGATTCCCGAAATTAAAAAGGAAGTGGATTATTTATATATAGATGCAGATGAGGATCACTATCATCTCCAGTTTAAGGATGTGCGTGGTGATTTGGAGTACAACGATTATGGCAGAAAGCTAAATGGTTCTATTAATAAGATTATCTACGTATTTGAAGGAATAGAGCCTGAAGCACCGAGAAGTAAACGAAATAGACTTGTTGGAACACACTATTTTTGTCGTGGAGATGAACAGGACAATAAAGAGTTATGGAAGGAAGTTTTTGATTATGTAGAGGCAACATATGATGTAGAAAAAATAAAGAAAATATATATAAATGCTGACGGAGGAGCATGGATAAAAACTGGATATAGAGGTTTAGCCAATGTAACATTTGTATTAGATGAATTTCATATATCAGAGCATGTTTCTAGAATGATTTCACACATGAAGGATTCTAAAGATGATGTAAGGATTGAAATATATAAAACGATAAGAAGCAAAACAAATGCTGATTTTCTAAAACTGGTTGATAGATTAAAAGAATACACTTCCTCAGAAAATATACTTGCAAAAATATCGGCATCAGCTGATTACATAAGTTCAAATTGGATGGCAGCTAAATATCGCTTAAGAAAACATGAAGGAGTGTTGGCTTGTTCGGCAGAAGGGCATGTATATCATGTGTTATCTAGTAGAATGAGTACGCAAGCGATGGGTTGGAGTAAACATGGAGCAAATCAGATGGCTCGTCTGCGTGAGTATTATTATAACGATGAAGACATGCTTGAACTTGCAAAATTCCAAAAAGAAGAACTGCCGATGGCAGCGGGGGCAAAAGAAGTTATATTGACTGCTAATGATGTCCTGGCATCAGAAAAAAACAAGAGAAGTCAGCTATTGCGAGAATACGGTAAATATTCAGAGGCAATTCATTCAAGCATGAGTGTTCAAAATAGTAAGCAGCTATTGTTTATGTTGAATGGAAAGCTGTAAAAAGGAAACAACACCTGACGGTGTTGCCTTTAATAAACGTGCTTCGCACAAACCTAATCTTTCATTTGCTTGATTTACAGTGTATCTGCCCAGAAATGGGAGTCAAGGATGCTACGCACCGAAGGCTGAAGTCCTTGACACCCATTTCAAGGCAGATAAAATATCAACAAGCAAACGAAGGATTAATTGTCGTACAAAAAAGTACGGCTTTTAAACCAAAATCAGAGGGCTGCGGAGCAGGGCTTCCTTTTAGAATAGAAAAATAGTAAGATAATCACAAATCTAATTCTTGTCACAAAAACACAGGGATAGTCTTTTCTGTGATTTCCGAGTACAAATTTACGCTGCCTTGACTTTGCGTTGTTGTACGATTATAATTACTTTACCACTTTTAATTGCTAAAGCAGAACGACATACTTAGGAGGATACGAAAGATGAAAGAGGTTTCAAAGCTTCTTGCTGTGCGAGAAAGCGTACGTGTAGTTGATGCAACTTTGAGAGATGGAGGTCTTGTAAATGATTTCTATTTCACTGATGAGTTTGCAAAGGCTCTTTATTTGACTAATGTTAAGGCGGGAGTTGACTACATGGAAATGGGCTATCGTGCTGATAAGGAGCAGTTCGATGAGTCGAAGTTTGGACCATGGAAGTTTTCATCTGATGACTATATTAGAAAAATAGTTGGAGATAATAATACTGACTTAAAGCTTGCTATCATGGCTGATGTTGGCCGTTGCAACTACAAGGAGGATATTCACCCAAAGGCTGAAAGCCCTGTTGATTTGATTCGTGTGGCAACCTATCTTCACCAGTTACCAGGTGCTATCGAAATGATAGAAGATGCTGACAAGAAGGGCTACGAGACAACCTGTAATATTATGGCTATCTCTACTGCATCAATGGAGGATGTAAAGGCTGCTCTTGATATTGTTTGCCAGACTCCAATTTCCTGCATTTATATTGTAGATAGCTACGGTTCACTCTATCCAGAACAGATTGAGCGTATCGCAGATGTTTACTGCAACGCAGCCGCTAAATATGGTAAGAAGGTTGGTATGCATGCTCACGACAATCAGAAGCTTGCATTCGCAAATACTATAGAGGCTGTTGGTGATGATGTTGATTACCTTGACGGAACATATTGTTCTATGGGACGTGGCGCTGGAAACTGTGCCATGGAGCTTTTACTTGGCTTCCTCAAGAATCCAAAATATAAAGAGCGCTATGCAATTAAGTTCGTAGAAGACTATATGCTTCCGCTTAAGGAACAGGGAGTTGTTTGGGGCTACGATATGCAGTACCTTGCAACAGGCCTTTTGAACCAGCACCCACGTACAGCTATTGAATTTACGAAACAGGGTCGTAAGGATTACTTCAATTTTTATCAGGAAATGCAGAATATAGATTAATTCTTAATTGTGAATAATATTTTATGTGCAATATTATCCCAGGTATGGTTTATCGACGCTATGTCGTAGCCTGCCTGGGCTATTTTTTTGAGATTAGAAGGGTCTGAAAGGGCAGAGTTTACCTTTTCAGTTACGGCATCAATGTCATCTAAGCTGTAAAATAGGATGCTTTGATTATCTTTATATTCGCTTTGTAAGAGCGTAGTAGAGTCTGTAAGAGAAACAGCTCCATTTAACTGACCTGAGAAGACACGGTCGTGGCTTCCTGCTTTAAAGTTTGGCATAATATTTACACTGATTTTTGACTTCGCAAATACGGTAAAGGTGAGATTGAATGGTATTTCTCTGTGAAGCTCGGCGTGTTTTAGGTTTAGTTCTTCCCACAATGCACCAAATAAATGGAATTCATATCCGGTTCTATCCAGTGCCTGCACAAGCTTCTTTCTATTTAGACAGCGTATATACGTATCAGCCAAATAAAAGGTCTGGGTGTGTAATGGCTTATCTGAATTGATGTATTCATAGAATTCGTTTTCCACAAGAATATCTACGGCAGCCTCTATGGTCATAGTGCTATCTGCTTTCATCATATCAATTAACGTATATACGTTTTCTGAGATTATTTCTGGCATTTTATTAATGGCTGTTTCGATTCTGACAGGGTCAGTATAGGTGCCAGAAAAGAGAATATCATAAGGTCGCAATTCCCAATTGTCCCAGTCAATTGAATCATGACCAAAGGCAAGCTCGCCAGTCATAGGGGTTACAGTTACAGATTTAATGTGTGGATAGTATTTTTCGATATAAGCCTTGTGGAGTGAATCAAGGCATACTACATGAAAATTATTGAGCTTATGCTTAAGCGTATCATGATGATATAGTGGATGATCTAAAATTACATCAAAAAATGGTGCATCCACATGGTCTAAGAAGTAAGAATCGTCATCCATAAGTGCCCGAGGTAGGTCAGAATTGAAATCTATGAGAGCATCGTAGCTTTTGCCAATATATTGCTCTAAATCATCTAGAGCATCTTCATCAACCTTGAAATATTCCACCTGGTGGCCAAGCTTTGTAAGAGCCTCACCAAGAGAGTCACCAAAATAAAGATATGAATTGTAGCATACTGTTTTCATTTCAAAGATAAGAAATCTCATAGAACTCACAGCCTCCCCAACTATAGATAAGTTACTATTCACAGTAACTCCACCCACATTCATAATGGAATAGTAACAATTGTTCACAATTATTTTACCACACATAGTTAGGCACTATGGTATAATTTTTAAATAATAGGTAATTGCGAAACTCGCTGACGCTCGTCCGCAATCTTGATTATAAAATCGGATATTTCGCGCATAGGCGCGGAATTACTTTTGAAAGATAATTTTAGGCGCACTAAATAAGCCTGACTTATGAAGTTGGTAAGTCCTAAGCGATTAAAGGTTTCAGGCTACGGACAAATTCATGGTGGTTAATTTTATCAGCCAAAATGACAGTTACAAGCTGAGTTATTCCAGCAAGTATCAGATCAGCATGAAGAGTTTTTTCGTTTTGAGTTCTGCGTCCAGCAAGGCAAAGGTTTTCTTTGATGTGATTAATGTCTCGCTCAACCGCGGTCCTAATTTTATAAGTTGATTCCCATTCTTGGGTTCCACGAATAGCTCCTGGATAAGCTCTAAGATCTTTTTCGGGATAGATATGAATCATTCGACCGCAAGAGGATGATGTACATGGATTATCACATAGGCATTTGCGATGCGATTTCTTTGTGTTTTTATCATAGACATATTTGATTTTTGGGCATACAAACTTGAATCGAACAAGCCCATTCTTTCTGGTTGATGAACTTTCAAATTTCATTGGAAGACTATCATCATTAGGGCAACAAGGTATTCCATCTACATTTATTTTACAATCAGGATTTTTGATTCCTGACCTCGCATTCAGTGGAATATATGCTTTTGAGAAATGAGCATCTTTGCCAAAGGTATTGCCAGTTAGTAACTCTTTGTATAGGAGCGCTGAATCAAATGCAGCATCTCCAAGAAAAGTCTTTGGGTTAATCAAAGGGTGCTTATCAAAGAAATCCTTAAGTGTTGGGATTAAAAGTTTCGCATCGTGAACACATTTATCTTCGTCAGGAGAATCTGATTTCTTCTCGACGATTATCTCAGGATGAGATGCCATGAAATCTTTGTTATAGAAGGAAATATGGCGAACAATACCTAAACCGTTCGTCACAATTCCAAACTTGAAAACATAACAGAAATGACCATTTATATATAGTTGTTTTATTTATGGATTAGCAGATGCATGACTAGGCATTGAACCGTAGGCTGCTTTGTATGGATCATAACCTTTATCGAAGCCATTATTTTTAGCATAAGCTTTTAACTGCTTAACTATACGGTTGGCATACTTGGGATTGCTTTCAGTAACAAAAGCTTCAATGCCAGATGAGTCAAATATTGTCATGTCAGCTTTAGCAGCATCTATGGCCTGACAGATAGGCTCTGTAACATCAACGAGATTATCGAAGACGAGTTGCAAATCATTGAGAAAGTCTTGTTTAAAACGAGTTATTTTGGAAGCATCTGGAACTTTTGTGAAACCACAGAATTCTCTAAGTGGTTTTGAATAGCTAAGAAAAGTCAGTAAGAGCTGGTCAGTTGGAATAGAAAAAATCCGCTGAATAATAAGCGCCCAAAGTAGCGCTTGCAAAGGGTATTTACGGGTTCTGCCCGTTGATGCATAGAAATGATTTCTGAAAGAAATCGGGATAATTTCATCAAGATTGATATAGGTTTCTAATAGAGCCAGAAACGCAGGCTTGTCATTTTCAAGTTTATCTTGGCAGTCTGAATAAATATCAGCCAAAGAAAGCTGTTTATATGGTATCATATATATCAGAATAACTCCTTCCTTGGTTAGTACAGTGGTTTCTCGTCAATTCTATTGTACCATATCAGTGAGGAGTTATTCTTTTTTAGTTAACAAAAAATGCCGCATTTACGCGGCTTGTGGCGTTTTGCAAACGCCTAATAAACTTTATGACTTATGGGGTTTATTGAACAGCATGTTGAGGATATTACAGTGAATAATACGCAACCAGCTATTCATTATGAAAAAAGGTATATTTTATCAAAGAGACGTAAACGTCTGATTAGGTTTTTGCTTTTTCCGGTATGTTTAGGACTACTTGTAATGGTGGGGACTCTGGGCTATAGAGGATACAAAGTATATGTTCATAAAAAGGAGGTTGAAGATCTTCAAACACAAATAGCGGAAATGGAGCAAGCCATTGAAAAAATGGCATATGATATAGAAAATGCAAAGAGTGAAGTTGTGGTAGAACCTGAACCTCAAATACTCCCTAAATTTGCGGAGCTTTATGAACAGAACTCTGATATAGCAGGATGGCTTTCAATTCCGGATACAGAGATCAGTTATCCAATAATGTACTTAGATGGAGATAATGACTATTATCTTTCTCATAATTTTGGCAAGGAGGAAGACAAAAACGGACTTCTGGTTCTGGATAAAAGATGTAATCCTAGCGGTGATGATGTGAATTGGCTAATTCATGGTCACAATAAGAAATCTGGAGCTATGTTTGGCACCTTAAAATATTATACGGATGAGGACTATTATATTTCACATCCTCAGATAGAGATATCAACATTATATGAAAATCGAACTTATGAGATAATGGCTGTATTTCGCTCATCTGTTTACAATGATGAGACTACAGATTTTGAATACTATGAATATATTCAAATCAATGATACCCACAGCTTTGATGAGTATATAGAAGGTATAAAGGAAATAGCACTTTATGATACAGGAGTAACAGCTTCATGGGGAGATAAGCTGGTTACCTTGTCCACCTGTGAGTATTCAAAGAAAAATGGCAGGCTGGTTATAGTTGGGAGGGAAGAAAAATGAGAAAACTAAGATTACTTAAGAGAATATTAGGATTTTCATTGGTAGTCCTTTCTGTAATCATGCTTATAATGCCAAGGGATGTAAAGGCGGATTCTTTAAATATTCAGGTAGTAAATAAAAGCTCATTTCCTGAATTTGACGGAGCTACGGCAAGTGTGAAATTTTATGATGGTGAGGTGTCAGAAGGTTATACTGTAGCTAGCATCGAGATAGAGGACTATACAATACCTGATGAGACCTGGGTTTCCACATATTATGACAACTATTTTGGAATAAAAATAAGGGCGTTGGATGCTTCAGGGAATGAAGTTTATGGATTGGAGAAGTATCCTAGAATTATGCTTCCTGTACCAAGTAAATTTGATATTCCCTCAGTAGGTGAAGATAAAAGTATGTTTGTAAGGAGTAATAATGCCGCTATTGATGAATATACGCGAGAATATAGAATTGTTGACGGAAAATTTGATTTAGATGTAGATGTGTTTACTGTTCAGGATGATATATTCAATAAGGGGGTTGTCTTTTTCGGGAAAGTCAATGACAGTACATCTAGTAAACCTGAATTTATAGTAGAAAATGGGGTATTACTCACAAATACAAAAAATATAACTGGTGACATGCACATCCCGGAAGGGGTTGTTACTGTATCGGAGCTGATTGGTTCATTATCATGTAATTATCAGATAAATTTAATTTCAACTGATGGTACAGAACGAATTTTTTTACCATCTACATTTAATTTATCAAGATGGTGCGGTGAGGAGTTTTTTGATGGTTATTATTCAGGAATATTTGATGCATTTAATTGTAAAGATATTATAGTTGATGAGAATAATCCTTATTTAAGTTCATATGATGGGTGTGTGTACGACAAAGCGCAAAGCACATTGTTATATGTTCCTGTCGATAAGAGCACAATTAGTTATCCTGAGACTATCACAAGTATGGCTGAACGTGTTTTTTGGCATAGAGATATATATGATTTTTCACTTCCAGATTCATTGCAACAGGTTGGAGAGGATGCTTTTCTCGGTGCATATTTTACACCATGTGATGTGGCAGTTCCTAGTGCTATGTCTACAGTTCCGTCTAAAACATTTATATTAGAATCATTTAGCAGCATTACATTGACAGAGGCTCAGAAAGAATTAAAAAAGAATGCTTTTTATTGTGCGTCAACTAATAGTACTAGATGGTCAACGTCAATTATTGTGAATAACAAGGATTTGGTATTCGAAGATGAGAGTATAAATCCTTATGAAGATTTTTATGATCATAGAAGGTGCCATGATTTAACAATTCTTGGATACACAGGTAGTACAGCAGAACAATATGTGACTAATTTTAATGCTACTCATCCAAGTGATGTTCAAATAAAATTTGTTGCTATAGATGGAACTGGGGAGTCGGGTGTAATAGTATCTGACGATAGGGATTACATAAAAAAGCCGTTTTCTGTGCAATCAGCAAATGTAAGCAATGGAAATGGCTCCTACAAGCTGAAGGTTTCTGAATCAGATGGAGCTGCCTTTCAAACATTATTGACCATTACCAATTCGGATTATTTAGTGCCTGTTAATTTTTCTTTGGTTGATGGTACTGGAAATGCTGTAAGTGATTTTGGAAGCTGTACTATAACGATGTCTATTCCATTACTTATGGATGTAAGCAAGGGAACGATTAAAGTCGTTGGCATTAATTCTGATGGAAGTCTTGAGACTTTTGACACAACTATAGTAGAGGTAAATGGGGGGAAGTATGTTCAGTTTACCACCACTCACTTTTCAGAATATGCTCTAGTTTATACACCAAATGGTAGTAGCGAATCTGGTGATTCAGGTGGAGGTTCAGGTGGCAACAGTGGAGGTGGCACACAGCCTTCAAGTGGCGGGGGCTCAGGAGATAGCGGTGGAAGTGGAAGTGCACAGCCTTCAGGCGGTGGCGCACCTTCATCAGGCTTTCAAAGTAGCTCATCTTCTTCTCAGAGCAGTAGTGCACCCGCACCTGCTCAGCCAGCACAATCCGCTGCAGCTACATCAGTGTCGGCTCCCGCTGGGGCAGCGCCTGCGCCTGCCGTGCAGTCCGCCCAAGGTTCTACGGCCAGTGCAGCAAAGGATATGCCTAAAACAGGAGATGATGATTCTTACATGATGTATATGGCATTTTTAATCTTCTTGGTAGGCTTACTTTTGATAATAACCTCTATCCCTACAAGTAAAAAGAAAGTGGTAGCAGTGTATCCAAGAAGTTAGGTTTCACAGTAATTCTAAAATGTTAATAGGTTTTTGATTTTCTGAGGAAAAACAAGAATTTATAAATTATTAGCACTCGAGTTTTAGAATAAATTAGTGAACTTTGTCTAAGCTTGTCAAGTCTCATGGAGTCGATAAGATAAGGCTTTGTGGGACTTGATGTTTTTTAACTGAAGTTATCAGATTATGTCTATTTTTGTAGAAATGGATTAAAAATTGGTGTGAATTTTTAGTCCTGTATTTCTCTATACAACTTAGGTTGTGATAAACACCCATTTAACCGATAGATTGAAGCGTGTTTCAACTACCCTTCCTGGTCAATAGTTCAAAATAGTTAAAAATATTAGCCAATATATAGCCGTTGTATTGATATGCCTATCTCTATCAATACAACCATATGAAGGATAATCTTTGTTTGGCTGGACGCCGCACTCAAAATGAGAAGACTCTGCATGCTGATCTGATACTTGCAGGAATTACTCAGCTTATATCTGTAGTACTTGCTGACAAGATTCATCACCATGAATACATCAGAAGCCTCAAGCCCCTCATAGCATAGGGCTTACCAACTTAATAAGACATCAGCCTTATTCAAGTGCGCCTAAGATGGGATTTATCAGCCCAGTTCACGTCTTTGCCATCAAAAAAGCGTTCCAGAATTCTTTTGTTAAGGTTAAATGAGTTTCGCAAATACCTATTTTTAAATAAGAACAGGGGGAGCCTATGATTAAAGCCGCTGCTTACAATTGTGAACCACTACAAAATCCTTTCATATTTGATGAAGTTTATGACATGATAAGTCCTCAGAGGAGGGCTCATGTTGATGAGGCCAAAACCCTAAAGGGGAAGTGTGAGAGACTAGGCGCTGCCCATCTTTTAGAAAAGCTTTTGTGGGAGAACCACATCCAAAGACCCTATGTTTATTCAACGACCTCTCAGGGGAAACCAATTTTTATTCAACCGAAGAATGTTGATTTCAGTTTGAGTCATGCAGATTTTTTTGCTGTGGCAGCTATTTCTGATAAGCCTGTTGGAATTGATGTTGAAAGAATTCGTAAATACGATCCGGATTTGGTGAAGCGATTCTTTACCAGATATGATATTGAGTATTTGGAGTCGATTAAGAAGGCTGAGGTAGATAAAAAATTCACTGAGGTATGGACCTTCAAAGAAGCTACCTGCAAGATGATGGACAGACCTTTGATGCAGGTTCTCCAGTGGATAGATTACAGTGAGTACTGTGATTGTGAAAAGGGCAATATCGAATGGACTAAACAGGGCTTTGAGTTCAGGGATTTCTATATTACACTATGCTATGAGGACAAGAGGCAGCCAATACAGATGGGGCTTTATAATCCTTATGATGGAAAATATTATTAAGCAGTATACATCTGATAAAGCTATCAATGGTAATGTAAATATAGTAAACTTTGCACCTGAAAACTAAAAATTTTTTTACATTATGGATACCCCTGACTCTCCATAACAGGAGACAGGGGTTATTCTATTAGAGATTATTCTGTAAAAATAATCATCATTATATTTTTATATTGACATATTAGTCAGTTGTGATATTATTTTATTTAGTTTCATACTTCACAGTAGTGAAGTAATAAAGGAGTTTAATTATATGGAATCTACAAAAGTTCTTTCAATATTAGTTGAAAACACACCAGGTCTGGCAAGCCGTATTTCTGGCTTATTCTCACGCAGAGGTTACAATATTGATAGTTTTTCATCTGGAGTCACAGCTGACCCTAGATACACCAGAGTTACAATTGTTACTCATGGTGATGAGCAGGTTCTTGATCAGATTGAAAAGCAGGTTTCAAAGCTTACAGATGTTGTTGATTTGAAGGTTTTGGAGCATGGTATGTCTGTTAAGAGAGAACTTATGCTTGTAAAGATTTCTGCTAGAAATACAGACAGACAGGATGTGCTTACAATAGTTGAGATTTTCCATGGCAAGGTTGTTGATGTTACACATGATTCAATGATTCTTGAGGTTACTGGAAATCAGGATAAGTTGGCAGCATTTTTAGATATGCTTGCGGATTACGATATTTTGGAGCTCGCGAGAACTGGAGTTACAGGTCTTACAAGAGGCTCCGATGATGTTGTAATTTTATAATACAAACAAAAGTAGGAGGATAAAAGAATGTCACAGGAAGCAAAGATCTATTATCAGGAAGATTGCAATCTTTCATTATTGAAAGGTAAGACAATAGCTATTATCGGTTATGGTAGCCAGGGTCACGCACACGCACTCAACCTTAAGGAGAGTGGATGCGATGTCATTATCGGTCTTTACGAAGGCTCTAAGTCATGGGCTAAGGCTGAGAAGCAGGGACTTACAGTTTACACAGCAGCAGAAGCAGCTAAGAAGGCTGATATCATTATGATTCTTATCAATGATGAGAAGCAGGCTGATATGTACAAGAAGGACATCGAGCCAAACCTTGAGGCTGGTAACATGCTTATGTTTGCTCATGGTTTCAACATTCACTTTGGTTGCATTAAGCCACCAGCAGATGTTGACGTTACTATGATAGCTCCTAAGGGACCAGGACACACAGTTCGTTCTGAGTACCTTGCAGGTAAGGGTGTTCCTTGTCTTGTTGCTGTAGAGCAAGATGCTACTGGAAAGGCTCTTGACCTTGCACTTGCTTATGCGCTTGGTATTGGTGGAGCTCGTGCTGGTGTTCTTGAGACTACATTCAGAACAGAGACAGAGACAGACCTCTTCGGTGAACAGGCAGTTCTTTGCGGTGGTGTTTGTGCACTTATGCAGGCAGGCTTCGAGACACTTGTTGAGGCTGGTTACGATCCAAGAAATGCATACTTTGAGTGTATCCATGAGATGAAGCTTATTGTTGACCTTATTTATCAGTCAGGTTTTGCAGGAATGAGATATTCTATTTCAAATACAGCTGAGTACGGCGATTATATTACTGGACCAAAGATTATCACAGAGGATACAAAGAAGGCTATGAAGCAGATCTTAAGTGATATCCAGGACGGAACATTTGCTAAGGAATTCTTACTTGATATGTCACCAGCTGGACGTCAGGTACACTTCCAGGCTATGAGAAAGCTTGCAGCTGAGCACCCATCTGAGAAGGTTGGCGAAGAAGTTCGTAAGCTCTACTCTTGGAATAATGAGGAAGATAAATTTATAAATAACTAAGATTCTTTATTCGAGCCACCCGTAGCTATCTAGCTCTTGGTGTTACTCAAGGAGCCAATCTCGCGACGGAGTAATACCAAGGCTTGAGTGCGTAACGGGTGGCCTTTTTTAGGCTTCGCGGAAGTTTTTATTCTTGAAGAATTTGTATAGGTGCGAGGAAATTTTCAACTCTGTATAGACGTCAGCGTATTCACGCGGGGAGAATTCCGTCACAAAATTAGTAGGAAATACCTTACGCATTCCACGGGATTTACACAGGTCAACTGCCTTATTGTATGCTACAGCTGCTTTTGCCTCGCTGTTGTATCGACCAACAATGAAATCGCCATTGAGGTGGATTTTTGCGGTATAGATTGATTTTCCCTTTTTGATTTCTTTCGAGACCCCGTGATATTTGTTAATCACAATGATATTGGAGTATCTGAAATCATAGCAGTCACCATTGGCGAATTTGTAATCTCGTCCGATTACGCTATATGGTTTAATGCCATATCGTCCCAGAATGTTATACTGCATTCCGTAATCAGTGACGAACATGTGTCCACCGCGGTTTTGTATTTTATGACTTGAATAATAGAAAAGGTCATCGTTATCAAATTTCAAAACTGTGGATGCATCCAAGTAATATACGAAGTAATTTTTTTGAAGATAAATCGGATTCTTAATGTAAATATGATTGTCTCTAAAATTTATTAGAGTAACAACCTTATCGAATGGAAGGTTGTAGATATGATTTTGATAGGAGAGCAGAGTAATAGAGTTATCCTTCAGTATTTCCCATGCCTCTTTGTAGGCACTATTGCACTGAGCCTCAGAGTCAAAGCTTCCGATACTGATGTGCTTTCCGTTATAGGTTATGTTGCCGCGATAGTAGATATCACCGTTTTTTCGTGTGGATTCATATACTCCAGGCTTCATAATAACCTCCTTTGTGAGGATTCCTACAAATATGATTTTACACTTCTGCGAAACAGAAAGTATTAATAAACTATGAATAATTCTTGTAATATTTCTAAAAAACAGGTATTTCGAGATGGCTTTAGAGATGGAGTTCCAATCGGTTTGGGATATTTTGCTGTTGCATTTTCCCTTGGAATTCTTGCCAGAAATGCCAGCTTCACTCCAATTCAGGGATTTATAAATTCATTTTTGAATCACGCAAGTGCAGGAGAATATGCGGTGTACACCGTTGTTGCTGCTGGTGCAAGCTATGTTGAAATGGCCATAATGACTCTTGTTGTAAATGCAAGATACCTTTTGATGTCCACGGCTTTAAGCCAGAAGTTTAACGAAAAGACTTCCATGCTTCATCGAATATTGGTAGGTTTTACGGTTACTGACGAATTGTTTGCAATTACCATCAAACGTCCAGGTTATATTGAGCCAATATATAATTATGCTGCATTTTTAATTGCTGCAATATGTTGGTCTTTAGGGACAGCCTGTGGAATTGTGGCAGGGGAGTTGATGCCTGTGAGAGCAGTTAGTGCACTTTCGGTTGCATTATATGGAATGTTCCTTGCCTGTATTATGCCAGAAGCCAGAAAGCATAGAATAGTTGCGGTTCTTATTATGATTTCATTTGTTCTGAGCTATTTAGGCTCAAGACTTAGAATCTTTGCAGATATCTCAAGTGGAACGAAGACTATAATCCTTACTGTTGCTATAGCATCTGTTGCAGCAATACTTTTCCCGCATCCACAGGAGGAAGATGATGATTAAGACTTATATTTACATATTGGTTGCAGCTATTGTTAGTACGCTTATACGAATTGCACCTGTTACCATATTCAGAAAGCCAATAAAGAGTCGATTCGTAAGGTCGTTTTTGTATTATGTACCTTATGTCACTCTTGCTGTAATGACGTTTCCTGCTATCATCGATGCCACCCAAAGCAAGCTTGCAGGTATTCTTGCCTTAATCTGTGGCACCATCGCGGCCTGGCTAAATCAGAGCCTCTTCCGTGTGGCAATTATCTGCTGCGCTGTGGTATTTGTAGTAGAAATGATACTTGTATAGAATATTTGTTAAAGGGTCCAAATTACTTGGGCCTTTTTTACTACCTTAAAATATGTCACCTATGTAGAAAGTAAAATTAATGACTTTTTTACTACCTGAGAAGATGTCCTCAATATAGACATTAAAACTAAAGGCTATTTTACTATCTAAAAGTATGTTTCAAATATAGATAGTAGAATCAGTGTCATTTTTAATACCTGAAAATATGATTCCACTATAGGTAGTAAAATCCATAATTTTTCTACTACCTGTCAGAAATTTTTCTTTTCAGATAGTAGACATTTATAGTTTATAAAAAAGGGGTGCACAATTGATAATTATTGAATAGATAATCTAGGATATGTGTAGAATTTCTAAGGTTGTGTGTAGAATTTTATATTTATGTCTATTCTGTGAATTGCTAACATAAATGTAGTTAGGTGGTCAGGGGGACCACCGTAAATTCACATTCTTTTAGGAGGAGAAGGAAATGAAAAAAAGAGTTCTAAGTTTAATGCTCACTGCAGTTATGGCTATGGGGTTAGCAGTAGGCTGCGGACCTGCTGACACAGGTGCTCCAGCAGATGACAGTGCAGCTACTACAACAGAGTCTTCTGATTCAGCACCAGCTGCAGAGTCAAACGGCAAGAGAGTTGCTGTTGCAATGCCTACTCAGTCATCAGAAAGATGGATTAATGATGGTGGCAACATGAAGGAAAAGCTGGAGGCTCTCGGCTATGAAGTTGACCTTCAGTACGCAGAGGATGATGTTCAGGCTCAGGTATCTCAGATTGAGAACATGATTGCTGCAGGCGCTGATTGCTTAGTAATTGCAGCTGTTGACTCATCAGCTCTTGTAAATGTTGAGGCACAGGCTAAGGAAGCTGGTATTCCTATTATCGCTTATGACCGTCTTCTTATGGACACAGATGCTGTAAGCTATTATGCAACCTTCGATAACAAGGGCGTTGGTACAGCAATCGGTAAGTACATCGAGGAGTCAAAGGATCTTGCAAATACTAGCGAGACATACACAATCGAGTTCTTCATGGGTTCTCCGGATGACAACAACGCTGTAATGCTTTACAACGGTCTTATGGAAGTCCTTCAGCCATATCTTGACAATGGCACATTGGTATGTAAGTCAGGAAGAACATCTTTCGATGACACATGTATCTTAAGATGGTCTCAGGAAACAGCTCAGCAGAACTGCGAGAACTACCTCACAGGCTTCTATGCTGACGAGAAGTTAGACATCTGTGCAACAGCTTTTGATGGCTTTGCTTATGGATGTAAGGCAGCTCTTGAGGGAGCAGGCTATAAGGTTGGCGAGGATTGGCCACTTATCACAGGTCAGGATGCAGAGCTTATGGCTACAAAGAACATCATCGCTGGCTCACAGACAATGTCAATCTACAAGGATACACGTCTCCTTGCTGACAAGTGCGTAACAATGGTTCAGGCAGTTCTTGAAGGCTCAGAGCCAGAAATCAATGATACTGAGCAGTACAACAATGGAAAGCTTGTTGTTCCTTCATACCTTTGCACACCAGTTGCAGTTGATAAGGATAACTACAAGGAAATCATCGTTGACGGCGGATATTACACAGAAGAGCAGTTAGCAGAATAATATTTGGATGAGTTGTGGTGGCGACTTTAAAAAGTCGCCACCTTTTAAAAGGAGAAGTATATGTCAGATTACATCTTGGAAATGAAGCACATCATAAAAGAATTTTCCGGAGTAAGAGCACTTGATGATGTTAATCTGCAGGTGAAAAAGGGAGAAATCCATGCCCTTTGTGGCGAGAATGGAGCTGGCAAGTCCACCCTGATGAATGTTCTTTCAGGAGTTTATCCTTATGGAACTTACGAGGGCGATGTTGAGTACCATGGACAGCTTTGCAAATTCCACAACCTAAGGGATTCAGAAGCAAAAGGCATCGTTATTATTCATCAGGAGCTGGCTTTAAGTCCCCTTCTTTCTATTGCAGAGAATGTGTTCTTGGGAAATGAACAGCTCTCCATGAAGGGGGTTATCGATTGGACAAAGACCAGGCAGCGCGCACAGGAAATGCTTGCCAAGGTTGGTCTTGAAAATGAAAATGTTAACGCACCAGTTAACTCACTTGGCGTTGGAAAGCAGCAGCTTATTGAAATTGCAAAGGCAATGGCAAAGAAGGTTGAGCTTCTCATTCTTGATGAGCCAACAGCTGCATTAAATGACGAAGAATCAAAGAAGCTCTTAGACATCATGCTTGAGCTTAAGAAACAAGGAATTACATGCATCATCATTTCTCATAAGCTTAACGAAATAAGCTATGTTGCAGATGCAGTTACCATTATTAGAGATGGTAAAACTATTGAAACTCTCGTAAAGGGAGTTGACGATTTCTCAGAGGATAGAGTTATTAAAGCTATGGTTGGTCGTGAGCTTACAAATAGATATCCGGTGAGAGAAGGTGTCACTATCGGTGATACAATTTTTGAGGTTAAAAATTGGAACGTTTATCATCCTGATGATCCTAATCGTCAGGTTCTGAAGGATATTAACATCGAAGTTAGGGCAGGAGAAGTAGTTGGACTGGCTGGACTTATGGGCGCTGGTCGTACCGAGTTTGCCATGAGTGTATTCGGACACAGCTACGGACAGAAAATCTCTGGAACAGTAAAGATTAATGGTAAGGAAGTGAATATCCATACTGTGAAAGACGCCATTAGTAATAAGCTTGCTTATGTTACTGAGGATAGAAAAACAAATGGTTTGAATCTTATTGGTGATATTAAGGAAAATATGACCATTGCAGCTCGACCAATGTTTTTCTCAAAGCATGGAGTTATCAATGGTAATGATGAGATTTTAGCTGCTGAAGATTATAAAAAGAGAATTAACGTAAAAGCGAATTCCATCAATCAGGTGGTTGGTTCACTTTCCGGTGGAAATCAACAGAAGGTTGTGCTGGCAAAATGGATGCTCACTCAGCCGGATGTGCTGATTTTGGATGAGCCAACACGAGGCATCGATGTAGGTGCAAAATATGAAATATATTGCGTTATTAATGAGCTTGCAAAGCAGGGAAAAGCGGTTATCGTTATTTCCTCTGAAATGCCTGAAATCATCGGAACCTGTGACCGTATATACGTTATTAATGATGGCGAGATAGCAGGCGAGCTCACAAGTGCTGAGGTTTCTCAGGAAAAGATTATGCAGTGCGTAATGGCGCATAATAGAAAGGATGATGATGGATATGAAAAATAAAAGAGCAAATCTTGATATGAAACAATATGGCATGTTTATTGCCCTTATTGTTATTTATTTGATATTCGCTTTACTTACTGGTGGTAAAAACCTTACCCCTATGAATATTAACAACCTGGTAATGCAGAATGGCTATGTTGTTATTCTTGCAATTGGTATGCTTCTTTGCGTACTTACTGGAAATGTCGACCTTGGCGTTGGTTCTGTAGTTGCTCTTTGTGGTGCTACTGCAGGTATTATGATGATGGACTACAAGATGAATATGTGGGTGGCAATTATTGCTGCACTTGCTATTGGTCTTTTAGTTGGTATGTTCGCGGGCTTTTTTATTGCCTACCTTAGCATTCCACCATTCGTAGTTACACTGGCAACAATGCTTATGGGCCGCGGCCTTACTTATACCTTGCTTCAGGCTCAGACAAAGGGACCTCTTCCAACAGAGTATAACTTCATTGGTGCAGGCTTCCTTCCAACCTACAAGATTTTCTTTGGTGATGGAATCCTTGATTTGGTATCAATCGCAGTTGCTATTATTGCTTCAATAGCACTTGTTTGGTCAGAGCTTAATGGAATCAAGACAAAGAAGAAATATAATTTCGTCCTTGCTCCTGCTTGGCAGACTGTTCTCAAGCTTGCAATCGAATTATTTATCATCTGGTTCTTCTTCTATAAGCTCGCCCGTTACAATGGACTTCCTTTTGTACTTCTCATCATGGTAGTGCTTATTGGAATCTATGCTTTTGTTACAACAAAGACTGTGGCAGGTCGTCAGATTTATGCCCTTGGTGGTAACCGAAAAGCAGCTAACCTTTCTGGTATCGATACGAATAAAGTATTCTTTTGGGTTTACACCAACATGGGAGTGCTTGCAGCTATTGCAGGTATCGTTCTTTCAGCTCGTAACGGCTCATCAACACCAAAGGCTGGTGACGGTTTCGAAATGGATGCAATCGCATCCTGCTATATCGGTGGAGCTGCCGTAGCCGGTGGTTCTGGAACCATTCTCGGCGCCGTTGTCGGAGCCTTCGTAATGGGTGTCCTCAATAATGGTATGTCCCTCTTTGGATGGTCTACCGATATCCAAAAAATTGTCAAAGGAGCCGTTCTCCTTGGCGCCGTAACAGTAGACGTACTCTCAAAGCGTAAGAAGAATTAAAGTCCGTCGGTTACGCCTACAAGCCTTCAGGCTGTTACGCTTACAAGCCTGATGATTTCTCCGCTCGACTAAATGTCTCGCTTAAGAAATATCATAGCTTGATAGCTACAGCCAATGCTTGTAGGCTACCGACTCAACATAAGCTTGATAGCGTAACAAAGCGTAAGATTTAGGATGCCCTCGGGCATCTTTTTTGCTATAATATCCCTAGGGTTTTTACGAGGGAGAATGCGTATGTACAATGTTATGTTGGTAGACGACGAGGAGGAAGTCCGCGTCGCCATCGAGAAAAAGATTAACTGGGCCGAACTAGGCTTTATTGTGGTGGGTTCTGCAGGCAATGGCTTTGATGCTTTGGACATGGCTTTGGAACGCCGCCCAGATGTGGTTATGACAGATATCAATATGCCTTTCATGAATGGCTTGGAGTTCTCCAAACAGCTGAAGGCTGAGCTGCCGACCACCAAATTCGTAATTCTTTCAGGCTATGATGAGTTCGAGTACGCCAAGGAGGCTATCGAACTTTCCGTCGAGGAGTATATCCTTAAGCCTGTCAATTCTGATGAGCTGTGTCAGCTCTTTTCACGTTTAAAAGTGCGTCTTGATGACGAGGTTGAGCTAAGGCGCAATCTGGAAAATTTAGAAAAGTATTTTGTTAATCCATCTGCTAAGGATAATGACCTCGTGGAGCAAGCAAAGGCGTATATTTTGGAGCACTGTAGCGAGTCTGATTTATCTGTAGATAAAATTTGTTCCCAGCTTAATGTTACTCCAAATTATTTTTCAACGCTTTTTAGGAAGAAGACTGGTAGCACCTTTGTTACCTATCTTACAGATCTTCGCATGGAAAAGGCTAAATATCTCCTTGATAACACTGATGAAAAGGCCTATATCATTGCGGGACTTGTGGGCATTGATGATCCTAACTATTTTAGCTATGTATTCAAGAAAGCTTATGGAATTTCTCCATCAAAGTACAGACAGAAGAAGGATGAGCAATGAAACTACCAGACCTGAAATCTCAGCTTAAAAAGGTCAGAAGAGCATCCAAGAGACGAAGTATTCAGCTGATTATTTCGTTGTCATTTACTGTTGTTTCCATTCTCAGCATGACCTTCATGACGCTTGCGTTTTATGCAAACTATATCAATACTGCAAGACAGACTGCCATAGATAATAATGAGCAGATTATTGACCAGATAAGCTGGAATCTTAATTCGTATTTACGAAATATGATGGGTATTTCAAATTCCATGTATTACAACGTTATCAAAAACATGGATTTGACAAGTGATACCATGACAAAAGAAATGGATCTTTTGTATGCGGCAAATAAGGATAATCTTATCAGCATCGCCTGTATTTCCCAGGATGGTGCTCTTATTTCTGCTGCGCCAATTGCTACCAGAAAATCAGGTGTGGATTTCACGGAGCAGGACTGGTTCACAAGCACGGAGGAGAAAATCGAGAATTTTCATTTCTCAACGCCTCATGTTCAAAATATGTTCGAAAGTAGTAATTATCGATACTACTGGGTTGTTTCCCTTAGCAGAAGTGTAGATTTGAATTACATGGGCCATCAGCGCAGGGGAATTCTACTTGTTGATATGAATTATTCTGCCATTGAGCAGATGTTTTCCCGTGTAAATGAACGTGGCGCAGGCTATGTTTATCTGATAGACGGTGATGGTGAAATAATTTTTCATCCACAACAGCGTGCTATTAATTCTGGTCTGGCTAAGGAGAATAATGCAAAGGCAGCCAGTTACAATGATGGCAATTATATCGAGACCTTTGAGGGAAATCAGCGTTCGGTTATTGTAAAAACGGTTGGTTATACTGGCTGGCGTATTGTATCTGTTATGCCAATTTCAGAGCTGGCTTCTAATTTTAACCAGCTTAGACTGTTTATGCTTATTATTATTTCAGTTACCGTATTTTTGATTCTCTTTGGTAACGTGTTTATTTCAAAGATTGTCACAGATCCAATCAGACGTCTTGAAGAGTCACTTTCTGAGATTGAGGATGGCCGTTTCGATGCAGAAAGAATTTATATTGGTGGTTCGCATGAAATCAGACATCTTGGCCGAGCAATCAAATCACTTCTAGTACAGATGCGAAATATGATGGATGAACGAGTTGCAGAGCAAAAGGAAAAACGTAAATCCGAATTGAATGCTCTTCAGGCCCAAATTAATCCTCATTTCCTCTATAATACCTTGGACTCTGTAATTTGGATGATTGAATGTGAAAAATACCCTGAGGCGATTTCAATGATTACAAGTCTTGCTACGCTTTTTAGGATTTCCCTCAGCAAGGGTAATAACATTATTTCTATTAAGGATGAAGTGACTCATGCTAAGAATTATCTAGCAATTCAGCAGGTTCGCTACAAGAACAAGTTCGAAGCTAATATAGATATTGATCCCGCAATCGAGGATTGCATCACCATCAAGCTGATTATTCAGCCGCTTCTTGAAAACGCCATTTATCATGCGGTGGGTGATTTAGATGATGAAGGTGAGATTGACATCAAGGGCTACGAGAGGGACGGAGATATTTATATTGAGGTTCGTGACAACGGAATGGGAATTCCGCCGGAAGTTTTAGAAAATCTTCTTGTGGAAAAAACAGAGAGCAAAGGGAAGGGCTCAGGCATCGGTCTCTGGAATATCAATCAGCGTATCAAGCTTTATTTCAAGGATGATTATGGACTTTCAATTGAAAGTGAGCTTGATGAGGGCACTACAGCGATTATTCATCTTCCAAAGCTGACCTACGAGGAATATAAGAAAGGCGTAGAAAATGAGAAAAAATAAGATTTTAATAGCCTTCTTTTTAAGCCTTCTGGTGCTGATAGGCATAGAATTTTTTATCTACGTGAATTACAGCACAATCACAAAAGATGTGACAAACATATCCTTTGTGGTTAGTGGCGATAATATGGATCTTTGGGAAAATCTTCGGACTGGTGCTGAGACAGCTGCTCTTGATAATGATTGCGAAATACTGTTTGTGACTTCATCGGTGGAAGCAGGAGCAGAGGGTGAGATTGAAGCTATTAAGCGTCAGCTTAAAGATGGGGCAGATTATGTAGTTGTCTCAAGCAATTATCATTCTGAGGTTGAAGATTATATTTCTGAAATGGGCTTAGAGGATAAGGTTAGTTTCCTTTCAACTGGCGATGACGATGCCATGAATAAAGAGCTAGTATCCTACATTTTGAAGAATAGCAGTAATAGTGTTTTACTTCTTTGTAATCAGCAGGATGAGCAGCTTGGTACACTTTTGAAAGATTCCAATATCTACTTCAAAACTATGAGCTTTGAGGATTATTCTTTTGAAGAAGATATTACCTTCAAAAATTTTGATATTTATGCCATCGATAATCGTTCGGAGGCTGTTTACTATCTTGATAAGGGCATGGTTAAGGCTTTGGCTTATCGAGATGATTATTCCCTTGGGTATATTACAGTAAAGCAGGTTTTGACAGGAAAATCTTTCTCTTCCATTGCAAAACAGGTGCCTCTTTATTATGTCGTTGATAAGGAATCTATGTATACAGAAAAGTTCCAAAAGATTCTGTTTCCTTTTGCAAAATAATTAAGAATTTAAATAGTGAGGATGTTTTGAAAAAGAAAATTGCAATGCTAATGCTGTTTGCTGTTACAGGTAGTCTTTTAAGTAGCTGTAAAAGTAATCAGCCTGAGGAGGAGATTAACAAATCAATAAAGATTGGGGTTACAATGTACAATGAGTTCGACCCGTTTACAGAAGATATCAGGCATAATATCGAGGAAAATCTTCTGAAGCTTGGTCAGGATTCAGAGGTTGATGTGACTACAACCGTAGTATACTCCAGCAAGAATCAGCTTGTTCAAAATGAGCAGGTGGACGATTTCATTGAAAAGGGCTACGACGCAATTTGCGTTAACCTTGTGGATAGGACTGATGCTTCGGTTATCATTGAAAAGGCTAAATCTGCGGACATTCCTATTATCTTTTTTAACAGGGAACCTGTGGAGGACGACTTGCGACGCTTTGACAAGCTTTATTACGTGGGGGCTAAGCCTGAGGAGAGTGGCCGAATTCAGGGTGAGCTTGTACTTTCAGCATGGGAGGATAGAGAGGAAGATATCGATTTAAATCATGATGGTGTTATCCAGTATGTGATGCTGGAGGGGGAGGCTGGACATCCTGATGCAATTATAAGGAGCCGTGTCTCAGTTGACACAATCACTGCAGGCGGCGTTGAAATTGAGCGTCTTGGTGATGAAATTGCCAATTGGGATAGACAGCAGGCACAGACAAAGATAAACTCCCTTTTGCAGGGCTATCCTCGACAGATAGAGCTTATTCTGGCAAATGATGATAATATGGCACTTGGTGCTGTTGATGCCCTAAAAGAATTTGGTGTTCAGACAATGCCTTTGGTTGTTGGGGTAAACGGACAGACAGAGGCTATTGAACAGATAAAGAGTGGGCTTATAGAGGGGACAGCATTAAATAATGCAAAAGAAAAGGGCAGGATTATTGCTGAAATGGCATATGGCCTGAGTTTCAATAATTCAATTCCTGAGGATATACAGCTAACAAAGGGGAAATATTACTTTGTTCCTTACGAAAAGATTGATAGAAAAAACGCACGACAGTATCTACAGGAATAACCTTTATAGAAATTAAATTATAGTTGCGGGAATAGGCTTTAAAGGGTTATAATCTTTAAAGTCTATTCTTATGTCAATTTTTACTTTCGGAGGTATTATTTTGCTTGATAAATTAGAGAAAAAATTTGGCAAATTCGCAGTTAACAACCTGATTGTTTATCTTATTGGTGGTTACGTAATCGGCTATTTACTTCAGTTTGGACAGAGGTTCACAGGTGTTCCATATTTGGATTATCTTACTCTTGAGCCTTATTATATTTTGCATGGCCAGATATGGCGTCTTGTTACATGGGTGATTATTCCACCTCAGACTCAGCTTATTTGGGCTCTTATTATGTTTTTCCTGTACTATCAGTTAGGTACAGCCCTTGAAAGAACATGGGGAGCATTCCGCTTTAATGTATATATCTTTGGCGGTTTGCTATTTACTCTCATTGGAGCCTTTATTACATATGTTGTGTACTTCTTGATTTATAAGACTACACCAATTGGCATTGGAAATCTGATTAGTACCTACTACATTAATCTTTCCATCTTTTTGGCTTTTTCCACTTGCTTTCCAGATATGCAGGTTCTTCTGTATTTCATCATCCCAGTGAAGATGAAATGGATGTCTATTTTCTATCTGGTTATCGTAGGTGTTGAAATAGTAGAGCACTTTGTTTCAGGACAGTGGTATGTTGCAGTTCCAATTATTGCATCACTTTTGAATTATCTTATATTCTTCCTGATGACCAGAAACTACAACAGATATAATCCAAAGGAAATCCACAGAAGAAACGAGTTCAGACGTCAGGCAACTCCACCTCGCACACAGTACAGAGATGGTACACCAATTGCCAGACACAAGTGTGCTGTCTGCGGACGCACAGAGCTTTCTAACCCAGAGTTAGAGTTCAGATTTTGCAGTAAATGTAATGGAAATTACGAGTATTGCTCAGACCATTTGTTTACTCATACACATGTAAATTAATTGAAGGGAATAATAAATAAAATGAGTGAAGAAGTAGTAAGCAAAAATTTTATCGAGCTAGAAATCGATAAGGACTTAAAGGAAGGCGTTTACGATCATGTTTGTACACGCTTCCCTCCAGAGCCTAATGGATATTTACATATAGGACACGCGAAGTCAATTATCTTAAATTATGGTCTCGCAAAGAAGTACAATGGTGAGTTCCACATGAGATTCGATGATACCAACCCAACAAAGGAAAAGGTTGAGTTCGTTGATTCTATCAAGGCTGATATTCAGTGGCTCGGCGCTGATTGGGGTGAGCACCTTTATTTCGCGTCAAATTATTTCGATAAAATGTATGAGGTTGCTGTAGACCTTATCAATAAGGGACTTGCATACGTTTCAGACCTTTCTGCAGAGGAAATGAGAGAGTACCGTGGTGATTTCGAGCACCCAGGTAAGGAAGATCCAAACCGCAATCGTTCTATTGAAGAGAATCTTCAGATGTTCGAGGATATGAAGGCTGGCAAGTACGAGGACGGCACACATACACTTCGTGCGAAGATTGATATGTCATCACCTAACATCAACATGCGTGATCCAATTCTTTACAGAGTTGCTCACATGACACATCACAATACAGGTGATAAGTGGTGCATCTACCCAATGTACGATTTCGCACATCCACTTGAGGACGCTTTCGAGGGTATTACACATTCAATCTGTACACTTGAGTTTGAGGACCATAGACCTCTTTATGATTGGGTTGTTAAGTCAGCTGGCTTTGCTAATCCACCACGCCAGATTGAGTTCGCAAAGATGTATCTTACAAACGTAGTTACAGGTAAGCGTTATATCAAGAAGCTTGTTGAAGACGGCATTGTAGACGGTTGGGATGATCCACGTCTCGTTTCAATTGCAGCCCTTCGTCGTCGTGGCTTCACACCAGAATCACTTAGAAAATTCGTTGAGCTTTCTGGTGTTTCAAAAGCTAATTCATCATCTGACTATGCTATGCTTGAGTACTGCATCCGTGAGGATCTTAAGACAAGCCGCAGCCGTGTAATGGCAGTTCTTGACCCAGTTAAGCTTGTTATCGACAACTATGAGAGTGATGATGTAGAGTGGCTTGAGGCTCCAAACAACCTTGAAAATCCAGAGCTTGGAAGCCGTCAGGTTCCATTTGGCAAGGAGCTTTACATTGACAGAGAGGATTTCATGATTGAGCCTCCAAAGAAATACTTCAGACTTTACCCAGGCAATGAAGTACGTCTTATGAACGCATATTTCGTTACATGTACTTCATACGAGACAGATGAAAATGGCAATGTTACATGCATTCACTGTACTTATGATCCAGCCACAAAGGGTGGAGATGCTCCAGATGGCCGTAAGGTAAAGGGAACAATCCACTGGGTTGCTGCAAAAACTGCACTCAATGCTGAGGTTCGTCTCTACGAAAATATTGTGGACGAGGAAAAAGGAGTGTATAATGAAGATGGTAGTTTGAATCTCAATCCAAACTCACTAACAGTTCTTAAAAACTGTCTTGTGGAGCCATCTTTAAAGGATGCTAAGGCTTATGATAGCTTCCAGTTTGTAAGACAGGGATTTTTCTGTGTTGATGCTAAAGATTCTAGGGAGGATGCTTTAGTATTCAATAGAATTGTATCTTTGAAGAGTTCATTTAAAGTAACTAAATAAGCATCAGCTTATTTAGTTATGTCTCTGGCATTAATTTTAATTTATCAAAATTAATGTCTGGCTCAAAGAGCCAGATTTGATTGCAGTTTATCTTGACTGCAATTAAACCTTGTTACCAACTGATTATGTAACAGAAAAGGACACCAATATGAATTTACTTTCTGGAATGGAGAAGTTCGGCTTTTCTACGGATGGAGAGCTGGACATTTTAGCCGACGACAAGCCTAAAAAGGAAAAGGCTGTTGCGAAGAAGGCTGCCCCTGTTGTTAAGCAGGAAAAGGATTTTGTTTTAGACAAAAAGGTTCGTTGCCCTGTATGTGACAAGGATTTTCCAATTAAGGCTGTTCTTGCTACTAAGCTTAAGAGGCTTGAACCTGATTTCGACTTAAGACCAAACTATGAGCATGTTGACAAGATTAAATATGATTTTATTTCTTGTCCTAACTGTGGTTATTCTGCTTTAGACACAATGTTTTCAAAGATTGATACAGCACGTGTTAAGCTTATTCGTTCGGAATTCTGTCCAAACTTTAAGCCACAGCCAAATGAGCAGCTACCAGATTTATATTCATACGATTATTCAATAGAGAAGTTCAAACTGGCTTTGATTTGCACCATGAAAAAGCGTGCAAAGATGTCTGAAAAGGCATATGTCTGTCTGAAGATTGCATGGCTTCGCAGAGCACAGCTCAAGGAGCTTGAAGGCAATAAGGAAGCAGATCCAAAGCAGGTAGAGCTTATTAAGAAGGAGTACGAGGGATTTTATTCTCAGGCTTACGAGGGCTTTATGAAAGCAATCTCAGCAGAGACTCCACCATACTGTGGAATGGCATCTGAGGCTGTAGAGTTTATGCTTGCTAATATGTCGGCATATTACAAGAAATATGATGCAGCTATGAATCTTGTTGCAAGGCTTATTCAATCACCATCCACATCACGAAAGCTTAAAGATAAATGTGTCGACCTGAAGGATGAAATTACAGCAAAGGCTGCTTCAGAAAAGGCATAATCTATAGCATTATTTGAGACTTTAAATTAACCACATATCAAGGATTTATTCCTTGATATGTGATTTTTCATGTATAAGAGGTGTAGCATGAATTGGATAAAATATTCCATTAATACAACCACTGAAGCTGAAGAAATCGTCAGTGCAACCCTTGCTGAATTGGGAATAGATTCCATTGAAATCGAAAACAATGTTCCTGTTTCAGGTGACAAGCAGGGTGGTGAGTTCGAAGAGCTTCAGCCAGATTTGCCATCAGATGATGGTTCTTCAAAGGTTAGCTTCTATTTATCTGAAGAGGATGACCACGAGTCACTTCTTTCACAGGTAAAGGCAGAGCTTGAAGATTTAAAGAGCTTTATGGATATTGGCAGGGGCACTATTGATACCTCTGTTACAAAGCAGGAGGATTGGATTAACAACTGGAAACAGTTCTTTAAATCCTTCTACATTGATGATATTCTTATCAAGCCTACTTGGGAGGAGATTGCTCCTTCAGACCAGGGTAAGATTTTTGTTGAGATTGATCCAGGCGTATCTTTTGGAACAGGAAAGCATGAGACCACTCAGCTTTGTATTCGTCAGTTAAAGAAATACCTTAAGGCAGGCGATGAAATTCTTGATATTGGATGCGGCTCTGGTATTCTTTCAATCATTGCTAACAAGCTTTTAGATGGAAAGTGTCACTTGGTTGGAACTGATATTGATGATGATTGCATTGCTTCAACCTACGAGAATTTCAAGGTAAATCATATCGATGAATCAGCTGGCGATTTCTATGTAGGAAATCTTATTGATGACAAGGATTTGCAGGACAAGGTTGGATATGAAAAGTATGATGTTGTAGTTGCAAACATTCTTGCAGACATTATTATTGCTATGGCACCAGCTATTCCACCTACTATGAAGTCAGGCGCTTATTTCATTTCTTCAGGAATTATTGATTTCAAGGAAAACGAAGTAAAGGATGCTCTTGAGGCAGTAGGCCTTGAGGTTGTTGAGATTAATCATCAGGGTGAGTGGGTAAACATTACCGCTAGAAAGAATTAGTATGCAACAGGTATTTGTTAACGAATCCCCAGTGGATGGCAAATTTAATATTACTGGCAACGATGCTCATCATCTCACTAAGGTTGTACGTCTTCGTCCAGGAGAGAGAATACGAGTTTCTGTATCTGACGGAAGCAATTACATTTGTGAGGTTACAGATTATGTGGACAAGGACCTGGTTGTGAATGTTGTTGAAGAGGTTCCTTCAACAGAGCTACCAAACAGGATTTATCTTTTTCAGGCAATTCCAAAGGGCGACAGAATGGAGACTATCATTGAAAAATGTGTGGAGCTTGGAGTCTTTGAGATTATCCCTGTAGAGATGAAAAACTGCATCGTTAAGCTTGATGACAAAAAGAAAAAATCAAAAGTTGAACGTTATCAGTCTATTGCTAAGTCTGCGGCTGAACAATCAAAGCGTTCTATTATTCCAAATGTTCATGCTGTAATGAGCTTTAAGGAAGCTTTTGAATATGCGAAGTCTTTAGACGTTATCCTACTTCCTTTTGAAAGCAAGAATGGAATGCAGGATACTTATGATATGCTTGATTCCCTTGAAAAGGGACAGAGCATTGGTGTGTTTATTGGTCCAGAGGGTGGCTTTGCCCCTTCTGAAATTGAAATGGTTCAGGATTCTGTAAAGCTGATTTCTCTTGGTCACAGGATTCTTCGAACTGATACAGCAGCAATTTGCTCACTTGCTATGTTGATGCTTAAATGCGAGGAATTTTAAAAATGATATATTTTGATAATTCGGCAACTACCAGATGTGCCGATGAAGCAGTTGAAATTATGAAAACCTGTCTTCAGGAGGATTTTGGAAATCCATCCTCACTCCATGGAATGGGTGCAAAAGGCAAGGACTATCTTAAAGAAAGCAGAGAGGCCATTGCCTCAATCTTAAAGGTTCAGCCAAAGGAGATTTATTTTACTTCCGGCGGTACAGAGGGAAATAACCTTGCTATAAAGGGCGGCGTCGAAGCTAAAAAGAGACGCGGCAATCATATTATCACGACCAAAATTGAGCATGCCTCAGTTTTAAATCCTGTCAAGGCTTTTGAAAAGCAGGGCATGGAGGTTACTTATCTTGGAACAGATGAGTATGGTGTGATTAATCTTGATGAGCTCAAGGCCGCTTTGAGAGAGGATACCATTTTTGTTTCAATCATGATGGTAAATAACGAGATTGGCGCACTTCAGCCAATCGAGGAAGCCTCAAAGATTATCAAGGGCTTCAATAAAGATATTATTTTCCATGTGGATTCAATTCAGGCTTTTGGAAAAATGAAAATTCTTCCAAAGAAAATGGGAATTGATATTGTTACAGTTAGCGGTCACAAGATTCATGGCCCTAAGGGCTCTGGATTTATTTATATTAATGAGGAAATCTACAATATCATGGTTCCTCAGATTCTCGGCGGTGGTCATGAAAGAGGCATGCGCTCAGGAACAGAGAATGTTCCAGCTATAGCAGCTCTTGGCATCGCAAGCAAGCTTGCTTACGAAAAGCTTGACGAGAACAGAAATCACCTGTATTCTATGAGAAATCACCTGATTGAGGGTATCTCTGGTATTGAGGGTGTTTCCGTAAATGGTCATCTTGACGAGAATAGTGCTCCTCAGATTGTAAGTGTTTCTATTAAGGGCAATCGTACCAGAGCACATGTTATTTTAAATGCTCTTCAGGATAATTATGGCATTTACGTTTCGGCAGGTTCTGCTTGTTCATCAAACAAACCTGCAATCAGTGAGACTTTGAAATCAATTGGTCTTGAAAAGGATTTACTTGAGCGAACAATTAGATTTAGCTTTTGTCCAGAGAACACTATGGAAGAGGTTGATTCTGCAATTGCAGCTCTAAAAGAATTAGTTCCAATGATGCAGTTATAGAAAGGATATTCATGACATATCAGGCATTTTTAATTAAGTATTCAGAGATTGGCGTTAAGGGTAAGAATCGTTACGTGTTCGAGGATGCCCTCGTTCGTCAGATTAAGCGTTCTCTCTATCCTGTAGAGGGAAATTTCGTTGTAAAGAAGCAGAGTGGTCGTATCTTCATTTCTGTTGAAGGTGAGTATGATTACGATGAGGCGGTTGCAGCTTTACAGCATGTTTTCGGTATCAGCGCAATTTGTCCAACTGTTGTTGTTCCTGATGAGGGATTTGATGCAATGGCAGAGGCTGTTATTAAATACGTTGATGAAGAGTTTGAGGATAAGAACTTCAGCTTCAAGGTTATGGGACGTCGTGCAAACAAGCAGTATCCTATGACATCTATGGAGGTTGCTGCTGAGATTGGCGCAAGACTTCTTGATGCGTTCCCAGAGATGCATGTTGATGTTCACAAGCCAGATAGAATCATATATGTAGAGGTTCGTGAAAATATTGCAATCTACTCAACAGAAATTCCAGGTCCATGCGGAATGCCAGTTGGAACAGCTGGAAAGGCAATGCTTCTTCTTTCAGGTGGTATCGATTCACCAGTTGCAGGTTATATGATTTCAAAGCGCGGTGTTACACTTTCAGCTACATATTTCCATGCGCCACCTTATACTTCAGAGCAGGCAAAGCAGAAGGTTGTTGATCTTGCAAAGCTTGTTGCAAAGTATTCAGGTCCAATTGATTTACATATTGTAAACTTTACAGATATTCAGCTTTATATCTATCAGCAGTGTGCTCATGAAGAGCTTACTATCATTATGCGCAGGTATATGATGAGAATAGCGGAGCACTTTGCAAAGGAGAATGACTGCCTTGGTCTTGTTACCGGAGAGTCTATCGGACAGGTTGCATCACAGACAATGCAGTCTCTTAACTGTACAAATGCAGTTTGCTCACTTCCTGTTTACAGACCACTTATCGCTTTTGATAAGCAGGATATCGTAGATATTTCAGAGAAGATTGATACATACGAGACTTCAATTTTACCTTACGAGGATTGCTGTACAATTTTCGTTGCAAAGCACCCTGTTACAAAGCCGAAACTTGAGGCTATTGAAAAGCACGAGCATCTTCTTGACGAGAAGATTGATGAGCTTATGAAGCAGGCAATTGATTCAGTTGAAATTATTAAAGTTCAGTAATACATGAAAAAGACCAGACAATTAAGTCTGGTCTTTAGAATTACTAAATTAATAAACAAGGAAAAGTGATTAAACGATGTAATCCTTTAATGTTGACATAACATCATCAGCTTCGCCTTCAGCGTGAACAGTAAGGTCGATTGGCTTAGAAAGGTCAAGTGAGAAAATTCCCATGATTGACTTAGCATCGATCACATAACGTCCACTAACAAGATCGAAATCGTAATCAAACTGGCTGATTGTATTAACAAATGATTTTACCTTGTCAATTGAGTTAAGAGAAATTTGAACTGTTTTCATCGAATGTGCCTCCTGCGTGTATTTATATTTATAATATATAGACATATACTAAAACAACGACCTTTAAAAGTCAAACAAATATCTTGGATTTCATTAGAAATAGAAAGGTTTTACATAAATGAAAAAAGCAGCTTTACACAACCTTGGATGCAAGGTTAATGCATACGAAACTGAAGCTATGGAAGAGCTTCTTAAAAAGGATGGATTTACAATTGTTGGCTTTGATGAAATCGCCGACGTGTATGTTATTAACACCTGCTCCGTTACTAATATTGCCGACAGAAAGTCACGCCAGATGATTCACAAGTGCAAGAAGCTCAATGAGAATGCATGCGTTGTTGCAGCTGGATGTTACGTTCAGAATTTCGGCAAGGATGTGGCTGATGAACTTGGCGCAGATATTATTCTTGGCAATAATAAAAAGAATGATCTTGTAGAAAAGATTCACGAATATTTCGAGGGACTTGATTCGGCAGATGGTCCACTCCTTGATTATATTGATATCAATGAAGGAAATGTTTCTTACGAGAACATGCATATTGAGAAGGATTCTGAACATACCCGTGCATTTGTAAAGGTACAGGATGGCTGTAATCAGTTCTGTAGTTATTGTATTATTCCGTTTGCAAGAGGCCGCATTAGAAGCCGTGATATCGAGGATGTAATAGAAGAGGTAACTGGTCTTGCAAAAAATGGTTACAAAGAGGTGGTTATTACTGGAATTCATCTTAGCTCTTATGGCAGCGGAACAGATTATGATTTAGCTGATTTGCTTGAAGCAATTCAGAAGGTTGATGGAGTTGAGCGTATCCGACTTGGTTCACTTGAGCCACAGATTGTTACAGAGGATTTTGCCAAGCGTGTATCAGCTCTTTCAAAAATGTGTCCTCATTTCCATCTTTCTCTTCAGTCAGGTTGCGATACTGTACTTGTTCGAATGAACAGAAAATACACAATTGAAGAGTATACTAGAGGTGTTAATATTCTGAGAAAGTATTTTGACAATCCGGCTATCACAACTGATATCATTGTTGGCTTTCCTGGAGAGACAGAAGAGGAGTTTCAGATTACAGCTGACTATGTAAAAGAAATTGCTTTCTATGAGCTTCATGTTTTTGCATACTCAAAACGTGCCGGTACAAAAGCAGCAAAGATGTCAGGCCAGATTATCAATGCTGTAAAGAAAGAGCGCAGTGCAAAGCTTATCGCTATTGGAAATGAAACCACTGAAGCTTACAGAGCGGCAGCAATTGGAAAGCAGCTTGATATTCTCTTTGAAGAGAAGGCTGTTATTGATGGAAAAGAATACTTTATTGGATTTTCTAAGGAGTATATTAAGTGCGCAATTTCTGCAGAGGATGGTCTGGATTATACCAACCAAATTCTTATGGCAAAAGGTATTAACTTATCTTCTGATAAGCAGTACTTGATTGTTGAAATTTAGAATTTTCTATATTACAATGATGATGATAATTTGTTTTGTTGTGGTAGTTTGAGAGACGAGGGAATTTATGGCAGATTTAAGTAACACACAATATTTTAAGGTTCAGAAGGATAACGGAGTCGGAGTGAAGCAGGTAATTGAGCAGGTTTATGGTGCTCTTACCGAAAAGGGATATAATCCGGTGAATCAGATTGTGGGATATATAATGTCTGGCGACCCAACTTATATCACCAGTCACAACAATGCACGAAGCATTATAATGAAGGTTGAACGTGATGAGCTCGTTGAGGAGCTTCTTAAGGAATATATAGCTAGTGAAAGCTGGAGCAAATAATGAGTAGGATTCTTGGTCTTGATTATGGGACAAAAACTGTTGGGGTCGCGATGAGTGACCCTTTACTTTTGACTGCTCAGGAGTTTGAAACCATTACTCGTGAAAGAGCCAGCGCACTTCGTCATACCCTTGTGCGCATCAAGGAGATATGCGAAGAATATCAGGTTGAAAAAATAATTCTTGGTTACCCCCGCAACATGGATGATAGCGAGGGCTTTCGTTGTGAAGAAACACTTGAATTTAAAAAGCTTTTAGAAAAGCGTGTAGATATTCCAATTGAGCTTTTGGATGAGCGCCTCACTACCGTATATGCGGATGAGATTCTCGAGGAATCCGGTGTAGCAAAGCGTGATCGTAAAAAGGTCATCGACCAAATCGCGGCTGCGATTATCTTGCAAGATTATTTGGACAATAATAAGAGCCAGTAGATATCAAGCTAATATTATTGCTTAGCGAGACATGTAGTCGAGCGGGCAATCATATTGCTTGATAGTGTAACTGGCGTAGTATAAAGGAGTTAATTATGGAACCAATTTATTTGCCAGATGAAAATGGAAATCAGACCAAATGGTTTGTTATAGAAGAAACTCAGTTATCAGGAAATAAGTATATTCTTGTTTGCGATAATGATGATGAGAATGAAGATGCGGAAGCTAGAATTCTTAAGGAAGTATCTGTAGATGGAGACGACGTTATCTATGAAGATATTGAAGATGAGAATGAATTCGATGCTGTTGCAAAATTATTTAATGAATTAGTTGGCGACGAAGCTGACATTGAAATGTAATTTTTTTTATTTGATATAGGAGGTCTATTTTTTGAAAAAGAAAACTGAACAGACAGCTGAAAGGCTGAAGATTATTCCACTTGGAGGTCTTGAGCAAATCGGCATGAATATTACTGCTTTCGAGTATGGAGACAGTATTATTGTGGTTGATTGCGGACTTTCATTTCCTGAGGACGATATGTTGGGCGTGGATCTGGTTATTCCAGATATTTCATATCTGAAGGAGCATCAGGATAAGCTTAAAGGATTTTTTATCACCCATGGTCACGAGGATCATATAGGTGCGATTCCTTATGTCTTTAAGGAGCTTAATGTTTGCCCAATTTATTCAACTAAGCTTACAAATGGTCTTATTGAGCACAAGCTTGAGGAGCACAAGATGCTCACAAAGGTTAAGCGTAAGGTCGTAAAATACGGTACCCATATCAATGCTGGAGATTTCAGAGTTGAGTTCATCCGTACAAATCACAGTATCCAGGATGCTGCGGCTCTTGCGATTTATTCACCTGCAGGTATTGTTGTGCATACTGGCGATTTTAAGGTTGATTACACTCCAGTTTATGGTGATCCAATTGACTTACAGCGTCTTGGTGAAATTGGAAAGAAGGGTGTTCTTGCCCTTATGTGCGATTCTACAAATGCAGAGCGTCAGGGCTTTACAGCTTCTGAGAAGACAGTTGGTAAAACTATTGACTCTATATTTGCCGACAACACTTCAAGCCGTATTATTATTGCTACATTCGCATCAAATGTAGATCGTGTTCAGCAGATTATTAATTCCGCTGATAAATATGGACGTAAGGTTTGTGTGGAAGGCCGCTCAATGGTCAACACCATCGATACTGCGCAGAAGCTTGGCTATCTTCACATTCCAGATAATACACTTATTGATATCGAGTCACTTAAGTCTTACCCTGACGAGAAGATTGTACTTGTTACAACAGGTTCTCAGGGTGAGTCTATGGCAGCTCTTTCTCGTATGGCAAACGGTACCCACAAAAAGGTACAGATTAAGCCAGGCGATATGATTGTATTTTCTTCTCATCCAATTCCTGGAAACGAGAAGGCTGTTTCAAATGTTATCAATGATCTTGCAATGCGCGGTGCGGAAATCGTAATGCAGGATGTTCACGTTTCAGGACATGCCTGCGCAGAGGAGATTAAGCTTATCTATTCTCTTGTTCGACCACAGTTTGCAATTCCAGTACACGGCGAGTACAAGCATCTTACAGCACAGGCTCGTATAGCTGAGTCACTTGGCTGGGATCATGACCATATCAAAATCATCCGCTCTGGTGATGTTCTTGAGCTTGGTGACAACTATTCAAAGATTTCTGGTCACGTTCACACAGGTGCTATCATGGTTGATGGTATCGGCGTTGGTGATGTTGGAAATATCGTTCTTCGTGATAGACAGAAGCTTGCAGAGGATGGAATCATTATAGTAGTTCTTACCCTCGATAGCGCTACTGGAACAGTTCTTGCTGGTCCAGATATCGTGTCACGTGGTTTCGTTTACGTTAGAGATTCCGAGGACCTTATGGAAAGTGCACGTGCTGTTCTTTCTGATACAATGGAGGTTCTTGAGGAGAAAAATATTACTGATTGGAATAAGATTAAGTCAGATATTAGAGATAATCTTTCCGACTTTGTTTGGCACGAGACACAGCGTCGTCCAATGATTATTCCGATTATCATGGAAGTTTAAAATGATTGTTGATGAAAGATACACTACCTATTTGAATAGCCTTTATCCTGAGCTTAGCCCAGTCTTAAAGGCTATTCAAAAGGAAGCCATCGAGACTTACGTGCCAATCATCAGACCTGAAACAATTAATCTATTGCAGCTTCTCATTCATATGAATCGCCCAAAGCGAATTCTTGAAGTAGGAGCGGCTGTCGGATTTTCAGCCAACCTGATGGCAGAGGCAGCAGGCGACGATGTAGAGATTATCACTATTGAAAATTATGAGCCTCGCATTCCTATCGCAAATGCGAATTTCAAGAGGACAGGTAGGGATAAGCAAATCACTCTTTTAGAGGGAGATGCCCAGGATATTCTACCGACTCTTGATGGCCCATTTGATTTTGTTTTCATGGATGCCGCAAAGGGACAATACATAAATTTTTGGCCTGAGGTGAAGCGTCTTACCCGTGATGGCGGTGTTATTGTTACTGATAATGTATTACAGGATGGGGATATTATTGAGTCCAGATTTGCGATAACAAGACGTAATCGCACAATTCATAAGAGAATGCGTGATTACCTATATGAATTGACTCACGATGAAGGTTTTTCAACTACGATTCTTCCTTTGGGAGATGGCGTTAGTATCAGCGTGAAAGGAATGCTATGAGAGAAACAGAGTTATTAGTTCCTGCAAGCAGTCTTGAGGTTCTCAAGGTTGCAGTTATTTATGGAGCAGATGCAGTTTTTATTGGTGGAGAAGTTTTTGGTCTTAGAGCTAAGGCAAAGAATTTTTCTAAAGAAGATATGATTGAAGGTGTGAAGTTTGCACATGAACATGGTGTTAAAGTTCACGTTACTGTAAATATTTTAGCTCATAATAATGATCTTGAAGGTGTTAGAGAATATTTAAAGGAGCTTAAGGAAATCGGTCCTGATGCCCTTATTATTGCTGACCCTGCAATATTTATGATGGCTAAAGAGATTTGTCCTGAAATCGAAAGACATGTCAGCACACAGGCTAACAATACTAACTATGGAACATACAAGTTCTGGTATGACCTTGGTGCTTCAAGAGTAGTTTCAGCAAGAGAGCTTTCACTTGCCGAGATTAAAGAAATCAGAGCAAATATTCCTGATGATTTAGAGATTGAATCATTTATTCATGGCGCAATGTGCATTTCCTATTCAGGAAGATGTCTTCTTTCTAATTACTTTACAGGTAGGGATGCAAATCAGGGAGCCTGTACGCACCCTTGCAGATGGAAATATGCTGTTGTTGAAGAACAGCGTCCAGGAGAGTATTTCCCTGTATATGAGAATGAGAGAGGAACATACATCTTCAATTCAAAGGACTTGTGTATGATTGAACACATTCCTGACTTAATCGATGCTGGTATAGACAGCTTTAAAATTGAAGGTCGTATGAAGACGGCTCTTTATGTTGCGACTGTAGCTCGTACATACCGTAAGGCGATTGATGATTACAAAGAATCACCTGAAAAATACGAGGCTAATATGGACTGGTATAAGGAACAGATTTCAGCCTGCACTTATCGTCAGTTTACAACTGGTTTCTATTATGGAAAGCCATCTGAGGAATCTCAGATTTACGATAATAATACCTACAATATCGGCTACACTTATCTTGGTATCTGCGGAGCTCCTGATTCAGAGGGCTATGTAGAAATTGAGCAGAGAAATAAATTTTCAGTAGGCGAAACTATTGAAATTATGAAGCCAAACGGGGATAATGTAGAGGTAGAAGTTTTAGGAATTATGGACGAGGATGGTAATGCAATGGAAAGCTGTCCACATCCAAAGCAGAAGCTTTTCATTAAGCTTAGCACTACACCGGATGAGTTCGATATCCTGAGACGTAAAGAAGAGAACTAGAGTTACAACGAGGAGAATACAATGGCAGAAAAATATGTTGCTTATGTAGGTACCTACACACATGAGACAAGCGTTGGTATCTATGTATATGATGTTAATCCTGATACAGGAGTACTTACAGAGCAGAGTGTTGCTCCAATCAACAACCCTTCAGATATCATCAATTCAAAGTACAATAAGTTCCTTTATTCAATTGCTGATGAAGGTGTTGCTTCTTTCAAGATTTTAGAGAATGGTGATCTTGAAAAGATGAATCAGGAATGGGTTGGAGGCATGCGTGGATGCAATCTTTGTGTTGATTCTCAGAATAGATATTTATTTGTTGCAGGTTATCATGATGGTCGTGTTACCATGATGAGCCTCAATAAGGATGGAAGCATTGGCGGTATTGCTGATGGTATTTTCCACCAGGGTATTGGTAAGTCAGTTGCTGACAGACCTTTATATCCACACTGTACATGCGTTGAGCTTACTCCAGATGAGAAGTATCTTTGCGCTGTAGAGAATGGTCTTCATCAGATCAAGATTTACGAGGTAGATTATGCTGCAGGAAAGCTTCGTCTTGCAGATATTGTTAGATGCCCAATGGGTTCTGCACCTCTCAAGATGAAGTTTAGCCATGACGGACATTATGCTTATGTCATCACAGAGATGTCAAACGAGATTCTTGTTTATGATTATCACGTTATTGGTGATCGTCCTGACTTCGAGAATATCCAGACAGTTTCACTTTTAGTTGGTGTTGATGAGGAGATTTCTACAGGAACTAATATCAAGTTTGGTGAAGATGAAAAGTTCTTATATGCCAGCGTAGATGGTCTCAATGCTGTATGCATGTACGAGGTCAACAAGAAGACTGGAAAGATTAACTACTTCTCACACAACTTCATCAGTGGTGATTATCCAAAGAGCTTTGCAGTTTTACCTAAGGATAAATATTTTGTTTCACTTAATCACGATACAAACGAAATCAGAAGCTTTACAATCGACAAGAAGGAGGGTCATTCATTAATGCAGAATGCACCTATCAAGATTGCAAAACCAAACAGTATCGTAGTTGTAAAGGTTAAATAGCAAATAGCATGAAATGGCTGTGTAGAATCACAGCCATTCTTTATAGGAGGACAATATGGCAGGCTCAACATTTGGCAGTAGAATTTCAGTTACAACTTGGGGTGAGTCCCATGGCGAGGCATTAGGTGTAGTGGTTGATGGTTTTCCGGCAGGGCTAAAGCTCTGCGAGGAGGATATACAGGTCTATCTTGATAGAAGAAAGCCTGGACAGTCAAAATTCACTACGGCTCGTGCTGAGGGTGATAAGGTAGAGATTCTATCAGGCATTTTTCAGGGCCGAACCACGGGTACTCCTATTTCTCTTATGGTCAGAAATATGGACCAGCATTCCAAGGATTATGGAAACATTGCTACCTGCTTCAGACCAGGCCATGCAGATTATGGTTTTCACGAGAAGTTTGGCTTTAGAGATTATCGTGGCGGAGGAAGATCTTCGGGCCGTGAAACTATTGGCAGAGTTGCAGCCGGTGCAATATGTGCAAAGCTTTTAAAGGAGCTTGGTATAGAAGTATTCGCATATACGAAGTCAATTGGAGAGATTCAGATTTCAGACTTTGAGCTTGGATATCGTGATCAGAATCCTCTTGCAATGCCGGATTCTGAGGCGGCAGACAAGGCGGCTGAATATCTTGCAGCCTGCATGTTGAATAATGATAGTGCCGGTGGTGTTATCGAATGTGTTATCACAGGTGTTCCTGCTGGACTTGGTGACCCTGTCTTTGAAAAGCTTGATGCTAAGCTTGCGCAGGCACTTGTTTCTATAGGAGCTGTAAAGGGCGTAGAAATTGGTGATGGATTCGATGCAGCCAAGACTATGGGAAGTCTTAATAATGACAACTTTGAACTTGATGAGCATGGCAAGGTCGTTAAGACTACTAATCACAGCGGCGGAATTTTGGGTGGCATTTCAGACGGTGATGATATAGTTGTGCGTGCTGCAATCAAGCCTACGCCATCTATTTCAAAATCGCAGCACACTGTAAATGAAGCCGGAGAGGAGTTAGATATCGAAATCCACGGTAGACATGATCCGGTTATTGTTCCGAGAGCAGTTGTAGTTGTTGAAGCAATGTGTGCAATCACTATCTGTGATGCACTGCTTAGTCACATGACTGATCGGGTTGATTATATTAAGGAGTTTTATAAAAATTGAAGTACGAGTTATTAAAAACAGAAGGTAAGGCAAAGCGTGGTCGTTTTCATACTGTGCATGGCACAATTGAGACACCTGTCTTTATGAATGTTGGTACTGTTGCTGCTATAAAGGGCGCTGTTTCTACTGACGACCTTCGTGAAATTAAATGTCAGGTTGAGCTTTCTAATACTTATCATCTTCATGTTCGTACAGGTGATAAGCTTATTAAAGAGCTTGGCGGTCTTCACAAATTCATGGCCTGGGACAGACCAATTCTTACCGATTCAGGCGGATTCCAGGTATTTTCACTTGCTGGAATTAGAAAGATCAAAGAAGAGGGCGTTACCTTTAATTCACATATCGATGGTCGCAAGATTTTTATGGGTCCAGAGGAGTCTATGCAGATTCAGTCAAATCTTGGATCTACAATCGCCATGGCATTTGATGAGTGCCCACCTGCACTTGCAGAACGTAAATACGTAGAGGATTCAGTTGCCAGAACCACCAGATGGCTTTACCGTTGTAAGGAAGAGATGGCACGACTTAATTCTCTTCCTGATACAATCAACAAGGAACAGCTTTTATTTGGCATCAATCAGGGTGCCGTTTACAATGATATTCGTATTGAGCACGCTAAACGAATTTCTGAGCTTGATTTACCAGGCTATGCTGTTGGTGGTCTTGCTGTTGGTGAGAGCCATGAGCAAATGTACGATGTGCTTGATCATGTTGTTCCATATCTTCCACAGAACAAGCCTACATACCTCATGGGTGTAGGTACACCTGCCAATATTTTAGAGGCGGTAGAACGAGGAGTTGATTTCTTTGACTGCGTTTACCCTAGCCGAAATGGACGACATGGTCATGTATATACAAATCATGGCAAGCTTAATCTTTTCAACCAGAAGTTTGAGAAGGATATGCGCCCAATCGAAGAGGGATGTGGCTGTCCAACCTGTCGCAGTTATTCTAGAGCTTATGTGCGCCATCTTCTTAAGGCTAAGGAAATGCTTGGCATGAGACTTTGTGTTCTTCACAACCTTTATTTCTATAACACAATGATGGAAGAAATTAGAAATTCTCTTGATGCAGGTGAATTTGCTACATATAAGAAGAATAAGCTTGCGTCTATGGAGGCAGGAGAGAATTAAGAATTATCTTAAATTAATCTAAACTTTTTATAATAGACTTGCCTTAAATGGGTTATTTAGGTAGAATTAATTTCAGTGATTTGGCCAAGGCCAAAAATTAGGAGGAATAATTTAATGAACAGTTCAATCAGCTTAATTATTTGGGTAGTAGTACTTTTTGTATTCATGTACTTCTTCATGATTCGTCCACAGCAGAAGGAGCAGAAGGAAAAGAATGCGATGATGACTTCACTTGCTGTTGGTGATACAGTACTTACAACTAGCGGTTTTTATGGTGTTATCATTTCTATTCCTGATGATTCAACTGTTATCGTTGAGTTCGGAAGCAATAAGAACTGCCGCATCCCTATGACAAAGACTGCAATCGCACAGGTTGAAAAGCCAGAGGATGCCGTAAAAAATACAGAAGAAAAAAGCAAGTAATTAAATTTGCACGCTATGCGGCTCTACACTTCGTGTGTGGGGCCGTTTTTTTGAGCCCTTTTTATAGTGACTCAGAACCCAGCCCCGCCAATCAACCTGGTCCCGGACCGCCCCGCCATGCCCATTCGCCTTTGCATCATTGGAGTAAAATTGTAGATTCTCTTAAGCTACTGGTTGAGCTTTCTGTGAGTGTCCTTTTATTGATTTTGCACTTCGAAGCCACTGTATTACACTACACAGACACTTTGTAGTTTATATAAGCTTCTCTGCACAAAGCTTAGGATAATTGCGTTCATACTCCATTCACTAAGTGGGAAAACGAAATGTGTTTTGTAGATATAGGCACCACTCGGGATTCACGTCCATGTTCAGCCGCTCGTTCTCCTCGCCATCCGTGGCTCGTCGTGCCTATATCTATCAAAACAACATTTCTTTCCCACTAAGCTCATTCCAAAATCACGCAATTACTCCTAAGTTTGTTGCATAGAAGCTTAATCTAAGATTTATTAGTGTCTGTGTTGTGTATACCGTGGCGTTAGAAGCGCAAAGAATGAAACGGACACTCACAAATAAAGAAAGCGAAACGTAGCTTTAGAGAATCACGATTTTGCGACTGTGCAAAGGCGAATGGGCATGGCGGGGCGGTCTGGGGCCAGGTAAGTAGGCGGGGCTGGGGCATAGTGGATGGAGAAGGTCACAAAAAAGCGGCCCCCTATGTTTAATTAGAGAGCCGCATAGCGTGCAGATGTATGGTTGCATTTATTTTTTCTTCGTACGTAGGAATTCGGAGCCTTTGTCTAAGAGGGCTTTTGTAGAGGCTACTGGGTGAGTAAACTTTGCAATGTGACGGAACTGACCACGCTGTGTTTCAGTGGCGTTGAGAATCCATTGTTTAACAGCTTCGGTTGAGAGCTGCTCTTTCAGTTCGGCAAGTTTATCAGCGTTTAATTCCTTCTTTACAAAGGCGGCTTCCTTACGTCCGTTTACTTTTTCAATACGAGCAACTTTGGCATCGACTCTGTTCGCCTGCCATGCCTCGATACGTTCAGTCATTTGCTTGTTTATCTGCTCGTTTATTCGCTCAAATTCTTTTGCGAATGTGGTCAGTGCTGAAATTGTTAGGGCCATATCCATGCCGAATATAAACATAAATATTAAGGCAAGCAATTCTACGGCAAAATTTGGAATGTAGGATAAGCCTTCAACAACGGGTGGAATGATAATCTGTGTTACGATTATGCCAGCAATTCCAAATAGAAAGGTGAATGGAAGACAGACGCGTCCGTTGATGTTGAGAGGTAAATCAGTGTAATCCCACCATCTGGCGTGAAAACGTCGTTCCAAGACATAGGAGGTGCCATATTCCAGGAAAAAGGAACCTACAGCGCAGCCTATGAATATTATCTGGTAGGAAGGTGCAGGCGTATTTAAACATATGCGTGGAACATCGACAAAAAGAATTTGCGCAAGAGTTGCCCCTACGCCGTAAAGAGGGATGCATGGGCCATATAAGAAGCCTCTGTTTTCCCAAGTTTTCTCGTGAATTGTACAATAGCAAGTCTCATATATCCAGCCCAGGAAGCTATATATGATGAAATATACAAAGTATCTACAAACTAGCATTTCATTACCCTCCCACAGTTAGTATAAATGAAGTGAGTATAAATGCAAATAAACAATATGTGTTCACTGTTTTTTTAGAAAATTGTTGTATTATGAAAGTACCTATAGGCAGGTTTTGTTATGGGTGGTGATTTATATGCTGGGTATTAATTCAATAGGATTTCAGAATTCTCCTTATTCGAATAGTATATCAGGCAATCTTTCAAATCAAAATCAAGGGTCAAGTGCGGTTGCAAAAGAGCTTCATGCTGAAGGAAAAAGTGATGCTTTGGCGAAGAATTACGCGTCTGAGCGTGCAGCAAAAAGAGCGGGCGTAATTGAATGTGAAACTTGTGCCAGTCGAAAGTATCAGGATGGCAGTGATGAAAATGTTTCCTTTAAGTCTGCACAGCACATATCTCCACAGGCGGCTGCAGCCAGAGTTCGAGGGCATGAGCAGGAGCATGTAAGCAATGCTTATGATAAGGCTGAACAGCGTGGCGGCAAGGTTATAAATGCTTCGGTCGCAATTCATACAGCTGTGTGTCCTGAGTGTGGAAGGACCTATGTGTCTGGTGGCACAACGACTACTCAGATTAAGTATCCAAATGAGAATAATCCATATCAAAAGAATAGAAAATCAGCGGATGGAGGAGCCCTTTCTGGAATGAATTTTGATGTTGGTGTATAAAGTATTCCTAAACGCTTGAAAACAAACTTTTGCTATGATATACTTCGTATGTTGCGACATACGTAACACTATTTTTAGGAGGACATTATGCAAACATTAAAGTTAGTTCTTATTATATTATTAATCATCATTTGCGTGGCACTTACAGTTATTATTCTTTTCCAGGAGGGCAAGCAGAACGGACTTGGTTCATTATCAGGTCAGCAGTTCGATTCTTATTGGAGTCGCAATAAGGGACGTTCTCGCGAGGGCTTACTTGTAAAGCTTACAAGCGTATGCGTTATCCTTTTCTTCGTTCTTTCTGCTGTTCTTAATATCGGAAGCTTTTAGGATTTGATTTTTATTTGCCACCCGCATGGGTGGCTTTTCGTATTTATTGGAGTTTTGTTTTAGGAGGAATATGAAAGAATTCGATAAACAGAGACATTTTCTTATGGACGTTTTTAAGAGCCCAGCTTATATACCGATGAAGAAGAAGGATTTGGAAATTCTTCTTGATGTACCAAAGGATAAAAGAGCTGAGTTTGCCGATGTTTTGGCACAGCTTGTTGATGAAGGACAGGTTGAAATAACAAAGCGTGGCAAGTACCAGATTCCTGAGAATCGTCCAAAGTTCATAAAGACAAAGGATCATCGTTCTAAGAAGCCTACCAAGGCGGAGACATCTGCGAAGAAACAGTCTTTGAATGAGGTCGCAAAGCGTGCAAACAGACCTAATAATAAGGATGTTGAGCCAGATATTATTGGTCGTTTTATTTCTCATAAAGACGGTTTCGGCTTTATAGAGGTTGAGGGGCAGGACGAGGATTATTTCGTTGGAAGAGACAACACAGGTTTTGCTATGCAGGATGATATTGTTGCTGCAGTTTTAACATTTGGCGCACCTGGAAAGCGTCAGGAGGCCAGAGTTGTAAGAATTATTACGCATGGTTTTTCTGAAGTTGTTGGAACCTTCGAGAGTAGTGGTACTTTTGGTTTCGTTGTGGCTGACAGCCAGAAGATGCTTAGGGATGTTTTTATTCCTGCAGGTAAGGATATGGGGGCTGTTACCGGCCACAAGGTTGTTTGTCACATTGACGATTATGGAGATGAGAATCACAAGCCAGAAGGACACATTACCGAAATCCTTGGTCACAAGAATGACCCTGGTGTAGATATTCTCTCCATCGTAAAGGCTTTTGGAATTCCTACAGAGTTTCCTGAAAAGGTTATTAAACAGGCATCTACAGTGGCAAAGCCGGTTTCAGAGGCGGATATGGCTGGTCGTAATGATTTGCGAGACCTCTGCGTTGTTACAATCGATGGTGAGGACACAAAGGATATTGATGACGGTGTTTCCCTTGTAATGGACGGGGATAACTATGTTCTTGGTGTTCACATTGCTGATGTTACCAACTATGTTCAGGAGTCCTCGGCACTTGATGTTGAGGCGCTTAAGCGCGGAACTTCTGTTTACCTTGCAGATCGTGTTATTCCTATGCTTCCACATACACTTTCAAATGGCATGTGCTCATTGAATGAGGGTGAGGACAGGCTTGCGCTTTCTTGTATTATGACCTTTGACAAGAAAGGAAATCTTGTTGATCATGAGATATGTGAGTCAGTAATCCATAGCAATCATCGAATGACTTACACCAGTGTTTATGCCATTATGACTGGTGATGAGGCGGAACGAGAGAAATATTCGGATGTTTTTGAAATGATTGATAATATGTTTGAGCTTTCAAAGATTCTTCGTGCTAAGCGAAGGAAGAGAGGCTCAATTGACTTTGATTTTCCTGAGACACATATAATTATCGACGAGGAGAATGGTAAGGTCGTAGGCCTTGCACCATATGAGCGAAACGATGCTCACAAGCTTATTGAGGATTTCATGCTTGCAGCAAATGAAACTGTAGCAGAGCATTTCGCGCTGATGGAATCACCATTTGTATATCGTGTTCACGGAGCACCAGATCCTGAAAAGATGCAGGGACTTGCTCATTTCCTTGGAGCCTGTGGCTATTCCTTTAAAGGAAAGACTGATTCTGTTAAGCCGAAGGAAATCCAGAAAATGCTGGATGCATTATCTGGGCATGAGGACGAGGCAGTCATTACAAAGATGACACTTCGTAGTATGCAACAGGCTAAATACGATGTGGAATGCAAGGGACACTTCGGACTTGCAGCTCAGTATTATTGTCACTTCACATCGCCTATCAGACGATATCCTGACTTGCAGATTCATCGCATTATAAAGGACTATATTCGTGGCAGAATGAATGAGCGTAAGCTATCTCATTACGAATCGATTTTGCCTCAGGTTGCTCTTGATACAAGTAAGCTTGAGCGCAGGGCTGAGGATTGTGAGCGTGAAGTTGATAAGTTGAAGATGGTTCAGTTTATGAAGGAATTTATCGGTCAGCAGTTTGAAGGAAGTATCTCGTCAATTACGGGCTGGGGAATGTATGTGGAGCTTGAGAACACCGTTGAAGGTCTCGTACATGTTTCAACCCTATATGATGACCATTACGAATTCTTTGAAGATAATTTGACTCTCGTTGGTGAACGCACCGGACGTACCTTCAAGCTTGGTCAACCTGTCACCGTAATCCTCGACAGCGTCGACGAACAAGCCCGTACGATAGATTTTATTTTAGAAGAATTTCAAAGATTTTAATACTTAGATGAGGTGGTAGTAGACAATCTCTGAGGTCTCTGAATGAGGCATGTAGCCGAAATATGATCCCAAAAGGATGATTGCTTTAGCAATCAACTTTTGTGGTCTAGTAAGCTTTAGCTTACATCTAGTAAGAGACTCTCAGGATTGTATACGTAACCACCGGACTAGGAGAATTAGACATGAATAAAGAAGGCAGAAAGATAATTGCAAATAATAAGAAGGCTTATCATGAATACTTCATGGAGGAGGAATACGAGGCTGGAATCGAATTGCATGGCACTGAGGTAAAATCCATGAGAATGGGCCAGTGTTCAATCAAAGAGGCTTTCGTAAGAATAGATAATGGCGAAATGTTCATCTATCAGATGCATGTTAACCCATATGAAAAGGGCAACATCTTCAATAGAGACCCACTTCGTCCTCGAAAGCTACTTTTGCATAAGTCAGAGATAAATCGACTTTTGAGTAAGATAAAGGAGAGCGGATACACTATTGTCCCTCTAGAGGTTTATCTGAATAATGGACTTGTAAAGATAAAGATTGCTCTTGCAAAAGGTAAGAAATTATATGACAAGCGTGCAGACATTCAGAAGAAGGATATGAAGCGCGAAGCAGAAAGAGACTTTAAGATAAGGAATTTAGGCTAATGAAAATAGTACTTGCATCAGGCTCACCTAGAAGAAGAGAGCTTTTAACACAGGCTGGGATTGAATATATTGTTGATCCTGCAGATATAGAAGAAGTTACAAAAGAAACAATGCCAGACAAGGTTGTTGAGGATTTAAGTAGACAAAAGGCAGTGGCAGTTGCTGCAAAGCACACTGGTCAGATTGTTCTTGCTGCTGATACTGTCGTTGCTTATGATGGCAAAATTCTTGGAAAGCCAGCAGATGAAGATGACGCATTTAGGATGCTGACCGAGCTTTCTGGCAGAACTCATCAGGTGTTTACAGGTGTGACTATTGTGGATGCATCGGGTGATGCTAAGACTTTCTCTGAGTGTACAGAAGTTACAATGTATGAAAACTCTCCAGAGGCTATTAAGGCTTATATTTCAAGTGGAGAACCTATGGATAAAGCTGGAGCTTATGGTATCCAGGGATTGGGAGCAGTGCTAGTTGAAAAAATCAATGGTGATTACAACAATGTTGTAGGATTACCGCTTGCGAAAGTATACAGAGTACTATATAATGTGTAGTGCTTATGAGCTAGTCATGGTTTCGACATAGTGATATGAAAAGCTGACTGAAAGGAAGCTTGTTCATATCAGAAACCTGTATAGTCATTTATTTAAACTTTGGGCTAGTCATGGTTTCGACATAGTGATATGAAAAGCTGACTGAAAGGAAGCTTGTTCATATCAGAAACCTGTATAGTCATTTATTTAAACTTTGGGCTAGTCATGGTTTCGACAGGGGTCATGCAGCGGAAGAAGCGAGTCCCACGGCGATGGGTTAAATGGCCAAACTTAAAATTAAACGCTAACGATAATTTAGCATACGCTGCCTAGTTGCGGCAGTCTGACCTAGGGCACCTACACCTTAGGACCCAGACTTCGACTCTGTAGGAAACGACGCTATCAAAGCTTTGAGATAGTGGGCGTATTATGAAGCTACTTAAGCATGCAGCTTGTTTGTGGGCGTCATGTGGAGGGAATGCAAAAGCATAAACTACACTCGTAGAAGGGCCGGGAATTGGCTTTTGGACACGGGTTCGACTCCCGTCTAGTCCACTAAAATCCGATTGAGTTTTCAATTGGATTTTTTTTATTGGACAATTGTTACGAAATATTTGTTCTGAATTGTGTTATGTGATATCACATGCTACACTTTTATAAAGGTTTGGGGAGAGGAAGAGTTGTTATGACAAGAAGAAATTCAAATATGTCTTACGAAGAACGTAGGGCTTATCGAAAGCGCAAAAAGTTAATTCGTAAGATTCAGGTTTATTCTGAAATGACACTGATTACACTTGCAATTGTGATTAGTGGCATTCTTATTATTTCACACATTAAAGGCAAAGATGATGGAGCACTTAAGGTGGATGCAGAGGAAACTGTGTCAGTGGAGGAGCCTGCTGTTGAAGAGGAACCAAAGGGACTGAAGGTTTCTTCACAGGCTGATACTGAAGATGTGGTTCCTGAAGAGGATGAGGTTGAAATCCCGGAGGAAGAAGTTGCGTTAGCTGGTGATTATTCTGCGAAGGCTACAGAAGGGACAACCGAGATGAATGGTGATATTGTCAGCCAGTATGGAATCCTTATTAATACAAAAAGTAAGGAAATTGTTGCAGGTAGAAACTATTCCGAACGTATCGTTCCAGCTTCTATGACAAAGGTTATGACAGTTTTAACAGCTGCAAAGCATCTTAAGCCAGAACAGCTTGATGAGAAAATTACTATGAGTCATGAGGCAATTGATTATTCCTATGCTGGCGGAGGCTCTACATCTGGCTTTGTTGAGGATGAAGAGGTAACAGTTAGAGATTTGTTCTATGGAACGATTTTGCCATCCGGTGGTGACGCTGCTGCTCAGCTTGCTATTTATGTAGCTGGTGATGTAGACAGCTTCGTAAAGCTTATGAATGATGAAGTTGCTGCGCTTGGCCTTAATGGTTCAACTCATTTTACAAATCCTGTGGGTTTTCACAATAGCGAACACTACAGTACACCTTATGATATTGCAATCATTATGATGGCCGCACTTGATAATGATATCTGTAAAGAGGTCATTACTACCAAGGTTTATAATTCAACTGCTACAAATGTAAATCCTGAGGGAATTACCATATCAAACTGGTTCCTTAGGAGAATAGAAGATAAAGAATTTGGCGGAGAGATTGAAGGTGCCAAGACAGGATACGTAGACGAATCTGGAAGCTGCGCTGTAAGCTCCATGATAAGTTCGTCCGGTAGTGAATACATATGTTGCACTGCAAAGTCCACTTCGTCATGGCGCTGTATCTACGATCACGTTGATATTTATAAATCGTACGCAAAGTAGTCAATAAAGCCCGTTGGTTACGGCTACAAGCTTGTCCGCCTGTTACACCTACAAGCCTTGAAATCCGTTGGTTACGGCTACAAGCTTGTCCGCCTGTTACACCTACAAGCCTTCATTCTCTTACTTCGGCTAAATGCCTCATGCAGAGAACGAAGAGCTTGATGGCTACAGGCTCATAGAATTATCGAATTAACTGCAAAACAACAATTATTACTTGATAACCTCGAGCAACGACTTGAACGTATCTACATACGCTACGGGATGGAATTGTTCGAGCACATCCATGTCGCGAAATCCGTAGGTGCAGAGCACGTAATCGAGACCAGCGTTTTCGGCAGTAGTAGCATCTACTTCTGAATCGCCCACGTAAAGGACCTTAGACTTGTCGGATATTCCTAGTTTCTTAAGAGCAATTTCGATTGGTTCTGGATCAGGCTTACGCTTGTGGTTACCATCATCGCCTATCACGATATCGATGTGAGGTCTGAAAAAATCATCAAGTAGGGATTCACTGGCTGTCTGACCTTTGTTGGTCACGATGGCCATTTTTATACCCATTTTTTCTAACTTTTCAGTGGTTTCGATAACAGTGTCATAAGGCTTTGTTTTAATGAGATTGTGAGTATTGTAATATTCAATGAAATTATCAAGGAATTCATCAAATCTTTCATAGTCTTCATGCTCAGGTAATGCTCTGACAACAAGTTTTCTCAATCCGTTTCCTACAAACTGACGAACCTCTTCCAGCGAGCGGGTTGGCTGACCATATTCTGTAAGAGTATGATTGATTGAGTCACATAAATCCTCAAGTGTATATAAAAGTGTACCGTCTAAATCAAATAGTATAGTGTCGTATTTCATGTCTGCCTCCGAAAATTATGACTTCTTGTGGGCTACTTAAGGAAAAAGCCCACAAGAACTTGGCTTTGCCAAGCAATATTTTCTTTCAGAAAATATTGGTCCATGTCCGGTTCTTGATTTTCTGAGGAAAATCAAAAACCTATGCTTTTACTTTGATGTTATAAGTTAAAAATACCTTTTTGTAAAGGTGAAATATTACCAAGAAATCATGTTGTAACAGATTGAATTATATCGGTAGCTTTGTTATCATTTTAAAATACACAATTATTTTTTGGAGTTGCAAAATGGAATTTACAATCAGAGATGCAGAGGCTAGTGATGCATCTGCTATTCATGACATATATGGATATTATGTGGACAATACATTCATCACTTTTACAGAGGTTAATCCTCCTGTTTCTGAGTATGAGCAAAGCATCGTAAATACGAAGCTGAGATATCCTTATATTGTTCTTTGTGATGAGACAGGAGTCGTTATTGGTATGGCTTATGCAGGTCAGATCCGTCATCACGATGCTTATAGATTTTCTGTTGAGAGTACTATATATTTATCACCTGATGCTCCAAAGAAGCAGGGCCTTGGTAGGATGCTTTACAGTGAACTGGAAAATAGATTGTCGGCTATGGGCTATAAATTCATGTATGGCGTTCTCACCGATGATAATTACGCCAGCATTGGACTTCATGAATCTATGGGATTCGAAAAGGTTGGTCATTTTACAGATATAGGATATAAATTCAAGACTTTGAAAGGAATAGTGTGGTATCGCAAGCAGATCGGAGATTTAAACGATATGACACTTCACATATAAAATGAGAAAGGCTTTTAGATATTTTTTTATATCAATTATCTCGATAATCATTACATTGATTGTAGTGGGGGTTATTTATATTGTTGTTGACACTCGAAGCAGGATTGAGGTTGAAGACGGTCAAACTTATTCCAGCGAAGAGGTTGAGAAGCTTGTAGATGAGGCAAAGGAAGAGGGACGTATTTCAGTTCTTGAATCTATACGCGAAGCTTTGGAAAATGGGAATACTGTGATTTCGGTATTGAAATCCTTTTACCCAGAGTACATTGTTGTTGCTGCAAATCAGAAGTATAACTTCGTTCCAATCAAAGAAGAGCTAAACAAGAATGCCTTCAATATTGATAATCTTCAGGAGGATGAGACGACAGGACGCTACAGCTATATCCAGGATGGTGTTACAACGTCTAAGTTTGGAATTGATGTCTCTTCACATCAGGGAGATATTGATTGGCAGGCTGTTAAGGACGATGGAGTTGAATTTGCATTTATTAGAGCTGTCTATAGAGGCTATGGAACAGGAAAGCTTGTTGTGGATGAGAAATGCATTCAGAATATTGAGGGAGCTCAGGCTGTTGGAATTGATGTGGGGGTTTACGTCTTTTCACAGGCTGTTAATCAGGCAGAGGTTTTGGAAGAGGCAGGCACTGTACTTGATTTGCTTCAGGGATATGAACTTCAGCTTCCAATTGTTTTTGATGTGGAAAAAGTTAGTGACAGCGAAGCCAGAACAAATACTCTTTCAGTAGAAGATAGAACTAATCTCACGAAAGCATTTTTAGAAGCTGTGAAAAATGCTGGTTATCAGCCAATGTTTTACCACAATACAGAGATGGGAGCTATGCTTCTTGATTTGACTCAGCTCACTGAGTACCCTAAGTGGTTTGCAGGCTATAACAAAGAATTCTATTGGCCATACGAATACAATATTTGGCAGTACTCAGAGTCTGGGCACGTGGCCGGAATAAACGGAAACGTAGATTTAGATTTATGGTTACAGTAAAATAAAGCATCCTACATAGACTTCATTAGCGCGAGCAGGGGAGAGCCATGCCAAGCCTGGGAGGGACCTACACCGGGCGGGTGGGGCCCAGGCTTGAGTATGGAGGGTGCCCTGCGGGAGCACGTTAACCTATGTGGGATGCTTTTTAATTTAAGCTAATAATTCAGTTACGAGCTTGTCGTTATCGGCGGGATTCATGAAGCAGAAGCGGATGTAGTTCTCACCCAAATATGGGAAGGTGCTGCAGTCGCGAATCATGAGTCCTTTTTTTATGCATCTGTCGAAGAGTTCCTGACTGGTAAGACCGTCTTCAAGTATTTTTAGAAGCATGAAATTACCTTGAGGCCAGTAAGGCTTAAAACGGTCAGATTCCTCAAAGATTTTGAAGAGTCTTTCACGCTCGTTCTTGATAAGATTCTTTGTTTCTTCAATATACGAAGTATCTTTAAACATTAGATTTCCGGCAACAACCGCAATAGAATTAATTGTCCAAGGGTCCTTACGCTGATTAACCTTTTGCATCAAGTCTGTATTTGAGCAGATAGCATAGCCAAGACGTAGTCCAGGTGCAGCGAAGAACTTGGAAGTTCCTCTCAAAATTGCTATGTTACCGTAGGTTCTTGTGAGCCCGACAGAGGAAATCTTGTTCACGTTTTCTGCAAATTCCACGTAGGTTTCATCAACCATTACAAAAATGTCGCATTCCTTGCAGGCATCTAAAATTAGGCGCATATCCTTATTGTCGATGGCTGTCCCGGTAGGATTATTTGGGTTGCAGATAACAAGCATATCGATATCTTCGGAAAGCTTACTGATAAAATGGTTTGGGTCCAGGATAAAATCGTTTTCTTCCCGAAGAGGATAGTAGATTGTTTTACCTCCTCCAAGGGCAATTTCGCGCTCGTATTCAGAGTAAGTTGGTCCCAAAACTAAAGCTTTACTTGGCTTTAAAATCTGAATGAAAAGGGAAATAAGCTCAGTTGAGCCATTTCCTACGATTATATTCTCTAACTCAGTGTTGCAATAGCTGGCAATACTGTTTCTAAGTTCAACGTAATCTCTGTCTGGATATGTGGTGATGCAGTCTATGTGTTTTGCAATACCGTCCCTTAAAAGGGGAGAGATTCCAAGAGGATTTACATTTGCTGAAAAGCTAATGATATTCTCTTTTTTAATTCCGTAAATTTTCTCTATTTTTTCTAAATCACTGCCGTGAAAATGGTCCTTGTGTTTAATCATTGTAAGCCTCCTTAAAGACGCAAGTTTCTTTTGGAAATTATAATATCACTTAGTCCTGCACATTTCCATAATTTCGTTGTTCAATACGTTTGAAAACACAAGATGTTGTGCTATACTATCATATATATGCTTGGGCTAGTATTACATTCGCCCAATATCACGAGGAGAATTGTTTTGAGAAAAAGAATCTATCGTATTTCCGAAGATAAATTCGACGACTTAAAACCTGATATAGAATTTGAGGCAGAGCAGATTGAAGAGACCTGCTTTGTTAATGATGCTTTTTCTGGAACTATATTTTTCAAGAGCAATAATGATGTTCGAATTCGTGGTGTTATCTACTGCGACAATCCTTATGTGAAGATTGTGGACCCATTGTTTGACGGGGTAAATGTTCGCATAGATTATTTTGTTGATGATTATAATTTTAAGGTTTCTGAAGCTTTGACTGGCAATTTCATAATTGTTGCAGTGGGAGTGGAGAAGACCATTCCGTTTTCAATCACCTATGTGAAGCGTCCATTGATTTGTTCTATTGGTGAGATTCGTACACTTCAGGAGTTTGCAGATTTTGCCCAAAATCGTTTCACGGAAGCAGTTTCTCTGTTTTACTCAGACAGATTTGCTGATTTTATTGCTGGTTTTGACAAGCGAACACGTCTTATTTATCGTGGCTTTAAAGCGGCGCCTCTTGCAGCTGTCAATGTGGATGAATTCCTTGTTTCCTGTGGCCTTAAGACCAAAATGTCCTTCAGTATTAATGAACGTCAGGACAGATACTATGAGGTTTCGGAGAATATCCGCGGTGAGATTGAAATCAGTCGTTCTACATGGGGCTTTATTGACATCGAAGTCACCTGTGATGCGGATTTCGTTTCCGTCGAAAAGGAACACATTACTGGAGATTTCTTCCTTGGCTCTATTTTTAATATGAGCTATTACATCCACAAGGATAAAATGCATGCCGGACTTAATTATGCAAAGATTTCCTTTGATTACAGGGACATGCACAAGGAAATCACAATTCTTGCCACCGCAGACAAGGAAGGAACTACGCTTGAATCTGATAAATATTTCCAAAATCGCAAGGTCTTGAAGGCCTTCCGTCTATACGAGGATTTCAGACTTCGTCGTGTTTCTACTGGCGATTGGTGCAAGCAGTCTCTTGAAATCGTTACTTCCTTCGATGAGGATTCAGTTAATGATAATTTCCTTTTGCTGTTGAAGGCATTTTTGTATGTGACTAATAATCAAAAGCAGGAGGCTCTTTGGATTATCCAGGATTTGAAGCGCACAATAGAGGATAAGAGAAGCCGCGACTGGGCGTTCCTCTTGTATATTTGTACGCTGATTGAACGTGAGGAAGAGTATGTAGACCGTCTCACCGAAAATATCGAGGGCATTTTCAGAGAGCATAATGACGACCCTCACATTTTCTGGTTTCTGCTGTTCCTTCGTAAGGAATATATTAAGAATCCAACTGCAAAGCTTAGAGATATTGCGAAATGGGTTGATGAAGGCTGGGATTCACCGCTTCTTTATATAGAGGCATATTATATTTTTGTTCAGGATCCATATCTCATTACTACACTGAACGATTTAACCATAAAGGTTTTGAATTGGGCTAAAAAGAAAAATGCAATCACCAGAGAGTTTGCCATTCAGATGATGCATGTTTTAGAGACTGAGCGCAATTATAATCCAAAGGTGCTTCCTATACTTGATGCCTGCTATCAGATTTATCCAGACAGACAGCTTTTGCTTGATATAGTTACATATCTTTTGAAGGCTCCATTTGTTGAGGACGGTTTTCTTCAGTGGTATCGTATGGCTATCGAGGAAAACCTTCATGTTTCAGGCATTTTTGAAGCTTATATGGATGCGCTGCCTTCATATTCGGTGGACAAGCTTCCTCAGCTTCTTACCATGTTTTTTAAGTACAATAGCAATTTGTCTTATGACAAAAAGGCTTTACTTTATGCCAACATAATTCTTCATAAGGATGAGGATTATGATACTTATGAGAAATATGAGAGTGCAATTGAAACCTTCGCTTTAGAACAGCTGAAGCTTGGCAGACTTGATGACAACCTTGCTGTTTGCTATCAGAGACTTTTGGAGCTTGGAATCTTTGATAAAGAGGTCGCCAGACTTATTTCTGATCTTTCCAGCAAGCAAAAGATTGCTGTTATCAATCCAGAAATCCGAAGAGTTTTCCTTTATCAGGAGGAATACCGGGTTCCTACCATTGCAAATATTTCAGACCACAAGGCCTATATTACTAGTACAGGCAGCGAAGGTGTAATCTTCCTTGAAGATAATAATGGATTTCTATTTGTTGATGATGAAGCCTATTTGACAGAAGAGGTGATTCACACAGAGGGTTACGACCAGAAGCTTCTTGAGCTTACACCTCTCAACTTATCCAAGGCTCTTTATAGATTTACTAAGACTCAGAATAATGTTGACTATACTGCTGAGGATGCTACTGCCGCAGAGATGATTCTTAAGTCAAAGCAACTTTCACCAGATTATTTGAGCCAGCTTTATCCAAAGCTGATTGAGGTTCTCAGATTCAATAATCAGGAAGCTGCAATCGAGCAGTATTTTATGGACGAGGCAGATTTGAAGTCCCTAAAGGCAGATGTAATTGCTTCTGTTCTGGAGGTATTTGTTACACGAAGCAAGTACGAGGAGGCCTATTACATGCTGAAGCATACTAATGCCAGCATGCTTAAAGACTCTGTGACTACAAAGCTGTGTCAGTATCTGATAAATCAGAACCCTGACAAATCTGACGATTTCCTTATTAATTTAACCGCTGGCCTTGTTATGAAAGGCATAGTTCATGGTGACATGGTTCGTTATCTGATAAAGTATTTCGTTGGACCTACTGAGACAATGCTTCGTATATACGATTCTGCATTTGATAATGGGGATGATGTGGTTGAATTCGCTGAACGAATTATCACACAGGCTTTGTATCGAGATATTATCACGGAAGATATTTTAAAGGTATTTGACACCTATATTTCCCGTAGAAATAACAAGATGATTGTTGAGGCCTTCTTAACCTATGAGGCTCATGATTATCTTTCAAATCAGGCGGATATTCCTGAGACGATTTTCGCCTATATATACAATCGTTTCAAGCGTGGCCAGAGTGTAAACGAAAGCATGCGAATTGCACTTTTAAGATATCTTTGTACAGCAACTGAGCTGGATGAAGACGACTTAGATATGCTTGATATACTTCTTGCAGACGCAATTCTTAGAAATCAGTATTTTGGTTTCTTTTCAAAATGCAATGAGCGATTAAAGATAAAATATCATCTTTACGACAAACATTTTATTGAGTTTAATGCAAAGAAGCGGAAGGCACTTACAATCAATTATTCTATAAATGGGCAGGAGATTGCCTCTGAGGATATGATTGAGATGTATGATGGTCTTTATGTTAAGCAGTTTATTCTCTTTTACGGAGATGAGCTTAGATATGAAATCTACTGCGATGAGCTTTCTGATGAGCCATTGAAGGCAGAGACTTTTGTGCTTAGCGAAGAGATTGACGATGGTCAGGGACGTTACGCATTAATGAATAGTATCGCTCGCCACAGTCTCTATGGAGAAGCATATGAGCTGGCCGAGGATGTCAAACGTTACCAAGGCCTTGATAGCGTAACCCGCGATCTATTCGCGATACTGTGATTATCGATTTGAGAAATTTAGATGAGCTGGTAGTCTACAAGCTCTGAGGTCTCTGAATGAAGCATTCTATAGCTGAATGAAGAGACTCTCAGGCTTGTAGGCGTAACCAGAGGACATGGAGTTTTAAATGACAGAAGGCACATATGTGGGAATAGATATAAGTTCTAAAACCACTGTATTAAGCATTTACAATTCGAATATGGATGAGCCAGCTACTATTAGCACAGTCTTGGGCCAGGAAAGCTATTCCATTCCTACTGTGCTTGCCAAGCGTATCGGCATGAGCCAATGGTTCTTTGGTGATGACGCCATAAGACATAGCCGCCTGAAGGAGGCAGTGCTTGTGGAGGAACTCTTTAATCTGGCACTTCGTGATGGCCAGGTTGTGATAGAGTCAGATACTTACAGCGCCAGAGATCTTCTTGTAATCTATTTTAAGAAGCTGTTTTCAATCCCAGGTCCAATGGCAGCTTTAGGTCAGATTGAAAAGCTTATTATCTGTGTTACGCAGATTAATCTTGAAGTAATGGAGCTGATGAATTTTGTGGCTTCAAAGCTTGGAATTAATCAACATCAGGTTATGCTTATCGATAGAAATGAGTGCTTTTATCATTATGCGCTTTCACAAAAGCCAGAGCTTTTCCTTTACAATGTTGCACTGTTTGACTATAGCGGTTCAAACATGATTTCATGCACACTGAATCGTAACCAGACTACACGTCCACAGCTTATTACTTTGAATGTCACTAACAATGGTGAGCTCGGCGACAATAGGGATGAGGATTTTGATGATATTATCACCCGGACTTTTGGCAGCCAGCTTTTTTCCGCCGTTTATCTTGTGGGTGAGGGCTTTGATGGCGAATGGATGAAGGTTAGCCTTTCACATCTTTGCCGTGGCCGAAAGGTTTTCCTTGGAAAGAATCTTTATTCTAAAGGGGCCTGCTATGCTGGATATAATAAAGATGGTAAGAGAGATTGGCCATTTATTTATATTGGTGACAATGATTTAAAGCTCAATCTATCTATCAAAATACTAGAAAACAATGTGATGAAGTTCTACACACTTATTGATGCTGGTCAGAGCTGGTATGATGCAAATGGTGAGTGTGAGGTTATTTTGGATGGTGAGCCGTCAATTGAGTTTTTCATTCAAAGGCCAGAGTCCAGAGAGGCTCATAACGAGGTATTAGAGCTTACAGATTTGCCAAAGCGTGAGAATAGAACTACACGACTCAGAATCAATGCCAGACCGGTTTCGGACGTGGCAGTTTCAATTTCAATTACAGATTTAGGATTTGGAGAGATTTCACCTGCCTCAGGAAAGACTTGGGAGCACACGATTACACTTGATTAGTCTATGAGTACATTAATTTTTTGTAAAAATGCGTTATCTTACACGCCATATTATATCGAAGATGCTTCGCTGAATGTCTATTCACTTGAGGAGCTTAGCTATTACATGCTAAACAATGTTTATTTGCTATCAACGAAGCTTATGAACGCTGAGCTTTGTAACTGGATAGGCAGAGAGCTTAAACAGCCAAAGCTTGCATCAGAGCTCTTGGAGCTTGTTCAAAACAATGCGCCATTACACATTTTCGTTGGTCATATTTTGAGTGCTAATGGATATGCAACTCAAAAGGAGATAAAGGATACTTTATCGATTATAGCCACCTTCGAAAACAAGTCTGAGGCTGAACGGAAGAAAATGCGTGCAGACAGACTTATGGCAAAGAACATGTTTGTAGATGCCATTTATGAGTATGAAACCCTTCTATCAGAAGATGTAGCCAAGACAATTCCACGAGTTGTGGAAGGAGATGTCTACCACAATTTGGGCTGTGCATTTGCAAAGCTTTTCTTCTTTGACGAGGCTATCAAGTGCTTCGATGAAGCATACAAAAAGAATCAAAAGAAGCAGAGTCTTAATTGTCTCTTGTATTCAGCTAGATGTATGAGAAACAAGCAGGTCTTTGACGAGTATGTTTCTAAGTATCTTGTTTCCAAGGAAGACGTTGACGACATCCTAAAGACGGTTTCAGTTGTCACATCAAAGGAAGAAATAATCGAGTTCGACAATGCTATAAATGAGCTTGTGAGTGATGACAGTAAGCGAGATAGCGCTATATCTACAATTACTGGTATTGTAAAGGGTTGGAAAGAGGACTACATTAAATTCTGTAAGATATAATCTTAGTGTTGGGGAGATTTGGCTATGGGATTTTTTACTAATCGAAAAAAGAAAAAGGAAGAAAGGACCGCTCTGATTGATGATGCGTTCAATCGCGTTTACAGTCAAATAGAGGACATTGACAGCTGGGAGGATCCCAAGAAACTGGAGCACTACATTCTTGATTCCTGTGAGCAAATAATTGCGTCTACCAAGGCGATGGAACGCCAAAAGATGGAATATAGAATTGTGACCAGATATCTTAACGATATTAAGGCCATTGAGAATCTTCCTAAGGAAACAGCCAAGGATTTGAGAAACACCGCAGCTCAAATTTGTGAGTTGGAGCAAAACATTCTTGAGGCCAGGGCTATACAGCGAAATATTACTGACGAGCAGTTTGAAGTTATGTCGTCAGACGAGGATGATATGCCAGATATTATCAATCGCTTTTCTGCTGACGAAATCTATCAGTCAAAGCTTAAGAGAAATTTGGCTGGCCTTGAGGGCGAGAAGAGTAGATGGGAGATTGAACGGGAGGAACTTCAGGAACAAAGTAGATTATTTAAGCATATGGCTATTATTGTGCTTACATCATTTATGACCCTTGTGATTCTGCTTTATGTTATGTATATGGCTACAAAGGTAGACGTATCATTATGGGCATTATTAGTTTTGTTTATCTGCGCAGTTAGTGGTTTCATCATTTTTCTTCGACAAAACAAAATTGCCAGAGAAAGTCGTGTGGCTTTAGTGCATCTCAATCAGGCAATTAGTATGCTCAATGTGGAACGTATGAAGTATGTTAATGTCACTAACAGTATTGAGTACACAAAGGATAAATACTTCGTTAATACATCTGCAGAACTCCAGTATGTTTGGGAACAGTATCAGGATAAGATAAGAGATCAGCAGCGCTTTATTCAGAATAATGATGATCTTGAATTTTATAATGACAAGCTAGAGAGAATCTTAGGCAGTATTGGCCTTGCCGACGATAAGATTTGGCTTAATCAGGTTAATGCTCTAATTAATAAACAGGATATGTCTGATTGCAGGCACAGACTTGTAGTTCGTCGCAAGAAGATTCGTGACAGACTTGAGGATCACAGAAAAATTGTTCAAGAGGAAAGAGATGAAATAGATAGGCTCATGACAAGGCATGAGCACTATCTACCAGAAATTCAAGAGATTATTAAATCTGTTGATAAGCTTTGCGGCACTTCGGCAAGCTCAAATGCAAAGATTAAGGCTTAACTATTTAAGCTTAAAATCCATGTAGATTGGGTTGTGGTCAGAATACTTAAAGCCTGTATCCACAACATTTGATTCAGAAACCTCTACATTTGAGGAAACAATAAATCCGTCTATTGTGATTACAAAGGAATTCTCATTGTAAGGAGAGTCAGCGTTTCTGCATGAAGGAACAGGATTATTTGGATCAACAGGTTTTACAACTGTAAAGCAAGAATCCAGTAGTTCCTCTGGGAAAGCAACTGCCCAATATTGATCCTTAGCGGAGGTTCCAAAATATTTTGTGGAATCACCGAGGACGTCTTTGTTCATATCGCCACCTGCGATTACATAGTTGCCAGCCTCAACCTCTGCTAACATATCCTCGTTAAGCATCTTAACCTGGTTGTCAGCAGTGGACGGATCAGTTGTGTAAGCTGAAAGGTGAACATTGTAAAGTACAAGATAAACGCCGCCTTCAACTGGAATATAATTCTTTGCATAGCATCGATCCAAATCTATAAGCTTTGACAAGCCTTCCTCAATAGGAAGTGAACGGCGGATTGCTTTGCTAATATTTACGCTTGAAATTGTAAATTCTCCAGCCAATGTTTTACCGTGTGGCTGAGTTATCGGATACATCAAAAATGGACTGTCATAATTTATTGAAAAGGTTGTGCTGATTTTATCAGTTCCGGTCTTCGCAAGGTTTTCAAGAATGATATCCTTTTCATTTATGTGATAGCTTCGTGTAGAATTTAAATCAACTTCCTGAAGAAGGATAAGATCAGGATTCAAACTCTTGATCACATCAATCGAACCATTAATATTGTTATAAACAGCTGTTTTTGAAAACGCCCAGGATTCGGTTCCTCCATCCATAAAGAATGAGTAGTCATCTGAGTAAGCACCGAAGCCAAGATTTCCAGAGGCAATTGTATAGCTTGTATCTTTTTCTAGTACATCTTTAGAGGAATTGTTTTCAATTTCAAGCGCAGTCATATCATCAATTCTGTGATATGAAATAAAGACATAAGCACAATAAATTGCGAATAATACAACGAGAGCTATAATAATAGTAAGCAAGAATTTTAATAATTTCTTTATCATGGTAAAAATCCTTTCATTGATATAATTAAGGTATAATAACACAATTGTGTGATATTTCTATAAAATTTTTAGCAAGGAGAGATAATATGGCAGAACGTTTTAGAAAATCACTGGATTTTAGAATCAATACTCTATATATAATCACCCAGGGGTTGTACTGGATGATGGTTTGTTGTGCGGTGAGTATGGGTTCTGCTTATTTGTCGAATAGAGGTTATTCAACTTTTGCAATCGGATTATTATTTGCTATTTCGTATTTGTTTGCAGCCATAATTCAACAGGTAGTTTCTGTTGCGACTGACAATGCGACTAATTTCGATGTGATGGATATCTTAGGTGCATTAGGCATTATTATTACAATCGATTTATTGATTTCTTTATGCACCAATGGCCATAGCTTTATGACAGGACTAACATTCCTGATTGCTGCAATGCTTACAACTACAATTCAGCCATTTTTGAATGCCTTGAATTTTCACATTGAAAAATATGGGATTGAGATGAATTATGGAGTTGCCAGAGCATCGGGTTCATTTTTCTTCTTTGTAATGAGTCTTGTGGCCGGTTTTTTTATGAAAGCTTTTTCTGTCAAGGCGGCGCATTTCTTCGGATTCTTTATTTCTGCTGGTTTTACTTACATGATTATTTGGATTTTCAGAGAGCTTAAGTCTACTGGAATGAAAGTGAAAAATGAATATGATCCTTTTGAACAGAGTAGCCATGATAACTTTGATATGCGATTTGTTAAGGAATTCATTGATAAATATAAAATGTTCTTCGTATTTCTTATTGGTTTGATGTGCTTTTATTTTGGACACATAGTTGTTAATAATTTCTTATATCAGATTGGTGTAAATGTTGGAGGCAACGAAGCAACTAATGGTGGTTTATTAGCAGTTCAGGCAATCGTTGAGCTGCCAGCTATGATTTTTTATAATAGGCTTCGAGATAGATTTGGAAATAAACTGCTTCTTGGTACTTCTGCAATTTTTTATTTTTTGAAACTGTTTTTCACAGCAATTGCAACTTCAGTTGGAATGCTTTACTTTAGCATGTTGTTCCAATCACTGGCGTTTGCTTTATTTATTCCAGCCTCTGTTCATTTCGTTGATGAGATTATGCCAAAATCAGACGCTGTTAAGGGGCAGGCCTTCGTTACAATTGCAATGACCTTCAGCAGTCTTGTGGCAAGTATTTTAGGTGGCTTAATCATTAATTTGCTGGGCGTTACGGCAACACTTTGGTTCGCTACAATAGTTACTGCTATTGGAGTCGTAATTGGAATTTATGGACTTTTCAGAATAAATATACAAAAATAAGGATAAAAGATAGATTTTTTAATTATAAATTGCTAAAATGACTATATACATATAGTGAAGGAAAGATATGGCTAAGTATAATATTGGTGGATATATCTTTAACGATGAGAATAGTGCAAAGAAAGCAGCCAAGGAGTTAAAGACTGTTGAGTACGTTCTTGGGCAAATGAAGGACGCCGACGAGGAAGGTGTTCTTAAGGTTTACAAGAAGCTTTTGAAGCAGAGACTGTTCTCCACTGAAGTTGGAATGGGTTTTCTGAATCAACTGAGACAGAACCTTCTTGCAACTGGTGATTTCACAGAAGATGATATTCCTCCTGTTTATATTATAGAAGAATCCGTATCTGAACCCACGACACAAACTAAGCCGAAAGAGAGACCTGCTTCTGACCCAGTGCTCCCTCCAAAGTCAGAGCCTAAAGCCACGACAGAGACCGAGGCTCCTGCTAAGGAGAAAAAGGTTAAAGAAAAAAAGGTCAAAGAGAGAAGGGAAAAGAAGCCTATCAGCGAATCTGATATAGGTATTGTGAAAAGGCTTCGCTTAATAAATAGGCTTTTGACAGTTTGTGTCATCGCTTTACTCCTTTGTGTAATCGGTATGTTCTATATTAGTTCTACTATTAATAGCCCGACAATACTGAATTACAAAGAGGCTATTACTGACGAATATGCATCTTGGAAACAACAGCTTGATGACCGAGAGAAGGCTCTTGATGAGAGAGAGGCCCGGCTGAATGAACGGGAAGCAAATGTCAGTGATATAGAAGGTAACTAAAAACTATTTCAAGGATGGGGTTGGTGTTATGTCGAAAAACAAGATTCTTGTGGCTGATGACGAAAGCCGAATGAGAAAGCTTATCAGAGACTATTTGGTAAGGGAAGATTACGAAGTTGTAGAAGCTGAAAATGGTGAGCAGGCTTTAGATATGTTCTACATGGATAGTGAGATTTCACTTATCATATTGGACGTTATGATGCCTAAAGTTGATGGTTTCGCAGTCTTGAAGGAAGTTAGAGAGACTTCATCAATACCAGTTTTGATGCTTACAGCTAAGGGAGAGGAAAATGATGTCCTTAATGGCTTTGAGTTAGGTGCAGACGAGTATATTAACAAGCCATTTTCTCCAAAGATTTTAATGGCTAGAGTTAATGCAGTTCTTCGTAGAAGCACAGATGACTCACTTGGCAAGAAGGTTGTTGAAGCAGGTGGCATTCAGCTTGATGTTGATGCTCATGTGGCAACCAACGACGGAAATCCAGTTGAGCTTTCCGTTAAAGAATTTGAACTTTTATATTACTTCATTAACAATGAGGGTATTGCTCTTTCAAGAGAGAAGATTCTCAATCATGTTTGGGATTATGATTATTTTGGAGATGCAAGAATCATCGATACTCATGTTAAAAAGCTTCGCAGTAAGTTAGACGATAAGGGAAATTACATCAAGACTATTTGGGGCATGGGGTATAAATTTGAAGTCGACGCAAAGGTCTAATAAAATTAATCGCCAGATTGTAGGATTGTTAGGGGCTGTAGTATTAGCATCGCTAATAGTAGTGAGTTTCCTAACTTCCTGCTTTTTAGGCGATTATTATATTTTTGAGAAAAGAAAGGACATGAGAGAGCTGTACAAGCTTGTGTCCTCTAAATGTGAAAATGGTCAGCTTTATGGTAAGGAATATGAGCTGGAAAATATAGCTTTATTTGATAGGCATTCTGTATCTGTCATCGTTACTGCTCCTGATGGGGAATCTTTAATCGCCTCTAATGTAGATCCAACTATACTTTCAGAACAGTTGAATTATACGTTGCTTTCAGATGATGAAAATAATCAGGTACTTGAGTCTAATGATAATTATAGAATTATTAGGCAGCAGATACCGTCCATTGATGATTCTTTTTTGATTTTGTTTGGAGTTATGCCTGACAATAATCTTATTTTCATGAAGGCGAATACATCCTCCATGGAAAATGTAGCAGGCATCACAAATAAGTTTCTTTTTTGGATGGTTGTTTTAGATTCTGTTGTGGCAGTTTTGATTGGTAGATATTTTATTGCCAAATTTACAAAGCCATTGTTTTCTCTTATCAATATTACAAAGCGTATTTCAAATTTTGATTTTGATGCTACCTATCATCCTCAGGCAATCTATAACGAGATGGATGATTTAGGTGAACATGTAAATGAAATGTCCACTACATTGAAGCGCGCTATCGAGCAGCTTCAGCTTGCCAATGAAAACTTGAAGCATGACCTGGAGTTAAAAGAGGAGACGGAGAACATGCGTAAGGAATTTGTTTCCAATGTTTCTCACGAGCTTAAGACTCCAATCGCACTGATTCAGGGATATGCCGAGGGACTTCAGGAAGGCATTATGGATGATGAGGTCAGCAGGCAGATTTATCTTGATATCATAATTGATGAGGCCAACAAGATGAATCGTCTCGTTCGTGAGATGCTTGTCCTTAATCAGCTGGAGGCTGGTCAGATGAATATTGATGCTGTCGATTTTGATTTAACAGAAATGATTGATAGTGTCATTGAAAGTAATAGAATCAATCTTGAAGCCAACAACGTTACATATAGCTTTATCAATAAGGAAGCATGCTATGTTCATGCAGATGAGTTCCTTGTTGAACAGATCGTAACAAACTTTGTCAGCAATGCGATTCACTATGTCCTCAACGAAAACATTATCACGGTTAGATATGATTTTATGAGGAAGGGCAAGGTACGAATTAGCGTTTTCAACTCTGGAAACAACATTGCCAAGAAGGATATTAAGCGTATTTGGGAGAAATTTTACAAGGCTGATAAAGCGCGAAGCCGTGAGTATGGTGGTAGCGGAATCGGTCTTTCTGTAGTTAAAGCTATAATGGAATTATTACACGAAAAATACGGTGTTGAGAATCTTTCTAATGGTGTTGAATTTTGGTTCGAATTATCCTTGGCAAAAGACACAAAAATCAAAGAAAATTCATAGAATTTTCTGATTTTTCACATTGAATGGGACACATTTTAATGCTAATATACCATTAATGATTGGTATAATTTTCAGGAGAAGGCATGAAAACTAACAGAATTTTATTATTAACTTCTGTGTTGTGTTTTTCTCTATTAGCTACTGGTTGTGGCGAACCCATGCAGGAGCTAACCAGTGAAGAAGAAGCTATCATTTCTCTTTACGCAGCAAAGGCAGTTGCAAAATTCAACAAGAATCAGATTATTGGAATTGCAAATGCCAGAGTGAAAAAAGGCGAGCTCGAGGATGAATATAAGCCTGATGATTTAGAAGAGGATGAAGCGACGGGAGAGTTAACGGAGGAAGAGGGCTCAGAAGAACCTCAAATTGATCCTGAAACAGGTGAGATTATATCACCACCTGAGGATGGCAGCTCCGATGAAGAGGGTCAGGATGCAGAGAGTGAGACTGCTGATTCTTCTCAGGAGGCAGGATATTCCTTTACAAATGCTATTGATATTGAAGGGGTTTCCTTTACATGCTCCGACTTAACGGTAAATACAGAATACAAGCCAAATTCAAGCTTCGTATTAAATAAAATTAGTGGCAAGAAATACGTGGTACTTAATATTGAAGCCACCAACGAATCAGATGCCACGGTGGATTTTTCAAAGTATTCAAAGAGAGAATATGCACTTTCATTAAATGGTGGTGAGAAGTCAAACTCACAGTTCACCCCACTTACAAATGATTTATCAAGTTACAAGGGAAAGTTGGCAGCGGGTGAGACAAAATCCTTTGTCCTGGTATTTTTATTCAGTAATTCTACGGTTGATAATATTTCATCTCTAGAACTGTTTGTTACAAGTGATGGTACTACTAGAGGTACAACCATATAAATCATTTTTTGATTTAAATGAGAGGAGATTTGCATGGATACTAATATTTTATTGGAATCGGGTACTAACGAACTGGAAGTCCTGGAATTCAAGGTTGGCCAAAATTTTTATGGAATTAATGTGGCCAAGATTAGGGAGATTTTGTTGTATCAGCAGGTTACACCGCTTCCTAATGCTCATCCTTGTATTGAAGGAATTTTCATGCCAAGAGATATTATGATTTCTGTTATTTCTCTTCGCAAATGCTTGAATATTACTGATGAAGCTCCAAATGATGGCTTATTTATTATCACAAATTTCAACAGTTTGAATACTGCATTCCATGTAGATGAAGTTCTCGGAATTCATCGTGTATCCTGGGAAGATATTATCAAACCAGATGCAACAATCAGTTCTGATGAATCAGGTGTTTCTACTGGTGTTATTAAACTTGATGATCGTCTTGTTGTAATTCTTGACTTCGAGAAGATTGTTACAGATATCAATCCAGAGACTGGTCTTAAGGTTTCTGAAATGGATGATTATGAGACTCGCGACAGAAGTAAGTCACCTATCTTACTTTGCGAGGATTCACCACTTCTTTCAAAGCTTATTGTTGAATGCTTGAAGAAGGCTGGTTACACAAACCTTCTAATCAACATGAATGGTCAGGAAGGTTGGGATAAGCTTGTTGAACTTCACAAGAATGGAACCGTTCTTAATGATGTTCATCTTATTATCACTGATATTGAGATGCCTCTTATGGATGGTCACAGACTTTGCAAGCTTGTTAAGGAAAATGAGACTATGAAGAACATTCCGCTCATCATCTTCTCATCACTTATCAATGATGAGATTCGAAGGAAGGGCGAGAGCTTAGGAGCCGATGCACAGCTCACCAAGCCAGAGATTGGTAAACTTATCGCGGTAGTAGATGATCTTGTTGCCAAGTATGAAGCTGCTCGCAAAGCAAATTCGTAAATTAAAAACGTAGGGGTATGCCAAGCATACCCCTTTTTTAGAATAACTTGTAGATAACAAAGGTTATTTTGCTCAAGGAGCCAATCTCGCGACGGAGCAAAATAAAATTTGTTATCGTAACAAGTTAGTAGACTAGAGAGTGTAACAAGTTGGTAGACTAGAGAGTGTAACAAGTTGGTAGACTAGAGAGTGTAACAAGTTGGTAGACTAGAGAGTGTATCAAGTTGATATAAACTAAAGGGGGATACAACATGTCTCAGTCGGAGGACTACTTAGACGGGCTACTTAATTCAATAAACAAGGTCAAGACTGATGCTGAAAATGTTCGTGAAAATGCTGAGAAGAAACAACAGGAGTTTGTAGAAAGTAGGCGCGCAGTAAGTCCAGACGAGGACTTCTTAACTGCCAACGGAATTGATGTTCAGCAGACAAGGGCTAAGACTTCACATCCTTACCTCAGGAAGGTTCTTTCTGAGGAGGATTTTTTGCGCAAATTTGAGGAAGAATTAGAGACAGATGAGATAGATACATTTTTGTCTGCTTTCGAGCAGGAAATTGATGATGAGGAACATCTTTTTGAGACTACAGGTGCAACTTTAGATTCAGAGGATGTTGTAGATAAATTAATTAATGATATAGATGAGGCTGTTTCTGATGCAACAAAGCAGCTTGATGAGGAGCCAGAGGCACAGGCGCCAGAGGTTGCTGAAGCTGAGCCTGAGGATGCATCAATGGAAGAGCCTTCTTTTGATGCAGATACTATTTCTGAAAGTGATTCAGATTCTGAAAGCTCTGCTGATAATGATGATGACGATTCTGATTTAGAAATACCTGAAGAAGATGACGATGATATTGATTTATCCCAATTTGTAGAGGAAGCGGATGAGGATTCGGAGGAAGATACTGGTGATTCATCAGAGGGAGATGACGATTTAGGATTTTCACTTGATGACATAGTTGAGGAGGAGTCCGAGGAGGAACCTTTAGATGAATCCATGAAGGAATTTATGCCTGATGACATGGATGCCCTTGACGAGGTGGAATTTGGTGATGGCGAAGAACCTGATTTGTCTGGCGAGGGAGATTTGGACTTGGATAATATCCTTGAAGGGGAGGATGAAGACCTTCTCGATATCCAATCTCTTTTGAATGGCGATGAGGAAGGTGCTTTAGAATCCGGCGATATTGATGAATCTGCGGAGGCGGCTCCAGCTTCTGAGGACGCAGGTGGCAAGGGCGGCAAGAAAGAAAAAAAGAAGAAAGAAAAGAAAAAGAAGGAGAAGGGTGAAAAGAAACCTAATCCATTTTTACAAAAACTGGCACTTATCATTTTTGGTGCTCCTGATGAGGATGAAATCGCTGAGGCTGAAGCTGCAAAGCTTGCTGGTACAGTTGAGATTACATACGATGAGGAGGGTAATCCTATAATTCCTGAGGGTGGTATGCCAGAGGACCCTAAGGAAAAGAAGAAGAGAGAAAAAGAAGAGAAAAAGGCAGCTAAAGAAGCTGCCAAGAAAGAAAAAGAAGCAGCAAAGAAGGAGGCTGAGGCGGCTAAGCCGAAGAAAGAAAAGAAGCCTCCTAAGCCTAAGAAAGAGAAAAAGCCGAAGGAACCTGATAATTCTCCTAAAATTCCTATTTCCATTATTGCCACATTTTTGGTATTATCTATATCAATAATTGGTGTGGTAATGGTGGGTATGACTTTCACGGGCTTGAAGCGTCATATGGAGGAGGCCAAGATATACTTTGATCAGGGCAATTATATTGCTGCCTATGAAAAGATTAATGGCTATGATTTTAGAAATAATGAGAAGCTTGAACTTCTTAGAAATCAGGCTAGAACTCTAGCAGATTTACAGCAATGTCAGGACGAGTATGTTACCTTTATCAATGCAAAGATGTATAACTACGCACTTGATTCATTGCTTAAGGGCATTGGCCGTTATGAGAAATACAAGGATGACGCTTTGGAGTATGGTATTGCTGATGAATATGATGCTTTCGGTAATCAGATAATCAGCGAGCTCCAGGAAACCTTTGGATTATCCGTTGATCAGGCAATGGCAATCTATAAGCAGCCAAACCGACATTACTATACAATAGAACTTAGAAAGGTGCTGCGAGGCTTAGGGTTACCAGACTTATGATAGCGATACTTGATTACGATGCAGGAAATATTAAAAGTGTAGAAAAAGCTTTCAAAATCCTTGGTGAGGAAACTGTCCTTACCAGGGATTTTGGTGTGATTGAAAAGGCCGACCACGTGGTTTTACCAGGGGTCGGCTCTTTTGCTGCTGCGATGGAGCATTTAAAAAAATATGAGCTTGATAAGGCTATAAAGGATTATGTTCAAAGCGGCAGACCGTTCCTTGGAATTTGCCTGGGACTGCAACTATTGTTTGATTCCAGTGAGGAATCTGTTGGCGTAGAGGGATTACACCTTTTAGATGGTGAGGTGGTTCGAATTCCTGATGCCCCTGGAATCAAGGTGCCACATATAGGCTGGAATTCTCTTGATTATCCTAATAAGGGACGTCTTTTTGATGGGATTGACCAGGGCTCATTTGTGTATTTTGTGCATTCCTATTATTTGAAGGCCTCTGATCCTGCTATTGTCACAGCTTCCACAGAATATGGTTGTCACATACACGCTTCGGTTGAAAAAGACAATATTTTTGCATGCCAGTTCCATCCGGAGAAGAGTTCTACTGTAGGACTTAAGATACTTGCAAACTTTGCTAGATTATAAGGAGGTGTGCCTTGTTTACAAAAAGAATAATCCCATGTTTAGATGTTAAAGACGGTCGTGTAGTAAAAGGTGTTAATTTCGTTGACCTTCGCGATGCCGGTGACCCTGTTGAAATAGCAGCAGCCTATGATAAAGCTGGTGCAGATGAGGTTGTATTCCTTGATATTACTGCTTCCTCAGACCACCGCAATACTGTTGTCGATATGGTACGTCGCGTGGCTGAGCAGGTATTTATTCCATTTACTGTTGGTGGTGGAATTCGCACAGTTGATGATTTTAAGGCTCTTCTACGTGAGGGAGCAGATAAGATTTCCGTTAATTCTGCCGCAATTGATAATCCAAGACTTGTAGCTGATGCTGCAGATAAATTTGGAAGTCAGTGTGTGGTTGTTGCAATTGATGCAAAACGACGTGCCGATGGAAGCGGATTCAATATTTATAAGCATGGTGGCCGATTGGATTGCGGCATTGATGCTGTTGAGTGGGCGCTGCAGGTAGAAAAGCTTGGAGCAGGCGAAATACTTCTTACTTCAATGGATTGTGATGGCACAAAAGCAGGCTTCGACCTTGAGCTCACCAAAGCCGTTTCTGATGCTGTAAATATCCCTGTAATTGCCTCTGGCGGAGCAGGTACAATGGAACACTTTAAAGATGCTCTTACCATCGGTGGCGCCGATGCCGCCCTTGCTGCATCGTTATTCCACTACAAAGAACTCGAAATCCTAGATTTAAAGCGTTATTTGCGTGCCGAAGGAATTCCCGTCCGCTTGTAGCCGTAACAGGCGGATTGGGCTAGTTTGTAGCCGTAACAGGCGTACTTGGGTTATTTAACAGATTAGTCACAACTTTGGTGTATCATACTAGTAAGTATAAGTATGAGACTAAACAAGGGACATGGAAGTCCAGTTTTTATTCAAAGGAGTGATGTTTATGTCTTTAACTATTAATTCTTTCAATAACAATGTTATATCTTCGTTATTTTCATCGAATAACGTAGGCACCAACTCAATCTTTGGTGGCCTCGAAGGTTCCCTTATGAATTTAAATCAAATAAAGACTGGTACCTATGGCAAATTAGTTAAGTCTTATTATCAGAAGTACGATACTGAGGGTAATCTTAAGAGCGATACTTCTAAGAACTCTAAGGCTTCCAAGGAAGATACTTCAAAGGTTAGTGAAATTAGAAATGATGCCAGCGATTTAAGCAAGGCTACAGATAAGCTCTTGTCAAAGGGTTCTGATTCAATTTGGAAACAGATTGAAACAAAGGGTGAGGATGGTAAGGTAACAAAGGATTACGATAAGGATGCAATCTACAAAGCGGTGTCAGATTTTACAAAGGCCTATAATGATTTGGTAGATAGCGGACAGAAAGCTGATTCCACACCGATTTTAAGCCAGGTTGCTTCGATGGTTTCAACAACTGCTAAGACTGCCTCAACCCTTGGTAAGGCTGGTATTACAGTAGGAAGTGACAACCATCTTTCAGTAGACGAGGATTTTCTTAAGAATAAAGCAAATATGACCTACGTCAAAGACTTGTTTAATGGAACTGGTTCTTACGCATACCAGGTTGCCACTAAAGCATCAATGGCAAACTCTTATGCCAGCGCCGATTTATCCAAGCTCACAGGCAGCAAATCGTATACTAACAGTGGTTCCTACGAACTTTCGACAAACGATATTATCAAATCCTTCGATAAACTAACATGATTATAAGGCTTGTGGCCGTAACTGGTTGACCACAACCTACATTTTGGTGTAGACATAGACCCTGGGTTCAGTTATAATTTTGAGCGGAAATTGTACTATAAGGAGGAACCCATGGTAGTAAAATCTTTAGCAAGAGAATTATCAGAAACCACCTATCCAGGCAGAGGCATTGTCATTGGTAAATCATCAGATGGAACCAAGGCTGTCACTGCCTATTTTATTATGGGCCGTTCTGAGAATTCTAGAAACCGAGTATTTGTAGAGGATGGAGATGGCATTCGCACAGAAGCTTTTGATCCTTCCAAGCTGACTGATCCAAGCCTAATCATCTATGCACCAGTAAAAGTATTTAACGGTGATACAATCGTTACAAATGGAGACCAGACAGACACAATTTATGAGTATATGAAGGCTGGCGAGACCTTCGAGCAGTCTCTTCGCCACCGCGAGTTTGAGCCAGATGGCCCTAATTACACACCTCGTATTTCAGGTCTGATGCACTTCGAAAACGGACAGTTCAGTTATTCAATGTCAATTCTTAAATCTAACATGGGTGACCCTGATTCTTGTAACAGATACACCTTTAATTATTCTAATCCTAAGGCCGGTTCAGGTCGTTTTATTCACACTTATATGGGGGATGGAAATCCACTTCCTTCTTACGAAGGCGAACCAACACCAATTGAAATCGATGGAGATATCGACGCATTCACAGATCTCGTTTGGAGCAATTTGAACTCCGATAACAAAGTATCTCTTTTTGTTCGTTATATCGACATTGCTACAGGCGCAAAAGAGACTCGCATAATTAACAAGAATATTCGTAAGTAACGTTTATTATTTTAAATTTTTAGATGAGCTGGTAGGTGTAAAGCTGTTGGTGTTACTAAAGCGAAGCATTTTACGCTGAGCGTAGTAATACCAAGGCTTGATACCGTAACCAGCGGATTATAGGAGGAGAATAATGCAAGAATTAGAATTAAAATATGGATGTAATCCTAATCAAAAGCCATCACGCATATACATGGAGGAAGGCGAGCTCCCAATCGAAGTTTTAAGCGGTAAGCCAGGTTACATCAATTTCTTAGATGCTTTCAATGGCTGGCAGCTGGTTTCAGAGCTTAAGAAAGCTACAGGCCTTCCAGCAGCTACTTCATTTAAGCATGTAAGCCCAGCTGGTGCTGCTGTAGGTCTTCCACTTTCAGAGGTTGAGAGAAAAATTTACTGGTGTGATGACCTTGATATGGAATTCACTCCACTTGCAAACGCATATGCTCGTGCCCGTGGCGCAGATAGAATGTCTTCCTTTGGTGATTTTATTTCCCTTTCTGATGTGTGTGATGTGGCAACTGCAAAGCTTATTAAGCGCGAGGTTTCTGATGGTGTTATAGCTCCAGGATACGAGCCAGAGGCTCTTGAAATCTTAAAGGCAAAGAAGAACGGAAACTATGCTGTAATCAAAATCGATCCAAGCTATGTTCCAAAGCAGCTTGAGCGAAAGGAAGTATTTGGCATCACTTTTGAGCAGGGCAGAAATGAGCTTGTTATTGATGATGATTTCTTTGCAAATATTGTTACTGAGAATAAAGAGCTTACTGAACAGGCAAAGATTGACCTTGCAATTGCAATGATTACCCTTAAGTACACTCAGTCAAATTCAGTTTGCTATGTAAAGGATGGCCAGGCAATTGGTATTGGTGCTGGTCAGCAGTCACGAATTCACTGTACACGTCTTGCTGGTCAAAAGGCGGATAACTGGTGGCTTCGTCAGTCTCCAAAGGTTCTTGGACTTGATTTCGTTGATGGAATCAAGCGTGCCGATAGAGATAATGCAATTGATCTTTACATCGGTGATGAGTTTGAGGATGTTATCGGTGATAATGTATGGGAGAAGACTTTCAAGACCAGACCATCTGAATTTACAAGAGCAGAGAAGCGTGCTTGGCTTGACAAGATGACAGGTGTTGCACTTGGTTCTGACGCATTCTTCCCATTTGGAGACAATATTGAGCGCGCCCACAAGTCTGGTGTTCAGTACGTGGCTCAGCCAGGTGGTTCAGTTCGTGATGACAATGTTATTGATACCTGCAATAAGTACAATATGGTTATGGCATTTACTGGACTTCGTTTATTCCACCACTAATTGTGTGCAATTGTCGTTCAATTCTTTATTAAATGCCCCAAAAGGCTTGCAAATATCAGATTTTTTGCTATAATAAACATGTTATTGAAGAGAGCGACTGAAGAGAGAGCATTAAGCTCTCTCTTTATTTATGCTTTCGTAACGCTGAAAACTGAATAGAGGAGGACATTATGTCAAAACACACCGATTACGAAAAACGTACGGAAGAAATGATTACTCCTATTCTTGATGAGATGGGCTTTGAGCTCTACGACGTTGAATACGTTAAAGAGGGCGAGGATTATTATCTTAGAGCCTACATCGACAAGGAAGGTGGAATCACAATTGACGACTGTGTTGAGGTTAGCCGCAGAATGAACGAGCTTTTGGATGCGCAGCCAGACATAGGCGGAAATGAAGGTTACATTTTTGAGGTTAGCTCACCAGGTCTTGGACGAGTTCTCAAAAAGGACAAGCATTTTGAAAAGGCAATTGGTTCTGATGTCGATATCAAGACATACAAGCCAATTAACGGAGCAAAGGAATTTACAGGATGTCTTAAGGCATTCGATAAAGATACTATTACCATCGAATTCGAAGATGGAACAGAGATATTTAACAGATCAGATGTTGCACAGGTTAGATTATCATTAGATTTCTAGGTATAAGGAGGAATTATGGCAGCTAATACAAATGATTTTTGGGATGCTCTTACAGATCTTGCAAAAGAAAAAAATATCAGCATGGATGTTTTAATCGAGACAATCGAGAATTCATTGCTTATCGCATGTAAGAACAATTATGGAAAGGCAGATAATGCTACAGTAGAAATCGACAAAACTACTGGTGAGTATCATGTTTACCTTTCAAAGACTGTTGTTGATGAGGTTATGGACCCAGTTGAGGAGATTTCTCTTTCTGATGCTCAGGATATTAGCGGAAAACATGCTATCGGAGATATCATCCAGATTGAAGTTAAATCTAAGGACTTCGGTCGTATCGCAGCTACTGCAGCAAAGAATACAATTACTCAGAAAATCCGTGAGGAAGAGCGTAAGGTTCTTTACGAGGAGTATTATGAGCTTCAGCACAAGGTAGTTACAGGTGTTGTTACACGTTTCTCAGGTAGCAATATTCATGTTAATCTTGGTAAGCTTGAGGGCTTCCTTTCAGAGTCTGAGCAGGTTAAGGGCGAGTATTACAAGCCACAGGACCGTATCAAGGTTTACATAGTAGAGGTTAAGACTTCAAACAAGGGACCACGTATTCTTGTTTCTCGTACACATCCAGAGCTTGTTAAAAAGCTTTTTGAGGAAGAGGTTTCTGAGGTTCGCGATGGTATCGTTGAAATTAAGTCAATCTCTCGTGAGGCTGGTAGCCGTACAAAGATTGCTGTTTGGTCAAATGATGAGGATGTTGATCCAGTAGGAGCTTGCGTTGGCCAGAACGGTACTCGTGTAAATGCTATCGTTAACGAACTTCGCGGTGAGAAAATCGATATCGTTGAATGGGATGAGAACCCAGCTTACCTTATTGAAAATGCACTTTCACCTGCAAAGGTTGTTGCTGTTATCGCTGATGCAGATGAGAAGACAGCACGTGTAGTTGTTCCAGATTATCAGCTTTCACTTGCCATCGGTAAGGAAGGACAGAATGCTCGTCTTGCTGCTCGTCTTACAGGCTTCAAGATTGACATCAAGAGTGAGACTCAGGCTAAGGAAGCAGGCGATTTCCTTGACTACGAAGAGGATTATGATGATGACGAGTACTATGATGACGATGAGTACTATGATGAGGATGGAGAGTACACTGATGATGCAGAGTACGAAGAGGACTATGAGGATTCTGAGGAATCAGAGGAGTCTGAGTACGAAGAGGATTCAGAGGAAGCTACAGAGGAAGAATAATGAAAGCACAGGAATTACCTCTTAGAAAATGCGTTGCCTGCAATTGTATGAAGCCAAAGAATGAGCTTTTCAGAGTCGTTAGACTTCCTGAAGGTATTCAGCTTGATCCTTCATATAAGGGACAGGGACGTGGCGCCTATGTTTGCCGCAATCTGGAATGCATAGCGCTTGCACAGAAGAAAAAGTCTTTTAACAGAGCTTTGAAATGTGCAGTTTCTGATGATGTGCTTAACAGTTTATATATGGAGTTGGAAAATGGCAGTAGATAAAGCATTAAATATGATTAGCATGTCCATGAAGGCAGGAAAGCTCGTAAGTGGCGAATTCGCCTGCGAACAGGCTATCAAAGATGGCAGTGGTTTTCTTTGCATTATTGCAACAGATGCATCTGCAAATACTAAAAAATCATTTTCAAATTCCTGTGAATTCTACAATGTGAAATATGTAGAATATGGAACAAAAGAATCTTTAGGTCATGCAATTGGAAAAGAATATCGGGCATCAATTGTAGTGTGCGATGAAAATTTATCCTTAAGCATTCAAGATAAGATACAGTAGTTGTAATGAGGAGGATATTAGATGGCAAAAATAAAAGTACATGAATTAGCCAAAGAGCTTGGCAGGGAAAGTAAAGATTTAATTACTTTTCTTGAAGCTAATGGAATAGAAGCAAAGCCTCAAAGCGGTGTCGAGGACGACATGGCTGCTAAAATCAGAGCAAATTTCTCAAAGAAGGCTGAACCAAAGAAGGAAAAGTCAACAGAGAAGTCTGGTGAGAAGCAGGCTCATGCCGTAGACAAGGACGGAAACCCTGTAAAGAAGCCTCGTCCAGTTGATAAGGATGGAAATCCAATAAAGAAAAAGAAGAACGTATTCGTTGTTACTCGTGACAGAGATGACAGACGTAGACGTCCAGGCTCTGATTCTTCTAGAAACGAGAACAGAGATGGAAATAATGGACAGAAGAAGGCTCAGCAGCAGGCTGCTGCACCAAGAGGGCCAATCAGACCTCGTTCATTTGCTGATGGTGTTCGTCCATCACAGCGTGCTTCTGCACAGTCTACTGATACTGAGTTTGTATCAAAGAAGAACGTAGCTGAGGAGACTCAGGAGCGCCCATCAAAGAGAAACGAACGTCCAGAGAGACCAGAACGTCAGGAGCGCCAGGATCGTCAGGAACGTTCAGAGAGACGTGATAATCGTCAGGATAGACCAGAGCGTGGTGATAGACCTTCACGTGGTGATAAGCCAGCTGGAAAGCGTCCAGAGAAGCGTGCTGATGGAAATAACGATCGCAGAAATGAGGGAAGACCTTCACGTCCATCACAGCAGGCATCTGCTCCAGATGTAGCACCAGCATCAAACGCTAAGGGCGGACGTCGTGACGACAAGAAAAAGAAGAATAACAAGGACAACAATAATTTAGGCGGCAAGAAGCAGGAGAATTTCATCAATCTTGAAAAGAATGGTGGAAAGAAGAAAAAGAACAATGCTCCTAAGGCTCCAGAGCGTAATATGGAAGAGGTTCTTACAATCACTATTCCTGAGAGAATCACAATCAAGGATCTTGCTGACAAGATGAAGGTTCAGGCTTCTGCAGTTGTTAAGACTCTTTTCATGAAGGGTACTATGGTTACAGTTAACCAGGAGGTAGACTTCGAGAAGGCTGAGGAAATCGCTCTCGAGTTCAACTGTATCTGCGAGGAAGAGGAAAAGGTTGATGTTATCGCTGAACTTCTCAAGGAAGAGGAAGAGGATACAACAAACTACCCATCTCGTCCACCTGTTGTCTGCGTAATGGGTCACGTTGACCACGGTAAAACATCACTTCTTGATGCTATCCGTGATACAAAGGTTACAGATCGTGAGGCTGGTGGTATCACACAGCATATCGGTGCTTACACAGTTTCAATCAATGGTCAGGACATCACATTCCTTGATACTCCTGGTCATGAGGCATTCACAGCAATGCGTATGCGTGGTGCTAATTCAACTGATATCGCAATACTTGTAGTTGCTGCTGATGATGGTGTTATGCCTCAGACAGTTGAAGCTATCAACCATGCTAAGGCTGCAGGCATCGAAATCATCGTTGCAATCAACAAGATTGATAAGCCAAACGCAAATATCGACAGAGTTAAGCAGGAGCTTTCAGAGTACCAGCTTATTCCTGAAGATTGGGGCGGAAGCACAGTATTCTGTCCAGTATCAGCTCACACTAAGGAAGGTATCGACAACCTTCTCGAGATGATCCTTCTTACAGCAGAGGTTCTCGAGCTTAGAGCTAACCCTAACCGTAAGGCTCGTGGTCTTGTTATCGAGGCACAGCTTGATAAGGGACGTGGCGCTGTTGCTACAGTTCTCGTTCAGAAGGGTACACTTCACGTTGGTGATCCTGTTGCCTGCGGTAGCTGCTATGGTAAGGTTCGTGCAATGCTTGATGATACAGGCGCACGCGTAAAGAGTGCAGGTCCTTCAGTTCCTGTTGAGATTCTTGGTCTTTCTGAGGTTCCAAACGCAGGTGAAGTACTTATGTCCTTCGATTCAGAGAAGGAAGCTCACTCATTTGCTGATACATTCGTAGCAGAGCACAAGAACAAGCTCGTTGAGCAGACTAAGTCTAAGATGTCTCTTGATGCACTCTTCAGCGAAATCGAGTCAGGAAACCTTAAGGAGCTTGACATCATCGTTAAGGCTGACGTTCAGGGTTCTGTTGAGGCTGTTAAGCAGTCACTTGAGAAGCTTTCTAACGAAGAAGTTGTTGTTAAGACCATCCACGGTGGTGTTGGTACAATCAATGAGTCAGACGTAGTTCTTGCTTCTGCATCAAATGCAATCATCATCGGTTTCAACGTTCGTGTTGATCCACAGGCTAAGATGACTGCTGATAGAGAAGGTGTAGATCTTCGTCTTTACAAGGTAATCTACGATGCAATCAACGATGTTGAGTCTGCTATGAAGGGTATGCTTGATCCAATCTTCGAGGAGAAGGTTATTGGTCACGCAGAGGTTCGCCAGATCTTCAAGGCTTCAGGCGTTGGAAACATTGCTGGTTCATACGTTACAGATGGTTACTTCCAGAGAGATTGTATGGTTCGCGTTACTCGTGAAGGCGAGCTAATCCACGAAGGTAAGCTTGGTTCCCTTAAGAGATTCAAGGATGATGTTAAGGAAGTTAAGACAAACTTCGAGTGTGGTCTTGTTATTGAAGACTTCAATGATGTTCAGGAAATGGATGTCATCGAGGCCTACATTATGGTTGAGGTACCTAGATAATGAGAAAAAATTCAGTTAAAAATACTCGCATTAACGAAGAAGTTATGCGTGAGCTTAGCAATATTATTCGTCTTGAGGTAAAGGATCCACGTATATCACCAGTTACATCGGTGGTATCTGTGGAGGTTGCCCCAGACTTAAAGACTTGCAAGGCATATATTTCGGTTCTCGGGGATGACGAGGCAGTAAAGAAGACTATCGAAGGTCTTAAGAGTTCTGCAGGCTTCATCCGCCGTGAGCTTGCTCACAGAATTAATCTTAGAAATACACCTGAGATTACTTTTGTAAGCGACCAGTCAATTGCTTATGCTGCAAAAATCAGCAAGCTTATTGATGAAGTAAATGCACCTTTGCATGAAAATGAATAGGCTTCCCCTTGAGGGGAAGCTGTCAGCTTTGCTGACTGATGAGGTGTAAGATAGGAGATTAGACATGATTAAAAATTTTGACTTACTAATATCAAACTCAAAGGCTATCGGTATCAGCGGTCACATTCGTCCAGACGGTGACTGTGTTGGTTCCTGCATGGCAATGTACAATTACATAGTTACATATTTCCCAGAGAAAGAAGTTCATGTCTATCTTGATCCTATTCCAAACATTTTTAAGTTCTTTAAAAATGCTGATAAGATTGAGGACATACATACAGTAGATGAGTCACAGACCTTTGATCTTTTCATTGCACTAGACTGTAGTGAGAGTCATCGTCTTGGTGATGTTGCTCCTTTCTTTTCAAGAGCAGCTCATACTGTATGTATTGATCATCATCTTACTAATGGTGGCTTTGCCGAGTTTTCATATATAATTCCTGATGACAGCTCTACCTGTGAGCTGATTTACAATCAGATTGGCAAGGACAAAATCACAAAGGACATTGCAGAATGTCTTTATACAGGTATTATTCATGATACTGGAGTGTTTCAGTATTCCTGCACTACAGAGTCCACAATGGACGCAGCAGGCTTTTTAATGACAAAGGGGATTGATTATCCAAAGATTTGTACAGATACCTATTACGCTAAGACCATGATTCAAAATCGCATGCTAGGTAAAGCTCTTTTGAATTGCAAGACATTTGAAGATGGAAGAATCATTGCTGCAGTTATTACAGCAGAGGATATGGCTGAATATGGTGCACAGAGCAAGCACTTAGAGGGCATCGTTCAACAGCTTCGTGATACAACTGGTGTAGAGGTTGCAGTTTTCCTTTATGAGCTTGAGGATGGTGATTTCAAGGGCAGCACAAGAGCGACTGGTGATGTTGATTTGACTGTTATAACTGGCAAGTATGGCGGTGGCGGACACAAGAAGGCTGCTGGTTTTTCTGTTGCCACAAAGGACCCATGGTCAGTTATTGCAGAAATAGTAGAAATGGTCAAAGTACAGTTTGACGAGTTAGGAATATAACATATTGAATAGCGGAATTATTAATGTCTATAAGGAGGCAGGCTTCACATCCTTCGATGTGGTTGCAAAGCTTCGAGGCATTTTAAAAATAAAGAAAATAGGACACACAGGCACCCTTGATCCAGATGCAACCGGAGTTCTTCCAGTTTGTGTTGGGAAGGCTACAAAGCTTTGTGATATGCTGACAGACAAGGATAAGGTTTACGAGTGTGTTATGCTTTTGGGAGTAGAAACTGACACTTATGATATGAGTGGAAGGATTCTCGAGAGAAAGTCAGTTACTTCCACAGAGGTGGAAGTTGAAGGTGCTATTAATTCATTTGTAGGAGACATTATGCAGGTTCCTCCTATGTATTCAGCACTAAAGGTCAACGGCAAGAAGCTTTATGAGCTTGCCAGAGAGGGCAAGGAAGTGGAGCGTAAGGCCAGACCAGTTACCATTTTTAGCATTGACATTTTAGACATGTCTTTGCCTGAGGTTTCAATTCGAATTCATTGCAGCAAAGGTACTTATATTCGTTCTCTTTGCCACGATATTGGTCAGCTTCTTGGCTGTGGTTGTGCAATGAAATCACTTGTCCGTACCAGAGTTAGTCAGTTTGATATCTCTGATGCCAAGACCTTGGATGAGATAGAGAAAATTGCTAAAAATGGAAATATAGACGGCATCATGATTAGCATTGCGGATGTTTTTGAGGGGTTGGGAACAGTTTTTGTTATTCCAACAGAAGAGGCCTTAAAAATAGCTATGAATGGTGGCAAAATCCCATCTGAGATGGTTTTTGCTGAAGCTGTCAGCAGTTTTGAGGAGGATGCACGTTATAGAGTATTCCTTCCGGATAACAGATTCCTTGGAATTTACACTTATAAGGATTCTAAATTTGTATTGGAGAAGATGTTTCTAGAATAATTGTTATGGAGTATTTACATTCACTATTTGACACAAAAATCTCAGAGCCTACAGCTGTCACTGTAGGCAAATTTGATGGTGTCCACAGAGGGCACACACTTCTTACAACTGATATCATTTCTAAGAAGCAGCAAGGCCTTAAGTCTTGTCTGATTACCTTTACCAATTCTCCTAGAATTGCACTTGAAAAGGATAATTCTCCTTGTCTTATTACAAATAAGGAGAGGATGTTTATGCTTGATGATGGTGGCCTTGACTACCTCATTGAGTGCCCTTTTGATGAGCGTTTGATGCAGACAGATGCTGAAAGCTTCATTAGGTTTCTTGTTGAAAATATAAATATGAAATATATGATTTCAGGCTCAGATTTTACCTTTGGTTACAAGGGCGCAGGAAATGTTCAGCTTCTAACTGAGCTTTCTTCAAAGTTGGGCTTTGAATATAAGGTTATCGAGAAAATTCAGCAGAATAATCGAGACATTAGTAGTACTTATATTCGTGAAGAGCTTAAGGAAGGCCACATTGATGTTGTAAATGATATGCTTGGTTACGAGTACTTTGTATGGGGCGAGGTAGTGCATGGCGCGCATCTTGGCCATACAATCGGTATTCCTACTATCAATATTATGCCTGAGAAAATTAAGCTTGTTCCTAAGTTTGGTGTTTATGTTACCACAATAGATTTCGATGGTCGTATCTATCATGGTGTTACTAATGTAGGTACAAAGCCTTCTGTTTCAGACAAAAACATAGTTGGCATTGAGACTCATATTTTGGATTACAATGGTGATTTATATGGGCGTTATGTAAAGGTTACCTTCAAAAGCTTCCTTAGACCTGAAATGAAATTTGAATCTATTGAACAGTTAAAAGAGCAGATGAATGCCGATAAAATCACAGCTAAAGCATACTTTAACAAGCAAATATGACATAATTATTACAAAATATTGACATCGTCAAATAAACTTGATATACTGTCAAAAGTTTCGTGTTATGGTTTTTATTGGAGGTTTTATGAAGAAACGTATTGCTTCAGCTTTTTCTATTGCTTGTGCGACTATGCTTATGCTTGATTTTGCATATGATACACAGGCAAATAAAAATACAACTGAATCATCTGAGGTTTCTACAGAGGCATCTATTACAGCAGGTGCTGTTTCTGTAGCATCAGTTGATTTGTCATCACTTGAAGAGGCAACAGTTACAGATTCTAACGCTGTTGCTACTGCAAAGTCTCTTGGCGATATCTATGGTTATAAGAATCTTGGTATCTGTAATGTAACAGAGGGAAATCTTAATATTCGTGAGAGTGCTTCAGCTGATGCAAAGCTTGTTGGTAAGTTTCCAGCAAATGCAGGCTGCGAAATCGTCAGCACAGATGGCGATTGGAGCTATATCAAGTCTGGAGAGGTTGAGGGTTACGTTCTTTCTGAATACCTTTTGACTGGTACAGAGGCTTGGGATAAGGCTGTTGAGCTTGCTGAGTATGTTGCTACAGCTACAACTGGTGGACTTAGAGTTCGTGCAGAAGGCAATACTGACTCAGAGATTATCTATCAGCTTGCAGAAGGCGAAGAAATTGCAATACTTGATAACACTCAGGATCAGGAGTGGATTAAGGTTGATGTAGATGGTGATGAGGGATATGTTTCAGCGGAGTATGTTGATGTTGATTTATCTCTAAAGACAGCTATGACTCTTACAGAGGCTCGTTACGGCGCAGGCGTTTCTGATGTTCGTATGGCTGTATGTGAGTATGCTCTTCAGTTTGTCGGCAATCGTTATGTTTGGGGTGGTACATCTCTTACAAATGGTGTTGACTGTTCTGGATTTACAATGCAGATTATGAAGCAGTATGGCGTATACCTTAGTCATTCATCAAAGGCTCAGGCAAATGAGGGTACTACAATTTCTACTTCAGACCTTAAGCCTGGTGATTTGATTTTCTACGGAAAGGGTAAGAGCATCAATCACGTTGCTATTTATATTGGTGGTGGACAGATAGTTCATGCATCAAACAAGCGTGATGGTATCAAGATCTCAAATTATACATATCGTACACCAATTAAGTGTGTCCGTGTTTTATACGATTAATATTTAGGGCTACCTTCTGGTAGCCTTTTATGTTAAAATTACTTCTGTGGCAAACCACAGAATTTGATAATTATATTGGAGAGGATTATAAAATGAGTTTACTTGAACAGTGGCAAAAGATTGCCTACAATCAGAATCAATCTCAGGCTGATTTACAGAGATTCTGGCAGAAATATTTTCTTTTAGAGAAGGGCATTTACGAGCAGCTTCTTGAGGACCCAGACACAGAGGTTAAGGGTACAGTTAAAGAGCTCGCTGAGAAATATAAGATTGATGTTATGCCTATGGTTGGTTTCCTTGATGGAATTAATGATTCCCTTGTTGAGGCAAACCCAATCGAGACAATGGATGAGGACACAGTTGTTTCTCTTAAGTTCGATAAGGAAAAGCTTTTCAAGAACATGATTGATGCAAAGGCTGATTGGCTTTACGGACTTCCACAGTGGGCAAACATTTTTGATGAGGACAAGCTTAAGGCTCTCACTAAGGAAGCTAAGAATATGCACACTATCATCCGTACAGAGAAGAAGGTTGGACGTAATGATCCATGTCCATGCGGCTCTGGTAAGAAGTATAAGTTCTGCTGCGGTAAGAAATAAGTCATTTATATTACTAAATTAGTCAAAAAACACACCTTATTACAGGTGTGTTTTTTTTATACTTAAAGAAGGCTTCCCCTTGAGGGGAAGCTGTCAGCTTTGCTGACTGATGAGGTGAATAAACTTAGGAGAAATAATAGTATGCTAATCACAAATCCTTTAATTAATTCTGATATGCCTGATCCAGACATTATCAAAGCCAATGGCTATTACTATATGGTAAGCACCACAATGTTTTTTATTCCTGGAGCACCAATACTTCGTTCCAAGGATTTAAAGAATTGGGAGATTGTGTCATACATCTTTGACAAGATAGCTGATAATGATATTTACAATCTTAAGAATGGAAAAAATGCTTATGGAGCTTGCCAATGGGCCACTACGCTTGCATTTTACAATGGAATTTTCTATGCAGCATTCGTCTGCAATGATTTAAAAAAGACGTTCATTTTTCATACAGATGACATTGAAAAGTCTAATTGGGAAAGAGCAGAAATTGCTGGTATCAAGCATGATCCTAGCTTTCTATTTTGGAGAAAAAAAGTTTATCTTGTTTATGGTAATGGCGATATTCGTATTGCAGAGCTCAATCATGATTTTTCCGGTATTGTAGATACTACAGACAGGCTTCTGTTTTCTACCAATAGAAACAATATTATGCTTCGTTGTGAAGGTTGTAGAGCATACGTTAGAAATGGCTATATTTACCTTTGCTTTATTGAATGGCCGGATGAAGGTTACGGAAATAGTAGGCGAAGAGAGATTTGCTATAGAGGAACAAGTCTTGAGGGAACCTTTGACAGAAGAGTAATATTTGATGATGCTTGCAATTATCGTAATTGCGGTATTGCTCAGGGCGTTATCATTGATGGCTATGATGGCAACTGGTATAGCCTGATGTTTCAGGATCACGGAGCTGTTGGTCGAATTCCATATTTGCTTCCTTTAAAATGGGAAGAGGACTGGCCTGTAATTGGCATCAATGGAAAGGCACCTGTTAGCTTCAAAATTGATGCTACTGAAGTTATCACGGAGCCACTAGTTACTGGTGATACTTTCGAGCATGATGAGGATATTTTACCTTTACAGTTCCAATGGAATCATAATCCGATTGATGAAGCTTGGTCATTTACTGAAAGAAAAGGTTATCTTCGTCTAAGAAATGCGCAGCTTGCAGATAATCTACTTACAGCTAGAAATACTCTTACCGAAAGAACTGTGACACCTAAATCCGTATTTACGATAGAAGGTGATTTCTCTGGTATGAAGGGTGGAGACTATGCTGGTCTTGCTGCATTTATGGGGAAATATGGCACTATAGGTCTCGCAAAATCCAACGGCGAATTCTATATCACTCAGACACGTAAAGAAGAGACTGAGATTAGACAAAATGTTTCAGAAATTCAAGGCTTTAATTGTAATCATTTTTGGCTTAGAATAGTTTTCGATTTTGAAAATAATGACAAGGCATTTTTCTATTATTCTATGGATGGCACGGACTTTATTGAGTTCGGAGAACCACTTGATATGGAGTTTACATTAGATGTTTTCGTGGGATACCGTATAGGCGTATTTTCATACGGAACCAAGAATCTTGGTGGTGTCGTTGATTTTCGAAATCTAAATTTTAGCGAATAGAGGACACTAAATAAATGAATTGCTATAAACAAGGCGAGTTTGATGTCACATTACTTGATGAAGAAAGTGTTGGAGTGAAGATTGCCAAAAGAGTTATTTTGGTTCATAAAATATCTTTATTATACTTCGGATTGCTTTTGTTCCTTGGATATTATTATCTAAAGGATTACATTAGATTATATATTGATGGAAGCTTTAATATTTCATTCTTTGCATCGATTTTGACACTTTATGTGGGACTTCTTTCAGGTTATGCAAATATTACAAAAAAGAAGCTATTATCATTTGTACCCAAGGAAGTGCATGATTACACCCTGTATTTATATCACAGGCATGTACTTTGCAAATCGCCAGGATATAAAAAGCTCTTCTTAAAATCAATGGCTGTAGCTGATGCAAAGATGGGTGATAAGGAAAAATGTAGACAGGCTGTAGATTTAATTCCGGCATCTTTTAAGAATGATGATTTAGAGCTTGTAAAAGAATGGATTAATTCTGAGGAACAAGACTTTGATGAGAGTAAACTTGCCAAGCAAAAGGCAGCTAATCCCTTTGTCATCATTATTTTTGCTTTACTATTAGCCTATGGTGTATTTTTCATAGGTATGGATTTAAATTACCTTTCCTGTGGTAGATATTTTCAAAGGTTTTTGACTGGATTGTCACTTTTGGATTCTATCATATCAGTTTCATTGATATATGCGTTTGGTGTATCTCTTATTGTTGCCATACATAAAAAAGGCAAGCAAAATAAGAAAGCATTCTTTATATTGTTTTGTATATTCTCTCTTTTAGGCTGCCTTATTTATAAGAGTGAATTGGTAAGCTGTTTTGAAAGATATGAACCTAGATGGAGTGATGCTGATGAGGAACTGATTGATTCCTATGATTATGATGACTATAGCTCAGATGACTATTCTGATTATGATTATAGCAATGAAGAGGACTATTCAATTGACGCATCCTCAGAGCCATACAATGATATTGATATTATGAATGACATGATTATTTTGGCTGGGTTTCTCAAGGAGCAGGGAATAATTGAGGATTATTATTCCAATCTTAATTTAAGCTATACTGCAAAAGGAAATGTTAGAGGAACAGTTTATAGGGATGAAAGCTATGAATACAATCTCTACGATAATGGCTTAAAGCAGGATGAGAATGGAAATGACTGCTTAGAGCTTGTACTTGAGGCAGAGCCTCTCGATGAAAATGGAAATTCTTTGGGTCAGACAGAGGCAAGCCTTAAAGGTTTTTATCTTATTAATCTTGAGACGAATAAAATAATTGATGAGCATAAGACTCATTGGTAAAAAAGTACCTCACTAACTTTATTGGTTAGTGAGGTTATTTAATGTTTTAAAGAAATCTGGATATGAAATACAACAACAATCTTCGTTGTCAAAAGTTGTTTCTCCATCAGCTACAAGTCCTGCTATTGCAAAGGCCATGGCAATGCGGTGATCTATATACGTATTTACGGTAGTGCCGTGGAGTACCTTGCCACCGTTTATAATCATTCCGTCATCAGTAGGAGTCATATCACAACCCATATTTTTGAGGTTCTCTGTGACTGTAGCGATACGGTCGCTTTCTTTTACTTTTAATTCTGCTGCATCCTTTATTACAGTAGTACCTGTTGCACAGGCAGCCATAACTGCAATTACAGGGATTTCGTCTATAAGGGCTGGTATTATTTCACCTGAAACTTCGCATCCGTGGAGCTCACTTGTAGTTACATGGATATCAGCTACTGGTTCACCACTTACAACTCGTTCATTTAATAATTCTATATTTCCACCCATGGCCTGGGCTACTTTAATGATTCCTGCACGTGTAGGATTCGTATTTACGTTTTTAATTAATAAATCAGCATTAGGGCATATAAGACCTGCAACAATAAAGTATGCAGCTGAAGAAATATCGCCAGGTACTTCGATTTTTTGACCAACCAGTTTTGGATTTCCAACTATTGATGCTGTCAAACCTTCGGACTTTATATCAGCGCCAAATCCTGAAAGCATAAGCTCAGAGTGATTACGAGATATTACAGGCTCGGTCACAGAAGTAATACCATCAGCATAAAGTCCAGCCAAAAGCACACAGGATTTTACCTGAGCAGAAGCAACAGGAGAGTCATAATGGATAGCTTTTAAAGGACTACCGCCAATTTCAAGAGGAGCGCAGTTGTTGTTTTTGATTGAGCGAATATGAGCACCCATTTGTGAAAGAGGGGTGATAATTCTTCCCATAGGCCTCTTCTGTATAGATTCATCACCATTTAAGGAGCTTACAAATGGCTGTCCAGCTAAAATTCCGGAAATAAGTCTGGTAGTGGTTCCGCTGTTTCCAACATCAAGCATTTGCTTAGGCGCAGTAAGACCATGCAATCCTTTACCGTGAATTACAACATGGTCCGACTCTTGCTTTATATCAATCCCCATGTCTCTAAAGCATGCGATGGTAGACCTGCAATCTGCACCATCCAAAAACCCGGTAAGCTCTGTTATACCTTCAGAAATAGCGCCAAACATAACGCCACGGTGGCTAATTGATTTATCTCCTGGAACAGTTATTTCGCCCTTTAGGCTTTTAACCTTAGTAATAGTCATAACTCATAAATCCTTTTAATTTGTTCTTTGTCTTACGTAGTAATTATTGTGTGTTAAAACAGTCTGAGCCTTTTTCATGGCTTCATCTGTGTAAAATTCGATTCGAAGAACACCTGGCTCAAATTCTCTGTTATGAATAATATCGATATTTTTAACACTGATGTCTGCATTTGCCAGTAGCTGAAGAACTCCAACCAAAGTACCAGGTCTATCATCGATATCGCAGTATAATTCGTAAATACGAATCAAAGCATTGCCTGGAATGGTGATGGAGTCACGATAATCTTTGGCCTTTGTCCAAAGAGAAAGAATATCATCTGCATTAGCATCAGCAATTGCATCCCTAAATTTATTTAGTTCAGCTTGATAATCATCTATCAATTTTAAAACTGCATCTTTGTTACTTAGGAAAATATGTTGCCACATTGTAGGAGAGCCGGAGGCAATTCTTGTAATATCCTTAAATCCACCTGCGGCTATTGTCTTTTTTATGGCACGCTCATCATCGGTATCCTGTACAAGATTTACAAGAGCAGCTGCAACTACATGTGGAAGATGAGAAACTGTGGCAGTTGCTTCGTCATGTTCCTCTGGTGAAAGCTTGATTGGAATTGCTCCAATGCTTTCAATATATGATGAAAAGTCATCGTAGGTTTGCTTACTCATATCAGAATCTGCGGTAAGAATATAGTATGCATTTTCAAGAAGGTGAGCAGAAGAGTGCTCAAGACCGGTAAGCTCAGAACCTGTCATTGGATGACCTCCAATGAACTGATTTGTAATGCCAAGCTCCCTGGCAACAGCAGTAATATCACCTTTTACAGAACCTACATCAGTGATTATACAGTCAGGCTTAACAACATCCTTCAGCTGACGAAGATAATCACAGTTTACCTTTACAGGACTGCATAGAAAGATAATATCGCACTGACCGAATTGATGGATTTTCAGCTTTCCATTATTGTCAATTAACCTTTCCTCAAAAGCCGCCTCGATTGTAGATTCTCTGGATGCTGTGGCCAGTATTCTTGTGTTTGGATATATTTTTAAGATTGCCTTTGCAATGCTTCCCCCAATTAGTCCAAGTCCAACAAATCCAATTGTTTTTGTCTTTAATGCCATAGTAAATTATTCTCCTGATGCTTTAATACTTTAAAGTGAAAACATATTTATATAATATCACATTTATCCGTTGTAAATAGTGCGAATATTAAATATAATAAATATAAGTTTTAAGACAACATGGCGCGGCGGGGTTAAGGCGTCGAATAACTTATTGGGAGGTAAGACACATGAAGGTATTTACTACGGACAAAATCAGAAACATTGTGTTACTTGGTCACAGCGGGGCGGGCAAAACCAGTCTCATCGAATCTATGGCTTTTCTAGCTGGCCAAATCGGCAAGCCAGGCACTGTAGAGGCTGGTAATACCATAAGTGACTACGACAAGCTCGAAATCAAAAACAAATTTTCTATTTACACTTCTTTAGTTCCAATTATTTGGGGCGACACTAAGATTAATTTCCTAGACACACCAGGATATTTCGATTTTATAGGCGAAGCTGAGGAGGCTGTAAGTGCAGCTGATGCGGCTATTATTGTAATTTCAGGTAAAAGCGGAATTGAAGTTGGTACAAAGAGAGCCTGGGAATTATGCGATAAGTTCAACATTCCTAGGATGGTGTTTGTAACTGACATGGATATAGATGATGCCAGCTATAGAGAAATTGTTGAGGAGCTTCAGAGCCTCTATGGCAAGAAGATTGCTCCATTCCATCTTCCTATCAGAGAGAATGGAGAATTCGTTGGCTATGTAAATGTTATCCAGCAGATTGGAAAGCGCTGGAAGGCAGATGGCACAGTTGAGCATAGTGATGTTCCTGATTACAATCAGGAATATTTGGAGAAATATCGTGAAGCTTTGATGGAATCAGTTGCTGAGACCTCAGAGGAATTCATGGATAGATATTTCGGTGGCGAAGAGTTCTCTGAGGATGAGATTCGTCAGGCACTTCGCGTAAATGTTGCTACAGGCGATATCGTTCCTGTAATGATGGGCTCTAACCTTACAAACCGAGGTCAGTATACGATGCTTACAGATATTGTTAAATATCTTCCAAGTCCAGCTGATTGCACAATCACAGGAATTAATGCAAATACGAATGAGGTTTACGAGGCAAATTATGACTTCTCTAAACCAAAGTCAGCATATGTTTTCAAGACAATTGTCGATCCATTTGTTGGAAAGTATTCTCTTGTTAAGGTTAACTCTGGTGTCCTTAAGACAGATGATTTACTTTATAACAAGCATAAAGAATCTGAGGAGAAGATTGGAAAGCTTTACATCTTAACAGGTAGCAAAGCTGAGGAAGTTCCAGAGGTTCACGCTGGTGATATTTGCGCACTTTCAAAGCTTCAGAAGGTTTCTACTACAGATTCACTTTCTACAAAGGCTAATCCAATTCTTTACATCAGAACACCTCTTTCAGTTCCTTATACATACAAGCGTTATAAGGCAAAGAATAAGGGTGATGAAGATAAGATTGCTCAGGCTCTCGCAAAGCTTTGTGCTGAAGATTTAACAATCAAAGCTGTAAACGATGGTGAAAACAGCCAGTCACTTCTTTATGGAATTGGTGACAGACACATCGATATGCTTGTTCAGAAGCTTAATGAAAAGTACAAGGTTGACATTGAGCTTAGCCAGCCAAAGATTGCTTTCAAGGAGACAATCAGAGGTAAGGCAGATGTTGAATACAAGTATAAGAAGCAGACTGGTGGTCATGGTCAGTATGGTCACGTTAAGATGACCTTTGAACCATCTGGAAATATGGAAGAGCACTACAACTTTACAGAATCTGTAGTTGGTGGAGCTGTTCCTAAGAACTATTTTCCAGCTGTTGAGAAGGGCTTACAGGAAGCAGTTCTTGCTGGACCACTTGCAGCTTATCCAGTTGTTGGTGTTCACGCTAATCTTTACGATGGAAGCTATCATCCAGTAGACTCTTCTGAAATGGCTTTCAAGGTTGCAGCAAAGGGTGCTTTCAAGGATGGCATCATGAAGGCTAATCCAATTCTTCTTGAGCCTATCGAGACACTTAAGGTTGTTGTTCCTGATTCTTATACTGGCGATGTAATGGGTGACTTGAACAAGAGACGTGGTCGTGTTCTTGGAATGAATCCTACAGAAACTGGTGGAAAGACAGAGGTTATGGCTGAAGTTCCTATGGCTGAGCTTTATGGCTATGACACAACACTTCGTTCAATGACTGGTGGCTATGGAACATTCTCTTATGAATTAGCTCGTTACGAGCAGGTTCCTTCAGATGTTCAGGCTAAAGAGGTTGAAAGAAGAGCTAATAAGATTAAAGACGTTGATGAAGAATAAAATCTAATAAATATAGCCGTGGCAATTGCAAATTGCCACGGCTTTTATTATACTCTTTATTTAGTTAGTTAAAGTACGAGGTGAGATAGATGAAACATAATTTCAAAGCAATTGAGAAAAAATGGCAGGCAGCCTGGGAAAAGGACGATATTTTCAAGGCTGTTGACGGTTCTGATAAGCCAAAGTTCTATGGTCTTGTTGAGTTCCCTTATCCATCAGGAGCAGGAATGCACGTTGGTCATATTAAGGCTTATTCTTCAGTAGAGGTAGTTTCAAGAAAGCGCCGTATGCAGGGATACAATGTATTATTCCCAATCGGTTTCGATGCATTTGGTCTTCCTACCGAGAATTACGCTATTAAGACAAACACACATCCACGTAAAATCACAGATGACAATATCAAGAAGTTCACTACACAGCTTAAGTCTGTAGGTTTTTCTTTTGATTATAGTCGTACAATCGACACTACTCAGGAGGATTACTACAAGTGGACACAGTGGATTTTCCTTAAGATGTTTGAGAAGGGTCTTGTATTCAGAGATAAGACTCTTGTTAACTACTGCCCACATTGTAAGGTAGTACTTTCAAACGAGGATTCACAGGGGGGTAAGTGCGATATCTGTGACAGCGATGTAATCCAGAAGGAGAAGGACGTTTGGTATCTTCGTATTACAGAATATGCTGATAAGCTTCTTCAGGGTCTTGATGATGTAGATTTTCCTGAGAATATTAAGCAGCAGCAGGTAAACTGGATTGGTAAGTCAAAGGGTGCTTTCGTTAATTTCACACTTGATGGTATAGATAAAAAGCTTGAGATTTACACTACAAGACCAGATACTCTTTGTGGTGTTACATTTATGGTTATTGCTCCAGAGCATCCATATATCGATGAGTATGCAGACAAGATTTCTAATATGGATGCTATTTTAGCTTACAGAGCTGAGTGCCAGAAGAAGTCTGAGTTCGAGCGTACACAGCTTGTTTCTAAGGATAAGACTGGTGTTCGTGTGGAGGGCTTTGATGCAATCAACCCAATCACAGGAAAGAAGATTCCAGTATTCATTTCTGATTATGTAATGATGGGTTATGGTACAGGTGCTATTATGGCTGTTCCTGCTCATGATCAGCGTGACTGGGATTTTGCTACAAAGTTCGGTATAGATATTATCCCTGTAATCGAGGGTGGCGATGTTACAAAGGAAGCTTACACAGGCGAAGGTAACATGATTAATTCTGAGTTCCTTAATGGTCTTAACAACAAAAAGGACTCAATCGATAGAATGATTCAGGAATTAGAGAAGCTTGGTTGTGGTAAGGCTGGTGTTCAGTTCAAGATGAAGGACTGGGCATTCAACAGACAGCGTTATTGGGGAGAGCCTATTCCAATCGTTCATTGTCCAACATGTGGTGATGTAGCAGTTCCATTTGAGGAGCTTCCACTTAAGCTTCCTGTACTCGAGAACTTCGAGCCAGGTACAGACGGAGAGTCACCACTTGCTAAGATTGACAGCTTCGTAAACTGCAAGTGCCCTAAGTGCGGTGCTGCAGCAAAGCGTGAGACAGATACTATGCCACAGTGGGCTGGTTCTTCTTGGTATTTCCTTCGTTACATTGATCCACACAATGATAACGAGTTTGCAGCTATGGACAAGCTCAATTACTGGATGCCTGTAGATTGGTATAACGGTGGTATGGAGCATGTTACACGTCACTTAATTTATTCACGTTTCTGGCATCACTTCCTTTATGACCTTGGTGTAGTAAATACTCCAGAGCCATACAAAAAGAGAAGTGCTCAGGGTATGATCCTTGGTGAGGATGGACAGAAGATGTCTAAGTCTCGTGGAAACGTAATCGATCCGCTTGATATTGTTGATGCTTATGGTGCAGATACACTTCGTACATACGTGTTATTCATGGGTGATTACGGCGCAGCTGCTCCTTGGTCAGATGCTTCTGTTCGTGGATGTAAGAGATTCCTTGAAAGATTTGCAGGTCTTACAGATATTGTTACTGATGAGGCTAACAGCGAGTCTATCGAGACAGGAATTCATAAGACAATTAAAAAGGTTTCTGAGGATATCGAGGCTATGAAGTACAACACAGCTATTGCAGCTATGATGGGACTTCTTAACGATGTCATTGCAGAGGGACATATTACTAAGGATAATCTTGTACTTCTTGTTAAGATTTTAGCTCCATTTGCTCCACATCTTTGCGAAGAGATGTATGCGGAGCTTGGCGGAGAGGGATATGTATCACTTTCAGCTTGGCCTGAGTTTGATCCAGCAAAGATTGTAGAGTCTACAATTGAAATCGCTGTTCAGGTAAATGGTAAGCTTAAGGCTACAATCAAGATTCCTAACGGATGCGAGAAGGACGAGGCTCTTTCAATTGCAAAGGCTGATGCTTCAGTTGCTGGCGCAATCGAAGGAAAGAATCTCGTTAAGGAAATCTACGTACCTAATAAAATTGTAAATTTAGTTGTTAAATAAATTGTTTAGATGAGTAAAATGCACTCAATCTAGGCAAGCGCGAGCAGGGGATACCGTGCCGAGCGAGGGAGGACCTACGCCGGCGGGAGGACCCTCGCAAAGGTGCGGAGGGTGCCCTGCGGGAGCAAGAATGCGTTGGAGCATTTTACGGATTATAGGAGATATGTTATGAGCAAGATTCAGATGACGACACCACTTGTGGAGATGGACGGAGATGAGATGACACGCATTCTCTGGCAGATGATTAAGGATGAGCTTCTTCTTCCATTTATTGATTTAAAGACTGAGTACTATGACCTTGGTCTTGAGCACAGAAACGAGACAGATGACAAGGTAACCGTAGAGTCTGCAGAGGCTACCAAGAGATATGGTGTTGCTGTCAAATGCGCTACAATTACTCCTAATGCAGCCCGCATGACTGAGTACAACCTTAAGGAAATGTGGAAGAGTCCTAATGGAACTATCCGCGCAATCCTTGATGGTACTGTTTTTAGAGCACCAATTGTTGTAAAGGGAATTGATCCAAATGTTAAGTCTTGGAAAAAGCCTATTACAATTGCCCGTCACGCATACGGTGATGTTTACAAGAATACAGAGATGGTTATTCCTGCAGCTGGCAAGGTAGAGCTTGTTTACACAGCTGAGGATGGAACAGAAGAGAGAGCACTTGTTCATACATTTAATGGTCCAGGCGTTGTACAGGGCCAGCACAATCTTAACGATTCTATCGAAAGTTTTGCTCATAGCTGCTTTAAATATGCTTTGGATACAAAGCAGGATTTATGGTTTGCTACAAAGGATACTATTTCAAAGAAGTATGATCATACATTCAAGGATGTATTCCAGGAAATCTTTGATAAGGAATATAAAGATGCCTTTGACAAGGCTGGCATCGAATATTTCTATACACTTATTGATGATGCAGTTGCCCGTGTAATGAAGTCAGAGGGTGGATTCATCTGGGCTTGTAAGAACTATGACGGCGACGTTATGTCCGATATGATTTCATCAGCTTTTGGTTCACTTGCGATGATGACCTCTGTTCTTGTTAGCCCACAGGGATACTATGAGTACGAAGCAGCTCACGGCACTGTTCAGCGTCATTACTACAAGCACCTTAAGGGCGAGGAAACATCTACAAACTCTGTAGCTACAATCTTTGCGTGGACAGGAGCTCTTAGAAAGCGTGGTGAGCTTGATAACATCCCAGAGCTTTCAGCTTTTGCAGATAAGCTGGAGAAGGCTTGCATCAAGACAATCGAGGATGGAAAGATGACAAAGGATCTCGCGTTAATCACTTCAATCGAGAACCCAAAAGTCCTTAATTCAAGGGATTTCATCATCGAAATTCGTAAAACTCTCGAGTCTCTTTAAATTGTCTGACTACTAAATCTAGTGGTTATTCGTATTGACTCACACAATATGGTCTATTATAATAGTCTCATACATAAGGCGTATGGGACTTTTTTACGTCTTTTATGAGCCTGTAGGCATCAAGCTCATAGAATTCTCAAGCGAGACGTGGTAGTCGAGCGGAGAATTACTATGGCTTGTGGCCGTAACAGGCGGATCTAAGGGAGAGAATAATTTATGGAGATGAATGTAAAGCTTCAAGTTTTTGAGGGTCCTCTGGATTTGTTGTTACATTTGATTGATAAGAATAAAGTAGATATTTACGACATTCCTATTGTTGAGATTACTGACCAATATATGGAGTATGTTCGAGCTATGGATAACAGCGACCTGGATGTTATGTCAGAGTTTCTTCTTATGGCAACCACACTTCTTGACATCAAGAGTCGTATGCTTCTCCCACGAGAGGAAAAGGAAGAGGAGGGCGAAGAGCAGGAAGATCCTCGTGCAGAGCTTGTTCAGCAGTTGCTTGAGTATAAGATGTACAAGACTATTTCTTACCAGCTACGTGATCGCCAGATGGATGCAAGTCTTGTTTTTTATAAGGAACCAACCATTCCTGAGGAGGTTTTGAAGTTCGAGCAGCCTGTTGATTTGGAAGAGCTTATGAGTGATTTGACTTTAAATAAGCTTAATGATATTTTTCAGCAGGTTCTTAAGAGACAGGATAATAGACGAGATCCTATTCGTTCTACCTTCGGAAAAATTAAGAAGGAAGAGGTTTCGCTTGAGCAGAAGATGGAGTGGACAATTGCTTTTGCCAGAGCTCATAATACTTTCAGCTTTAGACATCTTTTGGAGGCAGCTCACTCAAAGACAGAGGTAATCGTAACATTCCTTTGTATCTTAGAGATGATGAAGGCTGGACAGATTAACATCACTCAGGAGGATACCTTTAAGGATATCGTCATTGAGTCTAAGATTGCTGCCTAAAATGTTTGGAGTTAAATAATTATGAATATAAAAGAAATTGAAAATATAGTGGAGGGCATTTTATTTGCCATGGGTGGTACAGTTGAACCATCCAAAATAGCAAAAGCTCTTGAAATCGAAGATAAGCAGGTAGTTGAAGCCGTTAATTCTTTGAAGGCTTCTTATGAGAAGGATAAAAGAGGTATTACAATCACTGAGATTGATGGAGCTTACCAGATGTGTACAAGCCCTGATATCTATGAGTATCTGATTCGAATTGCAAAGCAGCCTAAGAAGTACGTTCTTACAGATGTTCTTCTTGAAACTCTTTCAATTATCGCCTATAAGCAGCCAATCACAAAATCTGAAATCGAAAAGATTAGAGGCGTTTCCTCTGACTTTGCTGTTTCTAAGCTTGTTGAGTTTGGACTTTGTGCAGAGCTTGGAAGATTAGATGCGCCAGGCAGACCAATGCTTTTTGGTACCACTGAAGAATTCCTTCGTTCCTTTGGTGTTAGTTCGATTGAAGAGCTTCCAGAGCTTTCTCAGTCCCAAATTGAGGAATTCAAAATCGAAGCAGAAAATGAGGCAAACAATGTAGAAGTTACTATATAAATTTTAGACCACCTTGTAAATATCGAGCTCTTGGTGTTACTCAGTGAAACATTTTGTTGAACAGAGTAATACCAAGGCTTGAGACAGTAACAGGGTGGTTTTTTTGTCAATATTTTTTGTTAAAAAATTTAGACAATATACAAAACACAATATTGTGACAATTTTTTAACAAAAGTACATTGATTTGGGGCATAAAAAACGATATCATTAAACTTGCGAGAAATTTGAAATATTTTATATAAATGGAGGTACAAGATGGGTAATGATTTAAATCAAGCTCAGGCTAGAATTAACGCATTACTGGATGACAACAGCTTTGTTGAGCTTCAGTCATTAGTAGTGTCACGCAACACTGATTTTAACCTTGATGCAAAGAAAGAACCATCAGACGGAGTAATTATTGGACATGGTCTTATTGACGGCACATTAGTGTTTGTCTTCAGCCAGAATGCCGAAGTATTAGGCGGTACAATTGGTGAGATGCATGCGAAGAAGATTCTGTCGGTTTATGAAATGGCACTTAAGGTTGGTGCTCCAGTCATCGGTTTTATCGATTGCGGTGGCGTACGTCTTCAGGAGTCTTTTGATGCTCTTGAGGCACTTGGCTCTGTAATTGAGAGAGCTGCTGATGTTAAGGGTGTTATTCCTCAGCTTATTTGTGTTGCTGGTCAGTGCGGCGGTGGACTTTCGGTTCTTCCTGCACTTGCAGATTTCACATTTATGGTTGATGGAGCATCTCTTTTCATTAACTCACCTGATACAATTACTGGAAATCGTTCTGATGAGTGTGATACATCATCTGCTAAGTTCCAGTTCGAAGAGGCTGGTACAGTTGATATGTACGGTTCTCTTGATGAAGTTGTTGCTTCAATGAGACAGGTTATTTCTATGATTCCTAACGATATCGTAGAAGCTACAGATGATCTTAACAGAGCATCTGAGGGACTTGAGGCTAAGGTTTCTGATGCTGCAGCTGTTGCTACAGAGCTTGCTGATAATCGCGAGTTCATCGAGCTCAAGGCTGGTTTTGCAAAGGAAATGGTTACAGGTCTCATGAAGCTTGACGGCGTTACAATCGGCGTTGTTGGTAATAGAGAAGTTGACGGAGAAGCTTTCCTTTCAGCTGCAGGCTGCGAGAAGGCTGCTGATTTCGTAGATCTTTGTGATATGTACGAAATTCCTGTTCTTTCTCTTACAAATGTTGCTGCATTTAAGTCATGCACATGTCAGGAGAAGAGACTTCCTAGAGCTCTTTCACAGTTGACACAGCGTTTCGTTGATGCAAGCATTCCAAAGATTAACCTTATTACAAAGCAGGCTTATGGTTCAGCTTATGTTCTTATGAATTCAAAGTCACTTGGTGCTGATTTAGTATATTCTTTCGAGAATGTTTCAGTTGGTGCTATGGAAGCTGCTAAGGCTGCTAGAATCCTTAGTGAGAATGGCACAGATGCTGCAGCAATCGAGAAGGATTATGCTCAGCTTCAGGATAGTGCACTTACAGCAGCTGCACATGGACACATCGATAGAATCGTTTCTTATGCAGATGCTAGAAAATACATTATTGCAGGATTTGAGATGTTCTTTTAAGAGCAGGAAGGTGAATTTATGAAGAAAAGAATAATAGTAGTTTTCACTACCTTAATCCTTGCTCTTAGCCTTGTTGCCTGTGGTGGCAAGAAGGATGATACTTATGGCGGATATAGCACAGAGACCTACGATACAGTTGCTAAGCTTTACATGAATTACGCTTTAAGCCTTGATGAGTCTCAATACCAGGAGGCTACAGATTACTTCATGGCAAACGGCTTAGGAGAGTATGGTGATGCAGTTGCACAGGCAGGCTTGCCATCATTCTTATCAAAGAGCTTCGTTGGTTTTGATCAGCTCCTTGAAAGCTATAAGGAAATTAAGGACGTTGAGGTAGGCGAATTTGAAAAATTCGAAGACGTAACTGTTGAGAAGTCTGGAAAGACAATCACAGCTACACTCATTACTGACTACTCAGTAAGAAACTTAAAGACAACATTTGTTTATAAGGCAAATGATGTTGACGCTGGTCCTACAGCAGTTAATGTTGAGCCAGTTTACACATTATCTGAAATCATGAAGAAGGCAGCACTTAATACAGTAATGGGAATTCTTATTGTATTCTTTATGCTGGTTATCATGTCAGGTGTTATCAAATGCTTTGAAATCATTCCTAAGCTTGAGAAGAGAGCAAAGGAAAAGAAGGAAGAGCCACAGGGTGTTGTTAAGCCAGTTGCTGCACCAGTTGCTGCAGCTGCAAAGAATGAAACTGATGATTTACAGCTTGTAGCTGTCATCGCTGCAGCAATTGCTGCAAGCACAGGAGCTTCTACAGATTCATTTGTAGTACGTTCCATCAAGAAAAGATTTTAGGAGGATTTATCCATGAAAAATTATACAATCACTGTTAATGGAACAGTATATGACGTTACTGTAGAAGATAAGGGAGGCTCAGGTGTATCTCCAGTTACTCCTGTAGCAGCTCCAAAGGCAGCTCCTGCTGCTCCTGTAGCTACTGGCGCTGCTGGTGGTGTTAAGATTGAGGCTGGTGCAGCTGGTAAGGTAGTTAAGATTGCTGCTGCAGCTGGTACTGCTGTAAAGAAGGGTGATCCTGTTGTTGTTCTTGAAGTAATGAAGATGGAAACACCAGTTGTTGCTCCACAGGACGGAACAGTTGCATCTATCAATTGTAATGAAGGTCAGCAGGTTGACGCAGGCGCACTTCTTGCAACTATGAACTAATAGGAGGATTACACATGAGTTACGTTGGAGAGACATTGTTAAACCTCGCCCATCAGACTGCATTTTTCAATCTGACCTGGGGTAACTTTGTCATGATAGCGGTTGCCTGTGTTTTCCTTTACCTTGCAATTAAAAAGGGATATGAACCACTTCTTTTATTACCTATCGCATTCGGTATGCTTTTGGTAAATATTTATCCTGATATCATTGCATCTCCTGAGGAAACCTCCAACGGAGTAGGCGGCTTGCTTTACTATTTCTATACTCTTGATGAGTATTCAATTCTTCCTTCACTTATTTTCATGGGTGTAGGAGCTATGACAGATTTCGGTCCACTTATTGCAAATCCAATCAGCTTCTGGCTTGGTGCTGCTGCTCAGATTGGTATTTTTACAGCTTACATCCTTGCAATCTTCCTTGGATTCTCGGATCAGGCAGCTGCTGCCGTTTCAATCATCGGTGGTGCAGATGGACCTACATCTATTTTCCTTGCTGGTAAGTTAGGCCAGTCAGCATTAATGGGACCTATTGCTGTTGCAGCATATTCATATATGTCACTGGTTCCAATCATTCAGCCACCTATCATGAAGGCTCTCACTACAAAGGAAGAGCGTTCAATAAAGATGGCTCAGCTTCGTCCAGTATCAAAGCTTGAGAAGATTCTCTTCCCAATCGTTGTTACTATTATCGTTTGTCTTATCTTACCTACAACAGCTCCACTTGTTGGTATGCTGATGCTTGGTAACTTATTCAAAGAGTCAGGTGTTGTAAATCAGCTTACTGAGACTGCATCAAACGCTTTGATGTACATCGTAGTTATTCTTCTTGGTACATCAGTTGGTGCTTCAACATCTGCAGAGGCATTCTTGAACGCAGCTACAATCAAGATCGTAGTTCTTGGTCTTGTTGCTTTCGTTTTCGGTACAGCGGCCGGTGTATTATTTGGAAAGCTTCTTTGCCACATTACTGGTGGTAAGATTAATCCACTTATCGGTTCAGCTGGTGTTTCTGCTGTTCCTATGGCAGCACGTGTATCTCAAAAGGTTGGTGCAGAAGAGGACCCAACAAACTTCCTCCTTATGCATGCTATGGGACCTAACGTAGCTGGTGTTATCGGAACTGCCGTTGCAGCCGGTGTATTTATGGCTATTTTCGGGGTATAGTAAATACTTCATCAATATTTAGGAGGATAAAATAAATGGCAGATATTAGTCCAAAGCCAGTTAAAATAACTGAGACAATACTTAGAGATGCCCATCAGTCTCTTATTGCAACTCGTATGCCAACCTCTATGATGCTTCCTATCGTAGATAAGATGGATAAGGTTGGTTACAATGCAGTAGAGTGCTGGGGTGGTGCTACATTCGATGCTTCACTTCGTTTCCTCAAGGAAGATCCATGGGAAAGACTTAGAAAACTTCGTGATGGCTTCAAGAATACAAAGCTTCAGATGCTTTTTAGAGGTCAGAATATCTTAGGATACAGCCAGTATCCAGATGATGTTGTTGAGTACTTCGTTCAGAAGTCAATTGCAAATGGTATTGATATCATTCGTATCTTTGACTGTCTCAACGATATCAGAAATCTTCAGACAGCTGTAAAGGCTACTAATAAGGAAAAGGGACATGCTCAGGTAGCTCTTTCTTATACTCTTGGTGAGGCTTACACTCTTGATTATTGGAAAGATATCGCAAAGAGAATCGAAGATATGGGTGCTGATTCAATCTGTATCAAGGATATGGCTGGTCTTCTTGTTCCAGCAAAGGCTTACGAGCTTGTTTCAGCATTAAAGGAATCTACAAAGCTTCCTATCGAAATGCACACACATTACACATCTGGTGTAGCTTCAATGACTTATATGAAGGCAGTTGAAGCTGGTGCTGATATTATTGACTGTGCTATGTCACCATTTGCACTTGGTACATCACAGCCTGCTACAGAAGTTATGGCTGCTGCATTCGAAGGTACTCCATATGATACAGGATTTGATCAGGAGCTTCTTTCAGAAATCGCTGATTACTTCCGTCCATACAGAGAAGAGTGCATCGAGAGCGGTCTTATGTCTACAAAGGTACTTGGTGTTAACATCAATACACTTCGTTATCAGGTCCCAGGTGGTATGCTTTCAAACCTTATCAGCCAGTTAAAGGAGCAGGGTAAGGAAGATAAGCTTCGTGAGGTTCTTGAGGAAGTACCTCGTGTGCGTAAGGACCTTGGTGAGCCACCACTTGTAACTCCTTCATCTCAGATTGTTGGTACACAGGCTGTATTCAACGTACTTATGGGTGAAAGATACAAGGTTGTTACAGAGCAGACTAAGGACATCTTACTTGGTAAGTATGGTCAGACTGTAAAGCCTTTCAATCCAGAGGTTGTTGAGAAGGCACTTGGTGCAGATAAGGATAAGGCAATCACATGTCGTCCAGCAGACCTTATTGAGCCAGGTCTTAAGAAGTTTGAAGAAGAGTGCGCTAGATGGAAGCAGCAGGATGAGGATGTTCTCACATACGCATTGTTCCCAAAGGTTGCTACAGAGTTCTTCGAATATCGTGAGGCTCAGCAGACAAAGGTTGATCCAGCTAAGGCTGACAAGGAAAACAAGGCTTATCCAGTTTAATTATTTGAATATTCGGGCAATGCAGGATTTCTTGCATTGCCCTATATTTTTGTCTATAATGAAAATCTGAGAGGAGGAGCTTTTAATGGCAACTACAACTGACTTAATTTCAAAGATAAACGAAAAATATGGAAAGATGTCAAAAGGACAGAAGCTCCTAGCTAATTATATTATTGATAATTACGATAAGGCTGTTTTCTTAACGGCTGCAAAGCTTGGAGATATTATCGGAGTTTCAGAGTCTACTGTTGTTCGATTTGCTTCATACATTGGATATAGTGGTTATCCAGAATTTCAGCAGGCTTTGGAGACAATGGTTCGCTCAAAGCTTAACACTACAGACCGAGTCGAGATAACTAATGGTGGTATTGAACAGAATGGAGTTCTTCGAGAGGTACTTTCTTCTGACGCTATCAAAATCAAGAACACCATGGAAAATATCGACGAGGCTGCATTTTCAAATGCCGTGGAGGCAATTCTTAATGCCAGACGTATATATATTGTAGGTATACGTACCTGCTCACCGCTTGCATCCTTTCTTGCATTTTATCTGAATATGATTTTTGATAATGTGGTAAATCTTCAAACTTCCTCTGCATCAGAGTTGTTTGAGCAGATGATTCACATAGATGACAGTGATTGTATTATAGGTATTTCTTTCCCTAGATATTCAATGCGCACACTAAAGGCTCTGGAGTTTGCAAACAATCGACAGGCCCATGTTATTACAATTACCGATTCAATTCATTCACCTATGAATCTTTATAGTTCCTGCAATCTTATTGCTGAAAGCGATATGCATTCTGTTGTTGATTCATTGGTGGCACCACTTTCTGTTATTAATGCTTTAATTGTTGAGCTTTGCAATCGCAGACAGAAGGATGTTGCCCAGACTTTGGATATGATTGAAAATGTTTGGTCTGAGTATCAGTTTTATGAAAATGATGAGATAGATATGGTTGATGATTCCATCAGAATGTCTTATCCAGGAGAGTTTTAATGTCAAATGTTTTAGTTATTGGTGGCGGCGCTGCTGGAATGATGGCTGCTTACGCTGCAGGGATGTGTGGACATTCCGTAAAGCTTCTTGAAAAAAATGAGAAGCTTGGAAAAAAGATTTATATTACTGGCAAGGGACGTTGCAATTTTACCAATGCCTGTGATATAGAAGATTTCTTTAAGAATGTTGTTTCTAATCCTAAATTTTTATATTCTGCCATGTATACCTTTGGACCAGAGTCGATGATTGATTTTATCGAGATTCATGGCACACCTACAAAAGTTGAAAGAGGTAATCGCGCTTTTCCTGTTTCTGACCACGCCTCAGATATCACTAAGGCTTTGGACAAGGCTTTGAAAGAGGTTGGTGTGGAAGTCCTTCTTCACACAGAGGTTGAATCACTTCATATTGAAGCTGGAAAGGTTACTGGGGTTAGCTTAAAAAATGGCAAGAATCTGACATGTGATCATGTAGTTGTTGCAACTGGTGGTTTATCTTATCGTACTACTGGTTCGACAGGTGATGGAATTAAATGGGCCAAGTCAGCAGGACTTGCAATTTCAGATACACGGCCTGCTTTAGTTCCGCTTAACACTGCCGAAAGCTATATTCCTTCAATGCAGGGACTGGCTCTCAAAAATGTCAATCTTACTATTTTCGATGAAAAGAAAAAGCTTTATGACAGCTTCGGAGAGATGTTATTCACTCACTTTGGAGTGAGTGGTCCGCTTGTTCTTTCTGCCAGCTCAATTATCGGAAAGATTTTGCAGAAAAAGGGTAAGCTAAAGGCATTTATTGATTTGAAGCCTGCATTATCAAATGATGAATTGGATGCTAGAATTCTTCGTGATTTTAATGATAACATGAACAAGCACCTAAGTTCAGTTATCAGAGGACTACTTCCTAGTTCAATGGTTCCTGTGATTATCGAGATTATGGATTATGATGACAGTCGTCAAATCAATTCTGTCACAAAAGAGGAAAGAGCAGAGCTTGTATCTTTGCTTAAGGCATTTCCTTTTACGATTACAGGACTTCGTGATTATAATGAAGCAATCGTCACTCAGGGTGGAGTATCTGTAAAAGAGATTGACCCATCCACCTTAAAGTGTAAAACTATTGAAGGCCTTTCATTTGTTGGAGAGGTGCTTGATTTAGATGCCTATACTGGAGGATTTAATTTACAAATTGCCTGGTCAACTGGATATTTGGCCGGATTATCAATTTAGTTTTGGAGGATGTTAATATGGCAATGAATGTAGCAATCGATGGACCTGCTGGTGCAGGTAAATCTACAATAGCAAAGGCTATTGCAGCAAAGATGGGATATGTTTACGTTGACACTGGAGCAATGTATCGTGCAATGGCTTTATATTTTTTGCGTTCAAACATATCAAAGGATGATGAGACAAAGATCTCATCTGTAGTTGATGATATTACTGTTTCAATAAAATATGAGGATGGTGCTCAGCACGTTATCCTTAATGGCGAGGATGTTACAGGCCTCATTCGTACTGAGGAAGTTGGAAATATGGCAAGTGCCACTTCAGTATACGGGCCAGTTCGAACAAAGCTTGTTGCATTACAGCAGGAGCTTGCTAAGACAACTGATGTTATTATGGATGGTCGTGATATCGGTACGGTTGTGCTTCCAAATGCTGATGTAAAGATTTTCCTTACAGCATCTGTAGAGTGCCGTGCAAAAAGACGTTATGACGAGCTTGTTGCAAAGGGACAGGATGCAGACTTTGCTAAGATTGCTAAGGATATTGAGGAAAGAGATTACAGAGATTCTCACCGAGAAATCAGCCCTCTTAGACAGGCTGAGGATGCAACTCTTGTGGACAGCTCAAATATGACTATCGATGAAGTTGTAGATACTATTATTTCTTATATTGAAGGTAAATAATATGAAAGTTACTTTAGCTGAATCTGCTGGCTTTTGCTTTGGTGTACAAAGAGCAGTGGATGTGGTAAACAAACAAATATCAGAGGGGACAAAGCCTCTATATACTTATGGTCCAATCATTCATAATGAAGAAGTTGTTCGTGAGTTTGAATCAAATGGTGTAAAGGTTATGGAAGAGAACTCCTCTGAGGACTATCCTGCAGGCACTGTTATTATTCGTTCACATGGTGTGACCCGCGCAGTTGAAGAGGCCCTTAAGTCTAAAGGACATAATATTATCGATGCTACCTGCCCATTTGTTAAAAAGATTCATCGTGCAGTTGATGAACATTCAAAAGCGGGGGAGCACATTGTGATTATTGGTAACCCAGAGCATCCTGAGGTTCGTGGAATTGTTGGCTGGATTAATGGAAATGATTACACAGTTATACCCGATGAACAAGCAGCTGTGGATTTTTCAGTAAATACTCACGTGCCTATTTGTATTGTGTCTCAAACCACCTTTAATCATAATAAATTTCAAGAATTAGTTGAAATTATAAACCAAAAAGGTTATCATATTATTGTTTTGAATACAATATGCGATGCGACTAACAAGAGGCAGGTTGAAGCCGCTGAAATAGCAGCCAAGGTTGATGCTATGTTAGTAATTGGAAGCAAGAACTCTTCCAATACGCAGAAGTTGTATGAGATATGCAAAACAAAATGCAACAATACTTACTATATACAGACGGCTGATGACATGAAGCCTTCTGACCTTAGTTCCATTGAAAGTGTAGGTATTACCGCAGGGGCATCCACCCCAAACAATATTATCGAGGAGGTTCAAAAGAAATGTCAGAAATGAGCTTTGAACAAATGTTGGAGGAATCCTTCAAAACTATACACAATGGAGAGGTAGTAGACGGTACTGTTATCAGTGTTAAGCCTGATGAAATCGTATTAAACATTGGTTACAAGTCAGACGGAATCATTACACGTTCTGAGTACACTAACGAGTCTAATGTTGATCTTACTACTGTTGTTAAAGAAGGCGACCAGCTTTCTGCTATTGTCGTAAAGGTAAATGATGGCGAAGGTCAGGTTCTCTTATCTTACAAGAGACTTGCACAGGAAAAGGGTAACGAGAGATTAGCTGAAGCATTTGAGAACGGTGAAGTTCTTACAGCTACAGTTGATAAGGTACTTAAGGGTGGCCTTACAGTTGTTGTTGATGAGGCTAGAGTATTTATTCCTGCTTCATTTGTTTCAGATGTTTATGAGAAGGATCTTGGAAAGTACCAGGGTCAGGAAATCAGCTTTGTTATTACAGAATTCGATCCAAAGCGTCGTAGAATTATCGGTAACAGAAAGACTCTTCTTGTTGCAGATAGAGCAAAGGCTCAGGAAGAGCTTATGGCTAAGATCGCTGTTGGTCAGGAATTCGAAGGAACAGTTAAGAATGTTAAGGACTTTGGCGCATTCATCGATTTAGGTGGTGCTGATGGTCTTCTTCACATCTCAGAGATGAGCTGGGGCCGTGTTGAGAATCCTACAAAGACTCTTAACGTTGGCGATACAATCAAGGTATTTGTTAAGGAAATCAAGGACGGCAAGATTGCACTTTCTTGCAAGTTCGACAACGAGAACCCATGGAACGGTGCTGCTGACAAGTATGCTGTTGGCACAGTTGTAAAGGGTAAGGTTGTTCGTATGAAGGATTTTGGTGCCTTCGTAGAGCTTGCTCCTGGTATCGATGCACTCCTTCACGTTTCTCAGATTTCTAAGGACCGTATTGAGAAACCATCTGATGTTCTTTCTATCGGACAGGATATCGAGGCAAAGGTTGTTGAGTTCAACGATGATGAGAAGAAGATTAGCCTTTCAATGAAGGCACTTCTTGAGCCAGAGACAGCTGAAGCTGATGAGGCAGAGGTTGCTGACGTAAATATCGAGGAAGTTGCTGCTTCTGAGGAGTAATATTTGATTTATAGAGGGTTCGGATGCGTTTTGCATTCGAACCCTTTTCTATTTATTCTCAAAAAAGTAACAAATAATACACATCTTTTATATATAATGAATTTTATATCGGATGGCATAACTCTACGTTTAGGGATAGGAGTAGAATATGGATAATTACGAAAACTTTAAGAAAGAAGTTCACAATCTTACTAAAATTGATTTAAGCTCTTACAAGGAGAAACAGATGCGTCGTCGTATCGACTCACTGGTTGCTAAGCATAAATGTAAGGAATATCATGATTATGTAATGCTTTTAAAGAGTGATAAAGAGGTTTTTGATGAGTTTGTAAACTTCCTTACGATAAATGTTTCTGAGTTTTATCGTAATCCAGAGCAGTGGGAGCTTATGAGTAAGGAGTTTATTCCTGAGCTTATGAAGAAATCTGGTCAGAATCTTAAGATTTGGAGTGCAGCCTGCTCTACAGGCGATGAGCCTTATTCTCTTGTTATGTGCCTATCTAAGCATATTCCTTTAAATAAAATCAAGATTCTTGCTACTGATTTGGACAAGCAGGTTATTGCAACCGCAAAGGTTGGACTTTATAGTGCGAAGAGTATTGCAAATGTACCTGATGATTTAAAGAAAAAATTCTTTACACAGGTTGGAAGTTCTTATCAGATTAGTGATGAAGTAAAGAAATGTGTAGAGTTTAAAGAACATAATCTTCTTAGAGATCCTTATCCTAGTAATTACGATATGATTGTGTGCAGAAATGTATTGATTTACTTTACTGATGAAGCCAAGACAGAAGTTTATAGCAAGTTCTGTAAGTCATTGAGACAGAATGGAATTTTGTTTATTGGATCTACAGAACAGGTTATTGACTACAAAGACTTGGGATATAAGAGAAGATATTCATTCTACTATGAAAAAGTATAGTGGCTAGCCACTAATGTAATTACCTCTGGTTACAGCAACAACAATACGAGCCCAGTTACGGCTACAAGCCTTAGAGTCTCTCTGGAAATGTAAGCTAAAGCTTACTAGACCACAAAAGTTGATTACTGAAGTAATCATCCTTTTGGGTCAGATTTCGACTAAATGTCTCACTGAGAGACCTAAGAGCTTGATGCCTACTGGGCTCTTTTTAATGCTTCAACATATAGCGAGTAATTTTCACGAGAATATCTTCTCTAATATCATTTACGCAAATGAATGATTCTTTCGAATCGTAGTTTTCTTTAAATACTCGAGTGCATCCAATATCTATCCCCTTTGGCAGTGCTACAAAAGAATTATCCAAAGCAACTTTGCAATCCCTTCGAGTGGCAGGGCGGCGGAGGGATTTATCCATGCTTTCGCCTAATGAACGAGGAATTATAATCCCTTCTGATTCCAGGTAATAGTAATTTTTATAATCAGGAAGAAACGTGTATAGACTTCCTTTGAATAGATTTAAAGTAACGTATATACGATTTTCTTTTATGATATATATACCGTATTCACGAATTTTATTAATTGAAGATGGAAGAGTAATATCTGTTTCAAGCTCAATTCTAAGCTTATCTTCATCAAATTCATGATTTATATATCGTATATCCGATGTGAGCAAATCACTATAGCAAAGTATATCTGCAATGTAAATCATTCCCTTAACGTCTTCAAAATTATGTAAAAGGATAAGCTGCTTTGCTTCTTCATCTCGAGTTAATGAATATCTTTGATATACAGGAATAAGTTCGCCACCATTATATTTATCATCACGATGTAAGCCTAAGAATTCCTCGATTGTCTTTTGCTTATAATTAGGCAAATTCAAAAGACATTTTGCCTTGGTAGAAGCGAGATACATATCTGTATGGTATTTTGTTTTTATTTTTGTATAAAGTTTATACTTCCTACATCGTTCTACTATAAATGATTCATCAAAACGGGTTGAATTGAAGCCCAAAAGCTTTTCGTAATTCTCAAGAACTCTTTCAAATTCTTCAAGGATTTCTATTTCTTCAGATTCATCATTAGCCAGAAGCTGTGTGATATTGATTTTGTTTCCTAGACGAGTCGCGTAACCAATCATATAAATGAAAGATTTTCTTGGAGAAAGGCCGGTACATTCTATGTCAAAAAAGATTGTGTCACTGTTGAAATATTTCTCAAGAGAATAGCTACTGTTGTTAATTTCATAACAATTATTTATTATTTCCATAATATTGTGTCACCTATTATAAATGTTGTATAAATAGCACCCTTACTTTATCACTTTGGTACTTAAAAATATACAATATAAGTGATAAATTTTCTCTTTTGTATCGAGCAAAATGTTATAATTTATTTATGTATTATGTAACAAATAACCAAAAAGAGGGGTAATGCTAATGAGCCTTAAAACATTTAAGGGTGGCGTTCATCCATACGAAGGCAAAGAATTGTCTAAGATGAAGCCAATCAAAGAGTTGAAACCACAAGGCGACCTGGTATTTCCATTGTCGCAACACATCGGTGCACCTGCAACTGCGTGTGTGAATGTGGGAGATACTGTTCTTAGAGGTCAGAAGATTGCAGAAGCTGGCGGATTTGTATCAGCTCCAATTTATTCTTCTGTTTCAGGTACAGTAAAAGCAATTGAGCCAAGGCGTGTAGCCACAGGCGATATGGTGAACTCTATCATTATTGAAAATGATGGTGCGTTCATCGAAAAGGGTTTTGAAGGTTGTTCGGATTACACCAAACTTTCAAACGAAGATATTATTAAAAAGATTCAGGAAGCTGGAATTGTAGGTATGGGTGGCGCTGGTTTCCCTACCCATGTTAAGTTATCTCCAAACAATCCTGAAAACATCGAGTTCATTATTGCAAACTGTGCAGAATGTGAACCATATCTTACATCTGATTACCGTTCAATGGTAGAAGAGCCAGATAAGCTCATTACAGGTATGAAGATTATCCTCCAGCTTTTCCCTAAGGCTAAAGGTCTTCTTGGAATCGAGGATAATAAGAGTGATGTTATCGAAAGTCTCACAGCGCTTTGTGCTGACGAGCCAAGAATTGAGGTTGTACCTCTCTTGACTAAATACCCACAGGGTGGAGAGCGTCAGCTTATTAATGCATGCACTGGCCGCGAGATTAATTCAAAGATGCTTCCAGCTGATGCTGGCTGTATTGTTGATAACGTTGCTACAATCATTGCAGTTTACAATGCAATTGTTGAAGGTAAGCCTGTTATTGACAGAGTCTTTACAGTTACTGGTGATTCTATCATGGAGCCTCGCAACTTCAGAATTTGCATCGGTACAAGTTGCAAGGAGCTTCTTGAAGCTGCCGGTGGCTATGTTAAGGAGCCTAAGAAGCTTATCTCAGGCGGTCCTATGATGGGATTTGCTCTTTTAGACGTTGATGTTCCTACCACAAAGACTACAGGTGCATTGCTAGCGCTTTCAGAGGATGAGGTTTCAATGTTTGAAACTACAGCCTGCATTAATTGCGGAAGATGCGTTGAAGCATGTCCTGAAAATCTTATTCCTGGTCGTCTTGCTAAATTTTCTGAGCATGGTGACAAAGAAAAGTTTGAGAAATGGTACGGCTTAGAGTGTATAGAGTGCGGCAGCTGCAGCTTTGCATGTCCTGCAAGACAGCCGCTTGCTCAGCAGATCAAGACCATGAAGAAGACTATTCTAGCAGACAAGAGAAAGAAGAAATAGAAATGGAGGAATTATCGTGAGCGAATTATTAAGAGTATCTTCATCTCCACATGTGAGAGCGAAGGATGATACTTCTCGTATCATGTTATACGTAATAATTGCCCTCATGCCAACTACCATCTATGGTATATTCAATTTTGGCCTCAGGGCATTATTACTAATTCTTGTATGTATTCTGACTTGCGTGCTTTCAGAGTACCTATTTGAATTAGCAACACATAAGAAAAATACAATCAAGGACCTGAGTGCAGTAGTAACAGGATTACTCCTTGCACTGAATCTGCCATATACACTTCCAGTTTGGCAGGCTGTACTTGGTTCAGTTTTTGCAATCGTTGTTGTTAAGATGTTGTTCGGTGGTATAGGACAGAATTTCATGAACCCAGCTCTTGGTGGCCGTGCATTTCTTCTTATTTCATTCGCTGGAACAATGACACATTTTGAATATGATGGTTATGCAAGCGCTACACCACTTCAGCTTTTAAAGCAGGGTGAGACAGTAAACACATTTAATATGCTTCTCGGTCGTACAGGTGGTACAATCGGTGAAACAAGTGCTCTTTTGATTTTGCTTGGAGCAATCATTCTTATACTTTTTGGAGTTATAAATCTTTGGATTCCTGGAACTTATATTTTAAGCTTTGTTCTCTTTATTTCTTTATTTGGTGGACATGGCTTTGATACAGGATACATTGTTGCTCATCTTTGCGGTGGTGGTCTTATGCTTGGTGCATTTTTCATGGCTACTGATTACGCAACATCTCCAGTTACTCCTCTTGGCAGGGTGGTATTTGGAATCTGCCTCGGTGTACTTACCGGTCTTTTCAGATTATATGGTAACAGCGCAGAGGGTGTAAGCTACGCAATTATTTTCTGTAACCTTCTTGTTCCTCTTATCGAGAGAGTTACAGTTCCTAGAGCCTTTGGCATTCCTAAGGCAAGCAAACCAAAGGAGGTGAAGGCTAATGAATAAATTAGTTAAAGACGCTTTGGTTCTTACCTGTATCACAGTTGTTGCAGGCTTCGCTCTTGGTCTTGTTTATGAGATTACAAAGACTCCAATTGCAAATGCAAAGATTGCTGCATTGCAGGAAGCTTACCAGTCAGTTTTTGCTGACGCAGCTTCTTTTGAGCCAATCGAAGATTTTGATTCAAATGCAGCTACTGAGATAGTTCAGGCAGCTGGTTACACAGATGATACTATTGATAATGTCGCAAAGGCTGTAGATGCAAGCGGAAATGTTCTTGGTTATGTAATCACAGATACAACAAAAGCTGGTTACGGCGGCTCAATCACATTTTCGATTGGTATTACTAATGATAGTGTTATCAATGGATATTCAATAACTAGCATCTCCGAGACAGCTGGTCTTGGTATGAAGGCTACAGATACCGGCGAAGGTTCATTTGCTTCACAGTTTGTAAACCGCAATGCTGAGATATTTACTGTCACAAAGACAGGTGCTTCATCTTCATCAGAGGTTGATGCAATTTCTGCAGCGACTATCACATCAAAGGCTATGACAAATGGCATCGACGCATGTGTAACCTACTTTAATTCTTTAGTAGGAGGTGCTGCAAATGAATAAGTATATTGAAAGATTATATAATGGTCTCTGGAAGGAGAATCCAACCTTCGTATTGATGCTTGGTATGTGTCCAACACTTGCTGTTACCACATCAGCAATCAATGGTATTGGTATGGGACTTTCAACAACAGTTGTTCTTGTTCTTTCGAATATGATGATTTCTGCTCTTAGAAATATCATTCCTGACAGAGTAAGAATGCCTGCATTCATTGTTGTAGTTGCTTCCTTCGTTACAATGGTACAGTTTTTAATGGAAGGCTTTACACCTTCACTTTATTCATCACTTGGAATTTACATTCCACTTATCGTTGTTAACTGTATCATCTTAGGTCGTGCAGAGAGCTACGCATCTAAGAATCCAGTAATTCCATCTATGTTCGATGGTATTGGTATGGGACTTGGTTTCACAGTTGGACTTACACTTATTGGTATGGTTCGTGAAATCCTTGGTAATGGTTCCGTATTTGGCGCTGAAATTTCTATCCTTAATGATTTCCATATCGCATTATTTGGACTTGCACCTGGTGCATTCTTCGTTCTTGGAACTCTTGTAGCAGTAATGAATGTTGTTCGTAAGAATATGGAAGCAAAGGGTAAGCCACTTCCTGCAGTTCAAGGATGCCTTGGAGGAGATTGTTCAGGCTGTACACTTTCAACTGCCTGCACCGGTAAGTCCATGACTCACCATGTAGCTGAGGTTCCACCAGTTGATCCAAAGGATGTTGCAAAGCCAACACCAGTAGCTGACCCAGTTAAGCAGACAGCAAACGCAAAGAATGAAGAGGATGTTGAAAAATCAGGTTCTGATTCTTCTTATGCTGATAACGATATTGCAGGAAAGGAGGAGAATAAATAATGAGTTACTTTACAGGATTAGTACTTTTATTAGTAGCATCTGCAATTGTAAATAACGTTGTGCTTTCTCAGTTCCTTGGTCTTTGTCCTTTCCTTGGTGTTTCAAAGAGAGTTGAAACAGCTGCAGGTATGGGCGGAGCGGTTATTTTCGTTATTACAATCGCATCTTTTGTTGCATCGCTCATTTATAAGTTTATTCTTGCGCCTACTGGTTTTGAGTACATGCAGACAATCGTTTTCATCCTTGTAATTGCAGCACTTGTTCAGTTTGTTGAGATGGTTTTAAAGAAGAATGTTCCATCATTATATAAGTCACTTGGTGTATACCTTCCACTTATTACTACAAACTGTGCAGTTCTTGGTACTGCAATCAATAATGTTACTAACAACTACGATATTCTCGAGTCTGTTATCAATGGTTTTGGCGTTGCAGTTGGTTTTACAATTGCAATCGTTATCATGGCAGGTATCAGAGAGAAAATCGAATACAACGATATCCCAGAGACCTTCAAGGGCTCAGCTATTGTTCTTATCACAGCAGGACTTATGGCTATGGCTTTCCTTGGATTCTCTGGAGTAATATAAGGAGGGCTGACAAATGAGTATAACAGGAATTTTACTGGCAGCTGTTATTGTTGGCGCTACCGGTTGTATTATTGGATTTTTCCTTTGCTTTGCATCTGAAAAGTTTAAAGTAGAGGTTGACCCGAGGGAAGAAGCTGTACTTTCAGTTCTTCCTGGAAATAACTGTGGTGGTTGTGGCTACGCTGGATGTTCTGGATTGGCTGCAGCTATTGCAAAGGGCGAGGCTCCTGTTAATCAGTGTCCTGTAGGTGGTGCTCCTGTTGCTGCAAAGGTTTCCGAGATTATGGGAGTTGCCGCAGAAGAGGGTGTTCGAAAGGTGGCCTTTGTAATGTGTAACGGAACCTGCGAGAATGCAAAGCAGCTTTATGATTACACTGGCGTTGAGGATTGTAAGGCTATGGCCTTCGTTCCTGGAGGCGGCCCAAAGGCTTGCTCTTATGGATGTATGGGTTTTGGTTCCTGCGTAAAGGCTTGTCCATTTGATGCAATTCACATCGTAGATGGAGTTGCTCTTGTAGATAAGGAAGCCTGCAAGGCCTGTGGCAAGTGTGTTGCTACTTGTCCAAACCATCTTATCGAGCTTATTCCTTACGACTTTGGACACGCTGTTCGTTGCCACAACAATGACAAGGGTAAGGATGTTATGGCTGTCTGCAAGGTTGGTTGTATTGGATGCCATAAGTGTGAGAAGGTCTGCGAGCATGACGCAATTCATGTAGAAGGCTTCTTTGCACACATCGATCAAGACAAGTGCACAAGCTGCGGTAAATGTGCCGAAGCTTGTCCTCGTAAGATAATACTTTAATAATATAAGCGACCTTTGATGTCTTTCGAAGCTCACGCCTTCTTAGATTTTAAGGTCGCTTTTTTTGTATTATTCGTAGACTTTGAGCTTTATCCAATTAAGAGATTCGAATTTTTTGAGAACACGAGCTTGCGTCAGCACTTGCACGAAATGATATTTATTGGTATGATGTAGCGGATAATAATACGGGAGAAGTGTTATGTACGGACATGATTTTACTAAAAAGAAGCGAATTATTGTAAAGGTTGGCTCTTCAACTATTACTCATGATGAAACTGGCAATATTGATTATACAAAGCTGGAACGCTTGGTGCGTCAATTGTGTGATCTTAGAGCTCAGGGCAAGGATGTTTGTCTTGTTTCTTCTGGTGCTATAGCTGTTGGCCGCTATGCGATTGGTTTAAAGGAGCGTCCTAAGGATTTAGCTACAAAGCAGGCATGTGCTTCTATTGGGCAGGCTTATCTTATGTCTGTTTATCAGAAGCTTTTCTCAGAGTACAATCAGCGCGCAGGTCAGATTCTTATGACTAAGAAGACCATGACCGACACTGAATCGAGAGAGAATGCCAGAAATACCTTCGAACAGCTCTTTGAGCTGGGTGTTATTCCAGTTGTAAATGAGAATGATACTGTAGCTACTCACGAGATTCAGTTTGGTGACAACGATTCACTTTCAGCCATCGTTGCTGCTTTAGTAAAAGCGGATGCATTAGTACTTCTTTCAGATATTGATGGTCTTTACACTGATGATCCAGGAAGCAATCCTGATGCTGAGTTTGTACCAATTGTTGAGGATATAGAAGCTGTTATGGATATGGCAAGCTCGGATAGTACATCAAATGTTGGAACGGGGGGAATGACTGCAAAGCTTCGAGCTGCTCAGATTGCAACTTATTCAGGTGCTGATATGGTTATTACTAATGGAGCCCATATTGGTAATATTCATCGTATTTTTGAAAACAAAGATAAAGGTACATTATTCACTGCTAACAAGCGTGATGATGTTCATGTAATAGATTTATTAGAGGATTAAAATGATTACAGAGAAAGATATTGCAAGAATCAACGAATTATATCACAAAAGCAAGGCTGAAGGCCTTACAGATGCCGAGAAGGAAGAGCAGGCAAAGCTTAGAAGAGCTTATATCGATGCTATCAAGGGCAATGTGAGAGCACAGCTTAACAATATTGACATTGTTGATGAAAATGGCAAGGTTGAAAACCTTGGAGAAAAATATGGAAATAAATAAAGACTTAAGATTAAAGTATAAAGAAATTAGAGATAATTTAACTGCAAAAGAAAGAATTTTATTATCAGAAAATGTGGTCTTAAATCTTACAGCTCTTTTAGAATCTGATTTTAAAGGAGCTTCTATTTTTTTATGCTTTTATCCCTTTGGAAGTGAAGTAAATCTTATTCCTTTTTACGATAAGCTTCTAAAAGAAAACAAAAGTCTTTATTTTCCTGTTTCAAATATTGATAATCACAAACTTACTTTTTATAGAATTACAGATTTAAACAAAGATTTTACAAGGGGTACTTTTGGTATCATGGAACCCAATTTATCATTATCGCAGCTAGAGGCTTTCGATAATATTATCGCCATTACCCCAGGATTAATATTTGATGAAAATTGCAATCGTTGCGGTTATGGTGCTGGATTTTACGACAGATTTTTTACTAAACATACTAATATTAAAAAAATTGGAATTGCTTTCCATCAGCAGGTTATTGATAATTTGGAAACTAAGGAATGGGATGTTCCTTTAGATTATATAGTGACTGACAATCGGCTTATTAAACGAGGTGGACTATGACATTACTTGAACTAGCAACAAAAGCCAAGGAATCAAAGTATACGGTAGCAAAGCTTTCTTCTGATGAAAAGAATGCAGCTATTCTATCAGTTGCAGATGCGCTTGAGAAACGTGCTGCTTCTATTATCACAGCTAATTCCATTGATATGGAAAATGGTATAAAAAAAGGCTTATCTCAGGGACTTCTTGACAGATTAAAACTTGATGAAGTCAGAATTAAAGGAATGGCTGATGGCCTTCGTGAAGTTGTTAAGCTTGAAGATCCTATTGGACAGATTGTTGAAGAATTCAAACGTCCAAATGGTCTTGATATTAAGAAACGATTAGTTCCTATTGGTGTTGTTGGAGTAATCTACGAGGCCAGACCAAATGTTACAGCTGATGTTTTTGGACTTTGTTTTAAGACTGGCAATGCTGTGATTTTAAAGGGTGGCAGTGATGCTATTGAATCCAACAAAGCCATTGTAAAAGTTATCAGAGATACTTTGGAATTAGGTGGCTATCCAGTTGATGCCATCACATTAATTGAGGATACCTCACGAGAGACTGCAACTGCAATGATGCGTCTTAATGGATATATAGATGTGCTTATTCCAAGAGGTAGTGCAGGTCTGATTAAATCGGTTGTTGAAAATGCATCCGTACCTGTTATTGAAACAGGTTCGGGTAACTGTCATATCTACGTAGACTACGATGCTGATATTGATATGGCGATTTCAATTATCGTAAATGCGAAGACACAGCGAATTGGAGTTTGCAATGCTGCTGAGTCACTTGTTATTCATGAGGATATTGCACCAAAGCTTCTGCCTGAGCTTAATACAGCTTTGAGAGAAAAGGGTGTTCAGATATTCGCAGACGATAAAGCTCGTAAGCTTATGGAGGGCTCCGAGGTAGCAACAGAGCAGGATTTTGGCACCGAGTATCTTGATTATATTATTTCGGTCAAAACAGTTTCTTCAGTAGAGGAAGCTATTGAACATATAAATAAATACAACACTGGTCATTCTGAGGCTATTATCACAAAGGATGATACAAGTGCAGAGAAATTCTTAAATGGAATTGATGCAGCGTGTGTCTATGTGAATGCGTCTACACGTTTCACTGATGGTTTTGAGTTTGGTTTTGGTGCAGAGATTGGCATCAGCACTCAGAAGCTTCATGCCAGGGGACCAATGGGACTTATGGCTCTTACAAGTTATAAATATACCATCTATGGGGATGGTCAAATCAGAGGTTAGAATAGGAAGTATAAATGAGTATTACAGATTTATTAAACAATGCTCCTGAACAGGAGCCTGAGCGTCAGTATTATTTTATCGCTGAAGCAAAGAAATTAGTAGAGAAGAAGGAAGCTGAGCTTGGGCGTAAGCTTACATGTTGTGTAACTACATTTGGATGTCAGATGAATGCCCGCGATTCTGAAAAGCTTCTTGGTGTTCTCAAGGAAATTGGTTATGTAGAGACTGAAAGCGAGAATGCAGATTTTGTAATTTACAATACTTGTACAGTTCGTGAAAACGCTAACAATAAGGTATACGGACATCTTGGAATTCTTCATGGCTACAAGAAAAAGAATAAAGATATGATGATAGGTCTCTGTGGCTGTATGATGCAGGAACCAACTGTTATTGAGCATCTTAAGGCTAACTACAAGTTTGTTGACCTTATTTTTGGTACTCACAATCTTTATAAGTTTGCAGAGCTTTTCACTACAGCACTTCTGAATAAGAAGGGCATGATTATCGATATTTGGAAGGATACCGACAAGATTGTTGAGAATCTTCCAATTTCTCGTAAGTATCCATTTAAATCTGGTGTAAATATCAGCTTTGGATGTAATAATTTCTGCTCGTACTGTATCGTTCCATATGTTCGTGGACGTGAGCGTTCCAGAAAGCCAGAGGATATCGTAGAGGAAATTAAGAGTCTTGTAGCTGATGGCGTTGTTGAAGTTATGCTGCTTGGTCAGAATGTAAACTCTTATGGTGTTGGACTTGAGGAGAAGGTGACTTTCGCAGAGCTTCTTAAGATGGTTAATGATATTGAAGGTCTTGAGAGAATACGTTTCATGACTCCTCATCCAAAGGATTTATCAGATGAATTAATCGAGGCTATGGCTAGCTGCGACAAGGTATGCAAGCATATGCATTTACCTCTTCAGTCAGGTAGTACAGAAATCTTAAGGAAGATGAACCGCCGTTATACAAAGGAGCACTATCTTGGACTTGTTGAGAAGCTTAGAGCACGTATTCCTGATGTGGCAATTACTACTGATATCATTGTTGGTTTCCCAGGTGAAACAGAAGAGGATTTCCTTGAGACAATGGATGTAGTAGACAAGGTTCATTATGACAGTGCATTTACATTTATTTATTCAAAGCGTACAGGAACCCCTGCAGCCGCAATGGATAATCAGGTCCCAGAGGACGTAATCAAGGATCGTTTCGACAGACTTCTTGCACTTGTTCAGAAGCACGGTCATGACAAGGTTAAGGAACTTGAGGGAACTGTTCAGAAGGTTCTTGTTGAAGATATTAACGAACAGGATTCTTCTCTTGTTTCGGGAAAGCTTGAGAACAATGTTACAGTTCATTTCCCTGGAGATAAATCTATGATTGGCAAAATTGTAGATGTTAGGTTAAACTGTTGTAAAGGGTTCTACTTTATTGGAGAACAAGTTTAACGCGAAGGGAGAATATCAATGTTCGCTTATATTAGAGGCACACTTTCTGACATTGATGATAATACAGTTATTTTAGAGAATAATGGAATTGGCTACGCATTAAGCTCATCTATGAACACAATCAGGCAGCTGCCTGCCATTGGTTCCGAGGTGAAGCTTAATATAAAGCTCATTCCAAAGGAAGATTCTCTTACTTTATATGGATTTTATGAGAAGGAGGAGCTTAAGATGTTTGAGCTTCTTCTTTCTGTTAGTGGAATTGGTCCTAAAGGAGCTTTGGCAATACTTAGTAATATGACTGTCAGTGATATTCAGTTTGCTGTAGCTGGGGGCGATTCTAAGGCGTTTGCTGCAGCACCTGGTGTTGGCAAGAAGACGGCAGAGCGAGTAATTATTGACTTAAAGGATAAGGTTGATATCATAGGTGCCTTTGAGGCAAAGATAACATCCGAATTATCTGGTGGATCTAAGAAACCTGCTCCTGTTACAACTGTTAAAGAAGAAGTATTAGAAGCTCTTGTTTCACTTGGATATTCTGCAAGCAATGCAGCTCGAGCACTTGATAAGATGACTATTACAGAGTCTACTACAACTGAACAGCTTCTTTCTGATACGTTGAAGCAGATGAGTTTCTTATAGAATGGGGAGTTTTAAGGGATAATAATGCTTACTAACAAACAAATCACATCAACAATAGCAAGTCACGAAGATCTTGTTAATGATAATGCTCTTAGACCAAAGTCTTTTGACGGCTATATCGGCCAGACTAAGGTCAAGGAGAATATGAAAATATATATTGAAGCGGCAAAGAACCGAGGAGATGCGCTTGACCATGTTCTTTTGTATGGACCTCCAGGTTTGGGAAAGACTACTCTTGCTGGAATTGTGGCAGGAGAGATGGGTTCAAATATAAAGGTTACTTCTGGTCCAGCTATCACCATTCCAGGTGAAATAGTTGCTGTTCTAATGACACTTAAGGATGGTGACATCCTCTTTATCGATGAGATTCATCGACTTTCAAAACCAGTTGAGGAAACACTTTACTCAGCTATGGAGGATTTTGCTGTAGATATTGTCATGGGTAAGGATACCACAGCACGAAGCATTCATACCAAGCTTCCACGATTTACACTTATTGGTGCAACAACAAGACCAGGACTTCTTTCTGCGCCACTTCGTGATCGTTTCGGAATTATCGGCCATATGGATTATTACACACCGGAGGAGCTTTCTACAATCGTCACAGCATCAGCTGCCAAGCTTAATGCTCCTATTGATTATGAGGGTGCATACCAGATTGCACTTCGTTCCAGAGGGACACCGCGTTTGGCAAATCGCTATTTAAAGCGTGTTCGTGATTATGCAGAGGTTAAATTCGAAGGAGAAATCACAAAGGAAGTAGCAGCGGCTACACTTGATTCTCTTGAGGTTGATACTCTAGGTCTTGATAATAACGATAGAAATATTTTACTGGCAATTATCGAACGTTTCAATGGCGGTCCAGTTGGTCTCGATAATCTTGCTGCAACTGTAGGTGAGGATTCTGGAACTATCGAGGATGTTTACGAGCCATATTTATTACAGCACGGACTAATTATCAGGACTCCTAAGGGAAGAGTTGCAACAAAGCTTGCCTATGAGCATTTTAATATGCCAGTTCCAGAAAATCTTGCGTAATTCTGTTATTTAAGCCTTGTGACTATTGTTTTTAGGGCTAAAGAACTATATAATAATACTTGAATTTCTGACGGGAGGATACGTTATGGTTTCCGAAAAAAGCGCAAAGGTGCTTATAGGCGGGAAAGTATATACGTTAAGCGGTTACGAAGAGGAGGAATATCTTCAGAAGGTAGCCAATTACATCAATTCAAAGCTTGATGAGTTTAATTCGATTGATGATTATAAGCGTATTTCGGCTGACCTTAAGGCCACATTACTAGAGCTGAATATTGCAGATGATTATTTCAAGGCTAAATCACAGGTTGAATCCCTTGAGTCAGATTTAGAAATTAGAGATAAGGAAATTTATAATCTTAAGCATGATTTGATTTCAGCTCAGTTAAAGACAGAGACCTTAGAAGAGACAATTACAAAGCTTGAGAGGGAGAACAAAGAGCTTCTTCTTCAAAAGACTAAACTTGAGGCTTCCCTAGAGGATGCGCTTCTAGGTTCATTATCAGATGATTAATCAAGAGTCCCAGTTTGGGACTCTATTATTTTTTTAGAATATTTTTTAAAGGAAGTAGTATGAATCAATTAGAATTACTATCACCAGCAGGTGATTTACAAATCTTCAAGGCTGTTGTAGATGCAGGAGCAGATGCAGTTTATTTTGGTGGAGATTTATTTGGCGCCAGAGCCTATGCCAAGAATTTCACTATTGAAGAGGCTGCTGAGGCAATAAGATATGCCCATCTTCATGGACGCAAGGCATATCTTACTGTAAATACGCTGCTTAAAAATCTTGAGATAGAATCTAAGCTGTACGACTATCTTAGAGCTTACGTTGAAAATGGTATTGATGCATTTATCGTTCAGGATTTTGGAGTTTTCAACTTTATCCGTGAATATTTTCCAAATACTCACGTGCATGTAAGCACACAGTGCAGTTTGTGTACAGGCCACGGAGCCAAGTTCTTCGAAGATTTAGGTGCAACAAGAATCGTTACTGCAAGAGAAATATCCTTTGAGGAAATTGCAGCTATTCACAAGGAATGCCCTGAATTGGAGATTGAAAGCTTTATCCACGGGGCCCTTTGCGTATGTTATTCAGGGCAGTGCCTTATGTCATCTATTCTTGGTGGCCGTTCTGGTAATCGTGGCCGTTGTGCGCAGCCTTGCCGTCTTCCATACGAGGCTTATGATGATAATGGTAAGCATCTGAATAAAAAGGGCAGTTATATTCTTTCGCCAAAGGATTTCTGTACCATAAATTACATGCCACAGATGATTGAAGCTGGAGTGATGTCTTTTAAGATTGAAGGACGAATGAAGCAGCTTAGCTATGCAACAGGTGTTGTTAGTGTTTATAGGCATTATATTGATCAATATTTATATAGGGGTGCAAAGAATTATTCCGTCACTGAAGAAGACATTCAAAAGCTTTTAGACTATGGTAATCGCAGTGGCTTTACAGATCTTTATATGACAAGACATAACGGCCCAGAAATGATTACTTTTGAGGCTCCATCACATACAAAATCCGAGTCAGAGTCAGCTGTCACCTCAAGCGCTAAAATAAAGTTGGATTGTAAAGTTAGTGCAATACTTGGTAAGGAGTTTGAAGTTCAGTTTAGTGACGAGAGTGGTCATATTGCTACTTCTAAGGGAAACGTTATTGAAGCTGCCAGCAAAAAACCTACAACCCGTGAGGACATTGAAAAGGCCGTCTCAGGACTTGGAAATACACCTTTTGAACTAAACAAGCTTTCTATAGACTACGATGATAATATTTTTCTTCCGGTTTCTGTAATAAAGAATGCCAGAAGAGCAGCTATCGATGAGCTTTTAGCACAGCTTGAAAGTGGTGATAGAGACGTTGTAATTAAGGATTTTTCTGAGCTGAATTTTAAAGGGAACATTTCGAGCTTACCTGGACTATTTGTGACTGTTTCAAATGAAGAGCAATTAAAAGCAGCAATATCCTTTGATGAGGTCAAGCGACTGGCAGTTCCATACTCATTATTTGATAAAGCTGACAAGACTTTTGATGGAGAGTTATTTATTTATCTTCCAACAGTTCTTAGAAAAGAGTATTTATCAAAGCTTAAGATTAGTCCGAAGACTGCTGGTGTAATTGCAGCTTCCTATGATGAGCTTGGCTGGCTTATTTCAAATAATTATCCGACAGAAAAAATTATTTTAGACCACAGGCTTTATACCTTCAACAATAGGAGTATCCAAGGCTTTAACAGGTTTAGTTTTGGTATGGACTGTATTCCTTATGAGCTTTCAATTAAAGAACTTAAGCATAGAGATAACAGCCGTTCTCAAATGATTATCTATAGCCGTATTCCGATGATGGTAACAGCAAACTGTACTGTAAAGAATACCTTAGGCTGTCGCAAGCAAAACGATAGAATAACAATTGTTGATCGTAAAAATGAAAATTTAATAGTTCAATGCAATTGTGATTACTGTTATAACACAATTTATAATAGCAAGCGCTTTATTGCTTTTGAACTGAAGCAGGATCTTCTTTCTCTCGGAATCAGGGAGTTCAGACTTGATTTTACTGTAGAAGATTATAGGGAAACATCTGACATTTTAAAGGCATACCAGGAGTCAATTGTTGGCGATAGACCATTTAGATTTTCAGAGGATTATACTAAAGGACATTTAAAACGAGGAGTAGAGTAGATTGGTTAGTGTAATTACATCCTTTTCAAGAATAACAATTCTTGCTTACATAATTATTTTTACTATTTGTGATTGCATATTGGTATTTGAACATCGCATTGGCGAAGCTTTCGGAAGCATTTTAACTACCATCCAATCAGTAATGATTGTTTTATTTCTCGTTAACTCGTCAGTGGTTTTGTTTTATTCCAAAGATGATGCGAGCATTTTAGTCCTTCTGACGTTACAACTTTTGTTTTTTGCAGTTTGCTCCATTGTGCTAAATGCTTTGACTGTTCCAGCATCTAAAGCTTTGCTAAATAATATTTTTTTGATGCTTTCATTTAGTTACGTAATGCTTGAAAGATTAAAGATGGCAAGAGCTATAAGGCAATTCGTATTTACGATAATCGCCCTGGCTGTGGGCTGTCTGGTTATTTATATTTTGAGAAGAATTACAAGCATTAATAAATACATGCTTATTTTTGCTATTGTTGGCATACTTTCACTGCTGGCCGTCAGTCTGGTTGGTACAACAGAATATGGTGCAAAGTTATCCTTATCATTTGGGGCTGTTAGCATACAACCAAGTGAATTTGTTAAGCTTTCCTACCTGTTTTTCATCAGTGGCTGCATTGTTACCTGGAAGGATTTCAGAGGCTTTTTAATAGCGGGAATCGGAGCAGCTCTTCATATTCTTGTGCTTGTATATTCAAAGGATTTAGGAACAGCATTAATATTTCTTGTCACTTATGTATTTTTGATTTTTATAGCCTACAAGAATTATGTTGTTCTAATTATGGAGTTGGGGATTGCAACCATTGGTGGAATCTTAGCCTATAGCATGTTTCCACATATCAGAACTCGATTTTTGGCCTGGTCGGATCCATTATCTGTAATTGACAATCAAGGCTATCAGATATCTCAGTCTTTATTTGCGATTGGTACAGGAAGCTGGCTTGGTTCTGGACTGAATAACGGTCTTCCAAACAAGATACCTGTAGTTGTTAAAGATTTTATTTTTGCGGCCATTTCAGAGGAAATGGGTGCGGTTGTGGCTATATGCCTTATCCTTATTTATATGTGCACAGTTATTATGATTTTTAATATTTCATTTAACAGCACTTATAGTTTTTATATGCTTGTTAACAGCGGATTTGCCATTATTTTTGCTATTCAAACCATTTTGAATATTGGTGGTGTTATCAAATTTATACCATCCACCGGTGTAACACTTCCATTCATAAGCTATGGTGGAAGCTCCTTGTTATCAATGTTTATTGGTTCGCTTATAGCAGAATGCTCTGAAGAATTATGGCAGCTGCCAGTTATCCGCCGTAGAAAGTAGAGGAGTAATGACTAGAAATAATTCGCATAAAAACTCTATAAGAAAAGAAATATATGTTATCGCTGGTATTTTTGCCATCGTTTTTCTTGGAATGATTTTTTATCTTATTTCATTTTTGAAGAATGATTCTAAAGAATTTATTTATAATTCATATAATGCAAGATTTTCTGTATTTGCAGATGATGTTACAAGAGGAAATATCTATACAGAAGATGGGCACGTAATGGCCAAAACCACTAAGGATGACGAGGGCAAAGAGGTTCGTGTTTACCCTGACGAGAGACTGTTTTGTCATTCTGTGGGTTATGTTGGCAAGGGAATGGCTGGACTTGAAGCCAGATACTCATTTGATTTACTAAAATCTCATATAACTCTAAAGGATCAGATTAATAATAGTCTTACAGGTGTAAAAAGTCAGGGAGACAGTCTTTATACCACTTTTGATTACGACACCCAAAAAGCTGCTTTTGAGGGTCTGGGGCTATTTGATGGAGCTGTAATTGCTATTGAACCGGATACAGGAAAGATTATATCCATGGTTTCAAAGCCTGATTATAATCCTAATACTATTGCAGAGTATTGGGATGATATTAATGATGAGGAAAATAACAGTTCGGTTCTTCTAAATCGAGCTACAAATGGCTCATATCCACCGGGTTCTACCTTTAAAATAATAACAACCCTGGCCTATTTAAGAGAACATAGTGGTGATCCAAGTTTTTCTTTTGATTGTAAGGGAAGTATTGATGTTTCTGACTATACAATACATTGCAGTAGCAATAAGAAACACGGAAGTGAAGATTTACTAAAAGCTTTTTCAAATTCCTGCAATAGTGCCTATGCCTACATGGGTATAAATCTGGATAGAGACAAATTTATCAAAACAGCTGAGGATTTACTCTTTAACAAGGAACTTCCTACTTTACTTGACTCTACCAAAAAATCTGCATTTAAAATTGATGGTGATACAAAAGAAAGTATTGTTGCTCAGACTGCAATTGGTCAGGGAGCTACTTCAGTTTCACCACTTCATATGGCTATGATTGTTTCAGCAATTGCAAATGATGGTATAATTATGGAACCATATATTGCAGACAAAATTATCAGTGAGGATGGAGAAATAGTATCTCAAACGGAACCGGTTAGCTTTGGGCGGCTTATATCTCAAAGCGAAGTGGATTTGCTTAATGATTATATGGAAGCTGTTGTCATGGATGGAACTGCTGATAGCGTCGATTTTGGAGATTTAAAGGTCTACGGCAAAACAGGCACAGCAGAGTATTCTAACAACAAAAAGCTCACCCATTCATGGTTTGTAGGTTATGCAACGGATAACAATGGTAAAAAGCTAGCTATTGCTGTAATTATGGAAGGAGCGGGCTATGGAAGTAAGTATGCGGCGCCCCTTGCAGCCAAGGTTTTCAACGCTTATTTCGAAAAATAATTAATTTCATGATTTATTTAAGAAAAAATCATTGCATTTTATAAATTGCTTTGCTATAATCCATTTGTTGCGTTAAGTCGCACACTTGGTTTTTGAAATATTTTACAAGGAGGTGCAATCATGGCAAAATGTGCAGTTTGTGGAAAAGGCGCTCATTTCGGTAACAATGTGAGCCATTCTCATAGAAGATCCAATCATATGTGGAAGTCTAATGTGAAGTCCGTTAAGTGTAATGTGAATGGAACACCTAAGAAGTTATATGTATGTACTTCTTGTTTACGTTCTGGCAAGGTTGAGCGTGCTTAATCTTACACGATATTGTGAAAGTCACTCGAAAGGGTGACTTTTATTTTTGCACTAATTAGTGTATAATCTTTTATCATGAAAAAATATGCGAATTTGGAGGTAGGTTATGCAAGGTCAAATGGAAACAGCACTTGGTAAAATCGTTATCGACACAGATGTTATTGCAACCTATGCTGGATCAGTTGCGGTTGAATGCTTCGGCATTGTTGGAATGGCAGCTGTAAATATGAAGGATGGCTTAGTAAAGCTACTTAAGAAAGACTACCTTAATCATGGTATTAGTGTAGATATAAATGAGAACAATGCAATTTCTTTAGATTTTCATGTTATTGTTTCATACGGTGTCAGCATTGAGGCTGTTGCAGAAAACCTTATAGAAACAGTAAAATACAAGGTATCGTCTTTTACTGGATTAACTGTTGATACAATCAATATCTACGTCGAAGGCGTTAGGGTTATTGACTAAGGAGGAAATATTAAGTGGAGATCCAAACAATCGATGCGTCTTTGTTAGCAAAGATGTTTCTTTCAGGAGCTAAGAATCTCGAGGCTAAGAAAGAATGGATTAATGAATTAAACGTATTCCCTGTACCAGATGGTGATACAGGTACAAATATGTGTATGACTATTATGTCAGCAGCCAATGCTGTTGCGGAGCTTGAAAATGCAGATATGAAGACAGTTGCTAAGGCAATTTCTTCTGGTTCACTTAGAGGTGCAAGAGGTAACTCTGGTGTTATTTTATCTCAGCTCTTCAGAGGTCTTACAAAGGTCATGGGAGCGCATGACGAGGTTACTGTTGAGATTTTAAGTGAGGCATTTGAGAAGGCTGTCCAGACAGCTTACAAGGCAGTTATGCAGCCAAAGGAAGGAACAATCCTTACTGTAGCTCGCGGCGCTGCTGATAAGGCAGTTGAAATGGCTGGCAAGACTGATGATATCGTTGAGTTTGCAGAGGCTGTTATCGCCGAGGCAGAGGCAGTTCTTGCAAAAACTCCAGATATGCTTCCTGTTTTAAAGCAGGCTGGTGTTGTAGATTCAGGCGGACAGGGACTTGTTTGCGTACTTCAGGGTGCGTATGATGCACTTGTTGGCAAGGAAGTTGATTATACTGCATTTGCTGCAGAGGCTCCTGCTAAGGCAGCTGAAAAGACAAAGACTACTGTTGAATTTGTTATTGAAAGCGATAAGCCACTTGCTTCTTATCAGCTTAAGGAACTTAAAGCAAAGATAGAAGCGCTTTCACTTGGAGATATTGTTGACTTAAAGATTGGTGATGAGACTTCATCTTCTTCAAAGAAGGAAGATGCTCCTGCAAAGGCAGAGCCAGCTGAGCCAGCGAAGGAGATGGGTTTTGTTTCTATTGCTACAGGTGATGGACTTACATCTATCTTTACAGAGCTTGGTTGTGACTACATGATTCCAGGTGGTCAGACAATGAACCCAAGTACTGATGATATCCTTAGTGCAGTTGAAAAGGTTAATGCAAAGACAGTTTTTGTTTTACCTAATAATAAAAATATTATTCTTGCTGCAAACCAGGCAGCTGCTATCTGTGAGGAGAAGAAGGTTGTAGTTATCCCTACAAAGACTATCCCACAGGGTATCACAGCTCTTATTTCCTTTGATCCAGACGCAAGCGTCGAGGACAATGAGTCAAACATGACTGAGGAAATCAAGAATGTTAAGACTGGTCAGGTTACATATGCCGTTCGTGATACAGTTATCGATGATAAGGAAATCACAAAGGGCGACTGGATGGGTATGGCAGATACAGGACTTCTTTCTGTAAATGCTGATATTTCTGTTGCTTTCAAAGAGATGATTGATCAGATGGTTACCGAGGATTCTGCTGTTGTTTCAATTTATTGGGGCGAAGGCAGTGACCAGGAAAAGGCTGAAGCTCTCGGAAAGGCTGTAGAGGAGAAATATCCAGACCTTGAAATTGAAATCTCTGAGGGCGGCCAGGCAGTTTACGCATACATCGTTTCAGTGGAGTAATGTTATGGAATTGTTGTCACCAGTAGACACTATAAAGGGTGTTGGCGAAAAGACAACTAAATTATTGAATAAGTTAGGAGTATATACCATAGAGGATATACTCCTTTTTTTTCCGCGTACATATTTAGTTTATCCTGCGCCAAGCACTCCAGACAAGGACAATGTAAATTCACTTATTAGTATTCAGGGAAGACTTAAAACCAGTCCAAAGGTTTTTAAATCCAGAAGTAAAATGGATGTTTTGTCTGTAACAACTTATGCAGGTGATGTCCCTGTTGATTTGGTATGGTTCAATTCAAATTATCTAAAGACATCCTTTGAGCCAGGGAAAATTTATATATTTTATGGGCGTCTAATATTCGATAAAGGCCGATTTAAGATGTCCCAGCCTGTTATATTTGAGCCTGAAAAATATGATAAGATTAGAAAGCAGATTCAGCCTATATATCACCTGACAAAGGGCTTGAGTAATAATCTTGTTTTAAAATCGGTGAAAGCGGCTTTTGAGAAGTGCAGAATTCCTTCAAACAGACTTCCAGAGGATATAGAATCCAAAAATGATTTTATGTCTTATGAGAAGGCTTTATATGCTTATCATTTTCCTGAAAACTTCGATGAGCTTGTGAAGGCCAGAAGAAGACTTGCCTACGAGGAAATGTTTTTCTTTATTCTTAATTCAAGGCTACAGGAAAACAAAAGCGTTTCATTCGAAAATTGTTTCCATATCACTCATCACACAGAAACTGATGCTTTCAAGGATGGCCTTGAATTTAAGCTTACTGAAGATCAGTCTAAAGTACTTTCGGATATAGTATCTGATTTATCGGGAGATTATGTTACCCAAAGATTAATCCAGGGCGATGTTGGCAGTGGTAAAACTATCGTCGCTTTTCTTGCTATGCTTGATGTAGCCTTATCTGGCTATCAGTCTGCAATAATGGCCCCAACAGAAGTTTTGGCAAAGCAGCACTTTGAGACTTTTTCAAAATGGGTTGAAGCCTCTGGTCTTAACATTCCTGTTGTACTTTTTACCGGTTCCATGAAGGCATCTGAGAAAAAGCTGATGCAGAAGACTGTAGATGAAAATCCTGCATGCTTAATCATTGGTACACATGCATTGATTTCAGATGGCAGAACTTTTAATAATCTTGCACTAGTTATTACAGACGAGCAGCATAGATTTGGCGTTCAGCAGCGAGATAAGCTTTCTCAAAAAGGTGAGCATCCCCATATTATTGTCATGTCTGCAACTCCTATTCCCAGAACATTAGCGATGATTCTCTATGGTAATATGCATGTGTCTACCATTAAGACAATGCCTGCAAATCGATTACCTATAAAGACCTGTGTTATCAAGGAGGGCATGAGAGCATCTGCTCTAAAATTTGTTCGGGATGAAATTGAAAAGGGACACCAGGTATACGCTATTTGCCCACTTGTAGAGGCTTCTGAGACAACTGAAGCACAGAATGTCACAGAATACAGTAAGAAGCTTAAAAAGTATTTTAATGATAAATATGAGGTAGGAGTTTTGCATGGCAAAATGAAGCCCGCAGAAAAGAACCAGGTTATGGCAGATTTTGCTAACCATGCTACACAGATTCTTGTAAGTACTACTGTTGTTGAGGTTGGAGTAAATGTTCCAAATGCTACGGTTATGCTTATTGAAAACGCTAACAGATTTGGTCTTGCAGCCCTTCATCAGCTTAGAGGACGAGTTGGTCGTGGTAGTGCGCAAAGCTATTGTATCCTTATGAATTCAAGCTCTGAGGATAGGGAATCTGAGAGACTTAATATTATGCTTAAGTCAAATGATGGATTTTTTATTGCCAAAGAGGATTTAAAGCTGAGAGGTCCTGGAGATATGTTTGGTGTCAGGCAAAGTGGTGAATTCGCTTTTAAGGTTGCTGATATTTATCAGGATGCTGACGAACTTGAAATGGCATCTTCAGATGTTGATTCCATAATAAAAGAGGACCCTGAGCTTGAAAATCATCAAGCCCTAAGGTCCACTCTAAACTCATTTCTCGCTAATCAGTTTTACGTGCTCTAAAGTTGGAGTCGCAACAAGTGAATAGTTAGTGTAATACACTACAAAACCTGCTACTGCGCTGGCAGGTTTTTTTACGTTCTTTTTCTGTAGGTAGTCAATTTCTACCTTATCTGACTCTCTGCCTGAAGAGTAGTAAGCAGCAACTTCTGCAGCATATTCATAACTGCTGTCAGGTAGTTCTTTTCCGCCAGTTTTGACAATTACATGGGAACCGTGAATCTTTTTAGTGTGGAACCACCAGTCATTTCCTGTTGCGAATTTAAAGGTTAACTCATCATTCTGATAGTTATTCTTACCTACATAGATATCAAAACCATTATCATCGATAAAGTGAAGTGGTTTGCTCTTTTGAGATTTCTCTTTTTTATTGCCAGAGTGTTTTTTAATAAACCCGTAATCTGAAAGCTCTTTTCGAATTTCAGTAAGATCAGATTCTGTCTCAGCAATATTAAGAGCAGTCTCAATAGACTTTAAAAGATCAAGCTCATTTTTTGACTGTTCAATAAATGTATCAAGAGCTTCTGCCGTACGCTTAAGCTTTGAATATTTATCAAAATATTTTTTGGCATTCTCAGAAGCTGATAAATCTGGATCAAGTGGAATGGTCAATTCCTCATTGTTGTAATAATTGATTACAGTGATTGATTTATCATTTGGCTTTGCCTCATATCCATAAGTATGAAGCAGTTCACCATAAAGCTTATACTTATCGCGTTTATTAGTATCAGAAAGCTGTTTTGTCTGTAAATCAAGCTTCTTAGACGCTCTATCTATATGATTTGAGATAATCTTTCTTAAATCTGATGATTTCTGTCTAATATTGGTGTATTGATTTCTCTTTGCATAAAACTCAACAAGTACTTTTGACATGGTTTCGAAATTTCTTGATTCCATGTCCTGATACATATTAAGCGTAAGAGGTGCGTATTCCAAAGGTTCATCCTTTGCAGGATTTACAATGATGTTGTAGTTGTAATCGTTATTTCTAACGGACTGCATCAGCCCTTCAAATACATTATAGAATCTGTCTTTGTGCTCATCGAAGAGAGAAGCGCAGCTGGCATCAGAATCAATTCCTGCTCTGAAACAGATTTCATTTGCAATGGTTGGGCTGAATCCGATAAAAGAAGACATGATTGCTTTATATACTGAATCGCTTCGCTTTAAGACTGTATTTTTTACATAATCCTCTGTTGCTTCAAGAGGATTGACCTTTCCTTTCTGCGCGGGAATAAAATAATCCCTTCCAGGAAGAACCTCACGAACAGAGCTTACTGAGGATGGAACGTGCTTTATAGAATCAAGAATCATATTATCTTCATTGCAGAAGATAATATTTGAATGCTTTCCCATAATCTCTACGTAAAGATATTTAAAAGTTATATCACCCATTTCGTTTAGATGCTGGATTTTGAAACGAACAGCTCGTTCTAAGCCTAACTGAGAGATTTCGATGATTCGACCAGCACCAATGTGCTTACGAAGAAGCATACAAAAGCCTGGAGCTGTAGCTGGCGCAGGCTTATTATCTTCGGTAATATACATAAAGGGGAGAGAAGCGTTTGCTGATATCAAAAGCCGCTTGTTCCCATTTTGGGTATTAATTGTGATTAAAAGCTCTTCGCGTTCTGGTTGAGAAATTTTATTTATTTTTCCATTCAACAGATTTTCGTTGAATTCGTGTACCAATGCGTGTATTGAAATTCCGTCGAGTGCCATGATTTTTACCTTCCTTTATTGACTGCGTACAACAAGTCTACGGACTTTTGCACTTGCATCTTATAATACATTTAATTATAATTAAAAACAACTATGTAAATGTGGGGTAGTTTGCGATTGTAGTACTCGAAGGAGACTAAAATGGTACGAAGCATGACAGGTTACGGTAAGGGCGTTGCTGAGAATAAGGATGCCCGAGTAACAATAGAGATGAAGTCTGTAAATCACAGATATCTGGATCTTAATGTTAAACTTCCTAAGAAGCTCAACTTCTTAGAGAGCACAGTTCGAAACAAAATCAGTGAAAGTATTTTCAGGGGAAAAGTTGATGTTTATATTACTCTAAATGAGCATTCTGATGCCTGCTATCAGGTATCTATTAATGATGCAATTGCCTTAAAATACTATGAATCAATTTCTGCCATGGCTGAGAAGCTCGGCATTGATAACGACATGAAGGCCAGCAGTATATCTCGTCTTCCAGACGTTATCGAAATCGAAGAGATTGACGCTGATGAGGATACACTTAGCGAGCTTGTTTTAACAGCACTTGATGGTTGTATAGAGCAGTTTGTTCAGTCAAGAATTGCAGAAGGAAAGCGTCTTGAGACTGATTTGAAGTCAAAGATGGATGAAATGTTCTCATTAGTTGAGAAGCTGGAAGCTCGTAGTCCTAAGATTATAGAGGAATATCGCTCACGTCTTTTGACAAAGGTTCATGAGCTTTTAGACGACAATCATATTGATGAGAATCGCATTGCTCAGGAAGTTGTTCTCTATGCAGATAAAATCTGCATAGACGAGGAAATGGTTCGTTTAAAGAGCCATGTTGCTGAAACCAGAAGCGTTTTTGATTTAGATAAAGAGGTTGGTAGAAAGCTTGATTTCCTTGCTCAGGAGCTTAACCGAGAGGCAAATACAATTCTTTCAAAGTCTACTGATGTTGAGATTGCTGATATTGGCATCACATTGAAGACACTTATCGAAAAGGTTAGGGAGCAAATTCAAAATATAGAATAATCATGGCTTTTGTAAATATAGGTTTTGGTAATATTATTAATAGCAAAAAAATTGTTTCTATGGTAACATCGGATTCTGCGCCTGCTAAACGCATAATTGCAAATGCGAAGGAGGCAGGGAATATTATCGATGCCACACAGGGGCGTCGAACAAGATGCGTAATTGTGTGTGATTCACATGTAGTTTTATCCGCACTTATGCCAGATACAATTTCTAATAGAATTAATGAAAATTCCATAAAGGAGGAATCCGATTATGATGCATGATAAAGGGCTTGTTATTGTTCTTTCCGGTTTTTCAGGAGCGGGTAAAGGCACAATTATGAAGCATTTATTGGAAGCCCATCCAAATGATTATAATCTTTCCATTTCAGCCACAACACGTGGCATGCGTTCAGGAGAAAAGGACGGAAGAGAGTATTTCTTCAAGACTCGTGAGGAGTTTGATGAAATGATTGAGAAGAATGAGCTTCTTGAGTATGCAACCTTTAATGGCAACTCTTATGGCACTCCAAAGGCTTACGTGGAGCAGCTCATTGAACGACGCAAGGATGTTATTCTTGAAATTGAAATTCAGGGCGCTCTTCAGGTTAAGGAAATGTATCCTGACGCCTTACTTTTATTCACAATGCCACCTTCAGCAAAGGAATTGGAAAATCGCCTTGTTGGAAGAGGGACAGAGACTCCTGAGGTTATTAAGCAACGTCTTGCAATTTCTTGCAAGGAGTCTGAGTACATGGACAAGTATGATTACCTGATAATAAATGACTCATTAGAAAGAGCAGTTGATCAGGTTCATAATATAATTCAGGCTGAGCATTTCAAGGTTGATAGAAACACCTCAGCCATCAATGAAATGAAAAATCAATTAAAGATGTTTGAAAGGAGTAATTAATTATGATACATCCATCTTATGTAGAACTTATGGAAAAGGTTAATGAAAATGTAGAGGTTGGAGAGGAGCCAGTAGTTAACTCTCGTTATACAATCGTTGCTGCTACAGCAAAGCGTGCTCGTCAGATTATCGATGGTTCAGAGCCACTTATTAACTATCACAAGGGCGACAAGCCACTTTCAATCGCTGTAAACGAGCTTAATGAAGGCGCAATCAAAATTGTAAATGAGGATGCAAACAACTAACATATGAAAGTTTTATTTGTTTCTCTTGGCTGCGACAAGAACCTTGTTGACTCTGAGCATATGCTCGGAGATTTAATGGAGCATGGATATACTATTTGCGACGACGAGGCTGACGCAGATATTATTGTTGTTAATACCTGTTCTTTCATTGCTGATGCTATGGAGGAAAGCATTCAGAACATTATTGATTTGGGTGCTTACAAGGAATCTGGCAAGCTTAAGGCCCTTGTCGTGACAGGCTGCCTTGCACAGCGCTTTACAGATGAAATCCTTGCAGATTTACCTGAGGTTGATGCAATTATCGGAACAAATTCATACGATGAGCTTATTCCTGCCATCGATGAGGTTCTTGCTAATAAGGGTATCAAGCCAGTATACAAAAAGGAACTTACAGGTCTTCCGAAGGATGGTAAGCGTATGCTTACCACTGGCGGCCATTTTGCATATCTTAAGATTGCAGAGGGCTGCAACAAGCGATGCACATACTGTATCATTCCTTATATTCGTGGCGATTATCGTTCTGTTCCTATGGAAAAGCTTCTTGTTGAAGCTAAGCAGCTTGCTGAGGACGGTGTTAAGGAGCTTATTTTAGTTGCTCAGGAAACCACTGTCTATGGAACTGATATTTATGGTCGCAAGGCTCTTCCAGAGCTTTTGAATAAACTTTGCGAAATCGATGGTATCAGATGGATTCGTATTCTCTATGCATATCCAGAAGAAATCACTGATGAGCTTATAGAATGTATGGCTTCACAGCCAAAGATTTGTCACTACATTGATATGCCTATTCAGCACTGTAACGACGAGCTCCTTAAGAAAATGGGTCGCAAGACAGACAAGGCTGATATTATGAATATTGCTGCCAAGCTTCGCAAGGCAATGCCGGACATCTCACTTAGAACTACTTTAATTTGTGGTTTCCCTGGTGAGACTGAAGAGATGCATCAGGAGCTGCTCCAATTTATTAGAGATATGAAGTTTGATAGACTCGGAGCTTTCCCTTATTCACAAGAGGATGGCACAGTAGCTGCTAAATGGGATAACCAGGTTGACGAGGACTTGAAGCAAAAATGGCATGAAGAGGTTATGCTTTGTCAGAAAGAAATCTCACTGGCAAATAATCAGAATTATATCGGCAGAACTCTTCCTGTTTTCATTGAAGGCAAGCTCCCAGAGGATGGAGTTTTTGTAGGTCGTACATATCGAGATACACCATCAGTTGATGGATTTATTTTTGTTAACAGTGACACCGAGCTTACTAGCGGACAGTTTGTTGAGGTTACCGTTAATAGCTTTGATGAATATGATTTAATAGGAGATGTGAAGTTATGAATTTACCAAACAAATTAACACTACTAAGAGTAATTTTAATTCCGTTTTTCGTATTTTTCATGCTAATTAATCCTGACAGCATCGCGCTCAGAATTATTGCAGACATCATTTTTGTTGTCGCATCACTTACCGATATGGCAGATGGCAAGATTGCACGTAAATACAATCTTGTTACCAACTTCGGCAAATTTATGGATCCACTTGCAGACAAGCTTCTCGTCTGCTCTGCAATGATTTGCCTTATTTCAACAAAGCAGCTATTTGCATGGTATGTAATTATTATCATCGCAAGAGAATTTATCATCTCAGGTTTCAGACTTATTGCTGCTGAGAATGGTCTTGTTATTGCTGCAAATATCTTCGGAAAGATTAAGACTACAACACAGATGATTATGATTGTTATCCTAGTAGCAAATCTTCCATTTGGATGGCTTCAGGTGCTTGGAGAAATCTTTAAGTGGGTTGCTCTTGTTATGACAATTCTTTCACTTGTAATTTACATTTACCAGAATATCGATATTCTCAAGGAGCAGAAATAATGCAGGTTTCTGAAATCCTTCAAAGGCTTATCGAAAGCGGCAGGACAGTGGCTACAGCCGAGTCCTGCACTGGTGGGATGATTGCAAGTTCTATAGTGGATGTGGCTGGTGCCTCAGATTGTTTTAATGAGGGATATGTCACTTATTCCAACGAAGCCAAAATGAAAAATTTAGGCGTAAAGGATGGCACTTTGATGGCTCATGGAGCAGTTAGCTTTGAAACTGCAATTGAGATGGCAAAGGGTGTCAGAAAAAAAGCAAAGGCAGATTATGGCATTTCGTCTACAGGCATTGCTGGTCCTGGTGGCGGTTCACCTACGAAGCCGGTAGGATTGGTATATATTGGTTGTGCCTTTGGAGATGATGATTGCATTGTCAAAGAGCTCAGATTAAAGGGTAGCAGGACTGAAGTTCGTCAAGCTGCGACAGAAGAGGCTTTTAAGCTTTTGGAACAATGCATTAATAAAAACGAGGAATTACATTGAGAATAATTTCAGGCTCTAAAAGAGGTATGAATCTTGAAACTCCTGAGGGAATGGATACAAGACCTACTTCTGATAGAATTAAAGAAACACTATTTAATATGATTGCTTTTGATATTCCTGATAGTTCGTTTTTGGATTTATTTTCTGGAAGCGGACAGATGGGTATTGAAGCTCTCAGCAGAGGCGCTAGTGAAGCCGTATTTGTAGAAAAGGACAAGAAGGCTTTGGCATGCATCACTAAAAACCTTGCAAAGGCCAAATTCGAGGATTTCAGCAAGGTGTATTCTGAGGATGTTTTATCAGCACTTAGCCGGCTTAATGGACATGGTGAATTTGATTTCATCTTTATGGATCCTCCTTACAATAAGGAGATTGAAAAGCAGGTTCTTACAAGTCTTAAAGATAAGGCATATGTTTCCTTAGACACGGTGATTATTGTAGAAGCAAGTCTTGAAACAGATTTTACTTATATTCCCGAATTAGGTTTTGAAATTCTTAAAGAAAAGATTTACAAAACCAATAAACATATTTTTTTAAAGAAGGCATAGAATGAAAAGAGCAATTTATCCTGGAAGTTTTGACCCAATCACGTTTGGACATTTGGATATTATAAAAAGAGCAAGCAAATTATGTGATGAATTAATCGTCGGAGTTCTTAATAATAGCCAAAAAAATCCGTTGTTTTCTACTCCTGAACGTGTTAGTATTATAAAGGAATTGACTGAAAATTTAGACAATGTCAAGGTCGAATGCTTTGACGGTCTGTTGGTTGATTTTGCAAAGAAAAAAGACGCTCAGGTTATTATTAGAGGTCTTAGAGCTGTCACTGATTTTGAAAATGAAATTCAGTTAGCACAGTCAAATAAAGTGCAATATCCAGAGCTTGAGACACTGTTTATGACAACATCTTTACAGTATTCTTATTTAAGTTCTACCGTTGCAAAGGAATTTGCATCTTACGGAGGAGATATTAGTCCATTTGTTCCAGCGGAAATCATTCCTCTTATTGAAGCTAAATTAAAAAACAAGGAGAATTAAGTTATGGCAAGCGCAAGCAAAATTGAAGACATCATTGATGAAATTGAAGCATACATTGATGACTGCAAGCCATCTGCATTTTCTACAAGTAAAATAGTTGTTAATAAGGATGAGCTTGAGTCACTTTTACAAGAGCTTCGTACAAAGACACCAGACGAAATCAGAAAATATCAGCGTATGATTGCTAACCGTGAGCAGATTCTTGCTGACGCAAAAGCAAAGGCTGAGGAAATAATTAGTCAGGCTCAAATTCAGACTAACGAGCTTGTTTCAGAGCATCAGATTATGCAACAGGCATATGCACAGGCAAACGAGGTTATTCTTATTGCCCAGAAAAATGCTCAGGAGAAGATTGACAGAGCAACAGAGGATGCAAACAATATTCGTATGGGTGCTATAGCATATACAGATGAGCTTTTAGCAAACATTCAGTCAATCCTTGCAAATTCTATTGAGACAACACGTACACGTAACGAGACATTCCTTGCAACAATGCAGCAATATCTCGACACTGTTGATGCAAACAGAGCATCACTTGTTCCAGATTCTCTTAATGATGGAAACAGTGATCCAGCTGCTGGTCTTGATTCTCAGAATGAGGCTACACCAGTTTCTGAGCAGACTGCTGCGGCGTCTGTACCTCAGGAGGAGGAACCAGAGGTTCCGGCACTTGATATTCCTGATACATTCTTCAACAAAGAGTAATTGTGTAATTTAGTAAATTTAAAATTTTAGCCAACCTGTTATTAGTATTTGCAGGTTGGCATAATTTTTTTAGAGGTATATATGCAAAGATTTTTACCAGTTTCAAAACAGGATATGAAGGAGCGTGGCATAGATCAGCTTGATTTTGTCTATGTTTGTGGAGACGCTTATGTTGATCATCCATCCTTTGGTGCAGCTATTATCTGTCGTATCTTAGAGCTTCATGGGTATTCTGTTGGATTTATTGGCCAGCCAGATTGGAAGGATGATAATTCAATAAATATTCTTGGTGAGCCAAAGTATGGATTCTTTGTTTCTGCTGGAAACATGGATTCCATGGTAAATCATTACAGTGTTTCAAAGCATAGACGTGATTTTGATAACTATTCTCCAGGTGGAAAAATTGGACTTCGTCCAGATTATGCAACAATTGTTTACTGCAATTTGATTCGTCACACATACAAAACCAAACCAATTATCATTGGGGGGATTGAAGCATCCTTAAGACGATTGGCACACTACGATTATTGGTCAAATAAGGTTCGCCGTTCTATTCTTTTGGATTCTGGTGCTGATATTATCTCCTATGGAATGGGAGAGCGTACCATTGTAGAAATAGCAGATTGTCTTGCTTCTGGAATGGATGTTAAGGATATCACTTATTTGGATGGAACCGTCTTCAAAACAAGAGATAAGTCCTTTACAGAGGATGCAATAATTCTTCCTAGCTATGAAGATATCAAGGCTGACAAAAAAGAATATGCTAAAAGCTTTTACACTCAATACGTAAATACGGATGCGTTTACTGCTAAGAAACTGGTTGAGACCTACGATGGAGCAATGTTTGTAGTTCAAAATCCACCACAAAAGCCTTTGAGCAGACAGGAGATGGACGATGTTTACGCCATTGAATATATGCGCACTTATCACCCTATGTATGAAAAGGATGGTGGCATTCCTGCAATTAAAGAAGTTAAGTTTTCATTGATTAGTAATAGAGGTTGTTTTGGCGGATGTAACTTCTGTGCGTTGACCTTTCATCAGGGAAGAATTATTCAGTCTCGAAGTCAGGAATCCATTGTCGAAGAGGCAAAGCTTATTACTCAGGATCCAGATTTCAAAGGATATATTCATGATGTTGGAGGACCGACTGCCAACTTTAGAAATCCATCCTGCAAGAAGCAGTTAGAGAAGGGCGTCTGCATGAACAGACAGTGCCTTTTTCCAACTAAATGTCCTAATCTTCAGGTAGACCACAAGGAGTATGTACAGCTCCTTACCAAGCTTAGAAAGCTGCCTAAGGTTAAGAAAGTGTTTGTACGTTCTGGAGTTCGATTTGATTATGTAATGTACGACAAGGATGATACATTCTTAAGGGACCTTTGCAAATATCATATCAGTGGTCAGCTTAAGGTGGCTCCTGAGCATATTTCAAATAACGTACTTTCTTACCTTGGAAAACCGGATATATCTGTTTATAATGCATTCTGCGATAAATATGCAAAGATAAATAAAGAGCTTGGTCTAAAGCAATATTTGGTGCCATATTTGATGAGTTCTCACCCGGGCTCAACTCTTGATGATGCCATTGCTCTTGCTGAGTATTTGCGAGACCATCATTTATCACCTGAACAGGTTCAGGATTTCTATCCAACGCCAAGTACGATTTCAACTACTATGTATTACACCGAAATCGACCCTAGGGATATGAAGCCGGTTTATGTTTGCAAAAATCCTCATGAAAAGGCAATGCAACGTGCCTTGATTCAGTATAAACGTCCGGAGAATTATGATCTTGTAAAAGAGGCTCTGATGAAGGCTGGAAGAGAGGATTTAATTGGTTTCGGTGAGGAATGCCTGATTCCACCTAGAAAGATTAAAGCAAGAGAATTCAAAGGTAAGGATATTAAGGCAAAGGACTCAAAAGCCAAGGATAATAAGACTAAGGATTTCGGCAAAAACAAACCAAAGACTAATAACAAAAATATAAATTCAAAAGATAATAAACATAAGAATGAAAGAACTAAGAATAAGCGAAAGCGATAGTAACCAGCGTTTTGATAAATATTTGAAGAGAGTTCTAACGGAGGCATCTACTTCATTTATTTACAAAATGCTTCGAAAGAAAAATATCACTTTAAATGACAAGAAGGCTGATGGTTCTGAAAAGCTAAATGCCGGAGATATTGTAAAGATTTGGTTTTCTGATGAGACCTTTGAAAAAATGTCTGGAGCAACATGTGAAGATCCTCTTTTTGTAGAATTATCAAAGGCTCCTTCTGACATTAACATAGTATTCGAAAATGAAGATATGATTATCATCAATAAGCCTGCTGGAATCAAATCTCAAAAGGATTCTCCATCGGATATTTCAATCAATGAGATGGCAATTTCCTACTTGATTAAAAATGGTCTTTCAGCAGACAGCTTTAAGCATTTTCATCCAAGTGTCTGCAATAGATTGGATCGAAACACTTCAGGTATCGTATTGTTTGCAAAGAATTTAAAAACTGCCCAATATCTTTCTGAAGCATTAAAGGAACGAACCTGTAAAAAGCTTTATAGAGCAATCGTTCTTGGGGATATTAATTACGAGCAGGAGATTGATGGATTCCTTTCAAAGGATGAATCTACAAACAAGGTTACGATTTCTTCTAAAGAAACGAAGGAAAGTAAGCCAATTAAAACTGCCTATCGTCCTTTAAAGAAACTAAGTGATAACCTTACACTTTTAGAAATTCATCTTATAACAGGACGCACTCACCAAATTAGAGCTCATTTGGCTTCTATTGGACATCCTATTTTAGGCGATAATAAATACGGAAATACGATAATAAATAAAAAACTAAAAGCAAGAGGTCAGCTTCTTCATGCCTATTCTATTGAGTTTGAAGATGGCCGTAAGTTTGTAGCTGAGCCTCCAAAGGAGTTCAATGTCTACCTTTAAATCAAGGGGTCTTCGAGGCTCCACATTTGAAGAATTTATAAATAAAACCAATGATGTTTATGCTGAAAATGGATTGGCACTAATCCAAAAGATTCCTACGCCAATTACTCCCATAGAAATGGATAGCAAGAAGGGACACATTACTCTTGCATATTTTGATCAGAAATCTACTGTCGATTATGTGGGCGCTGTTCAGGGTATTCCCGTTTGTTTTGATGCAAAGGAATGCAACAAGGATACCTTTCCTCTTGCCAACATTCATCAGCATCAAATAGATTTTATGGGCCAATGGGAAAAGCAGGATGGGCTAGCTTTCATTCTAATTTTCTTCAGCGAGAGAGACATTTATTATTACCTGCCATACACACAGCTAAAAGCTTTCTGGGACAGAATGGTAGAGGGTGGAAGAAAGAGTTTTCGAATAGAAGAATTGGAAGAGGAATTCTTTTTTGCAACCAAGCCCAATCTGCTGGTTCCATATTTGGATATGATTAATATTGATCTTAAAAGCCGCGAGTCACAACCATAGGTTTGACTTTGTGGCTTTATTAAGTTATAATCACTTTATTACATTAGCAGACTAAAGTATGAGGTGTCATATGAAAAATTTAACGCTACACACTCCTGAAGGTGTCCGAGACATCTATAACAATGAATTCGAAAGACGTTTAGATGTACTTTACAACCTTCGCAAATGCTTTAAATCCTATAATTACGCTCCGATTTCAACACCAACCTTCGAATATTTTGATACATTTTCAAAAGAGGTTGGTTCCTGCAAATCAAATGAGATGTTCAAGTTCTTTGACAGAGATGGAAATACTCTTGTTCTTAGACCTGATATTACCCCATCTGTTGCAAGGGCTGCAGCCATGTATTTTTCCGATACAGAAGAGCCTGTAAAACTTTCTTATGAGGGCAATGTATTTATCAATTATCATAGCCTTCAGGGTCGATTGAAGGAAAGTACGCAGGCTGGCTGTGAGTTTATCGGTGACAGCTCAGTTGATGCAGATGCAGAGATACTTACTATAGTTGTAACGGCTCTTAAGTATCTTGGTCTCAAGGAATTTGAAATTGGGGTAGGACATGTTGATGTTGTGCGTGGTCTTATAGATGCAGCAAATCTTTCCGAGGACAAGGAAGAACAGCTAATTAATCTGATTTCAAACAAGAACTTCTTTGGTGCAAAGGAGCTTTTGGAGTCTGAGGGCGTAGGTCATAGCCTGATTGATTTATTTGATTTAACAGGTAAGATTTTAAATTCTCCAAGTGAATGGAAAAGCTATTTGGAAAAAGCTAAAAAATATAAAAAGGTTTACGATGCACTTGAGTATTTAACTAAGCTTTATGAACTATTGAATAAAAACAAAGTTATGGATTTCATTTCCTTTGAGCTTGGAATGATTTCTGAGTATAAATATTATACCGGAATTATCTTTACAGGATATTCCTATGGAGTTGGCGAACCACTTGTAAAGGGAGGAAGATATGATTCACTTCTGAGCCATTTTGGTAAGGATTCCCCAGCTATAGGATTTGCAATTACCGTTGACCAGTTGATGTTAGCATTGGAGAGACAGTCATGAGTGATAGATACTTAACCTTCGCCCTTGGAAAAGGGCGTCTTGCTAAACAAACCCTTGCTTTATTCGAAAGCATTGGCATAACCTGTGAAGAAATGAAGGATCCCGATACAAGAAAACTTATCTTCACAAACGAGGAATTGAAACTAAAATTCTTCCTTGCAAAAGGCCCGGATGTTCCAACTTACGTGGAATACGGAGCGGCCGATATCGGTGTTGTAGGCGAGGACACAATCCTTGAAGAGAACCGTAATATTTATGAGGTTTTGGACCTTGGCTTTGGAAAATGCAGAATGTGTGTCTGTGGTCCAGCAGAAGCTTCTGAACTTCTAAAACATCATGAGCTTATAAGAGTAGCCAGCAAATATCCTCGCATTGCAAAAGATTATTTTTATAACAAAAAGAATCAGACCGTTGAAATCATTAAACTCAATGGTTCAATAGAGCTGGCGCCAATTGTAGGCCTTTCAGAGGTGATAGTAGATATTGTTGAAACAGGCTCTACCCTTAGAGAAAATGGCCTTGTGGTATTGGAAGAGGTTTGCCCATTATCAGCCAGAATGGTTGTTAATCAGGTTTCAATGAAAATGGAATACGAAAGGATTACAGCTTTAATTGAAAAGCTAAAGGGAGCATTAGAAAATGAAAAAGCTTAAGCTTACAGCAGATACAATTGATAACATTTTGGAATCTCTATTGAAGAGAAGCCCTAATCAGTACACAGAATATGAAGCTACTGTAACCAATATCGTAAATACGGTAAGAGAAAAAGGTGATGAAGCAATATTCGCATATACGAAGCAATTCGATGGAGCTGATATTAATGAAAGTAATATCGTAGTTTCAAAAGAGGAAATAGAGGAAGCTTATTCTTTAGTACCACAGGAGCTTGTAGAAGTTATAAGAAAAGCTCTTGTAAATATCGAAAGCTATCATAGTAAGCAAAAGCAAAACAGCTGGTTTACTTCAGAGGAAGGAATTATTCTTGGACAAAAAATTAGCCCCTTAGCAAAGGTAGGCGTATATGTTCCAGGCGGTAAAGCAGTATATCCTTCATCAGTTCTAATGAACGTAATGCCTGCTAAGGTTGCTGGTGTAGAATGTATCTATATGTGTACTCCTTGCAATAAAGAAGGAAAAGTAAATCCTAGTACATTGGTTGCGGCAAATGAAGCAGGAGTAGATATTATATACAAATGTGGCGGTGCACAAGCTATAGCAGCACTTGCTTTTGGAACAAAATCCATAGCAAAGGTTGATAAAATCGTAGGTCCTGGAAACATATTTGTTGCCCTTGCAAAAAAAGCAGTTTTTGGATACGTTTCAATTGATTCAATCGCTGGTCCTTCAGAGATTCTTGTGCTTGCTGATGAAACTGCAAACCCGACTTATGTGGCTGCAGATTTATTATCACAGGCTGAACATGACGAGCTTGCTTCTGCAATTCTTGTTACCACGTCAGAGAAGCTTGCTGATGAAGTCGAAAAGGAAATAGAACGATTTGTTAAGATACTTTCACGACAAGATATCATCCAAAAATCACTTGATAATTTTGGATATCTGCTTGTTGCTGACAGTATGAAGGATGCAATTGACTGTGTTAATGCTATTGCATCCGAGCATTTAGAAATTGTCACAGCCAATCCATTTGAGACAATGACTTATGTAAAAAATGCTGGTGCGATGTTCCTGGGACAATATTCTTCAGAGCCACTTGGAGATTATTTTGCTGGACCTAATCACGTGCTTCCAACTAATGGAACAGCAAGATTTTTCTCACCACTTTCTGTGGATGATTTTATTAAAAAATCAAGCATAATTTCTTACTCAAAGGAAGCACTGGAGGCTGTTTATCCAGACATTGTTAAATTTGCAAATAACGAGCAGTTGACTGCTCATGCAAACTCAATTAAGGTCAGATTTGAAGAAGTTTAAATGACAATACTGTCTATTTTGTATATCGACATTCTCTTTAAAATGGGCAGGAATATTAGTATAATTATAGCTGAATAAAAAATTATTTTTGGGCGGGAAAAATGATAGAAGAACGCAGAGCAAAAGTTGCAAGAAAAACAAAAGAAACAGACATCACAATCGACTTTTCTATCGATGGAACCGGTGAATGTCAGGTTAATTCTGGAATCGGTTTTTTCGATCATATGCTTGAGGCATTTACAAGACATGGTCTCTTTGATATGTCAGCATCTATAAAGGGGGACCTTCAGGTAGACTGTCATCACACAATAGAAGATACCGGAATAGTCCTTGGTAATGCAATCAAAAAAGCTTGTGGAGGCAAGCTTGGAATCAAGCGTTATGGAAGTTGCATTCTTCCAATGGATGAGACCCTGGTATTGGTTGCTGTTGATTTATGCAATCGTCCATATCTTTCCTTTGAAGCAGATTTTCCAACTGAAAAAATAGGTTACATGGATACAGAAATGGTTAAAGAATTTTTCTATGCAATTTCTTATTCCACAGGAATGAATTTACATATCAAAGTTCTAACACCAGGAAATTCTCATCACATGTGCGAGGCGATGTTTAAGGCATTCGCAAAGGCTTTGGATGAAGCCACTACTATTGATCCGAGACTTAGAGATTCTACCATGAGCACAAAGGGATCAATTTAACTAAAGGAGCAGGAGTTTATGGAGCACAAAAATATAGTTGCCACCATTTATATTAAGGATGGAATGGCAGTTAAAAGTCCTACTGAATTAGAGGACAAGCAGGACGTTTTAGAACTTGCCTCCGTCTATGATGACAGTGGCATCGACAAAATTATTTGTTATGATTTATCTACTGATGATGAAGAACACGAAAAGAATATTTTAGCTATTCGCGAGATTAATAGAAATATTCAGGTTAAGACAGCTGGCGGTGGAAATATTAAGCGTCTTGAGGATGTTAAAAAGCTTCTTTACGCTGGATGCGTTGAGGTTATTTTAAATGGTTCAAAGCCAGAGACTATCGATCTCATTAAGGAAGCAAGTGCAAGATTTGGAGCAGAAAAGATGCTTGTTAGTCTGGCAACTGTCGACTTTCTTTTTAAGACAAAGGATTTCCTACAGGATAATATTCATGAACTTTTAATCATGAATAAGACTTTACTTGAAGGTCTTGAGAATATCAGTAATATTCCATACATTCTCCAGGTAGATGATTACGATTTTGATTATATTTCTAAAATCTTAAAATCAGAGAAGATTAGAGGTATTTCGGGTCAGTTTATCAACGATACCAATTTTAATATCATGCAGATGAAAAGTGATTTATCTGATGATGGAATCAAGATGGACAACTTCGAGCCAAAGCTTGCGTGGGCAGACTTAAAGCCAAATTCACATGGACTTGTTCCAACTGTTGTACAGGATTTCCAGACTGGAGAAGTTCTTATGCTTGCCTACATGAACGAAGAGTCATTCAACACCACTATTCGTACTGGTAAGATGACCTATTTTTCTCGTTCAAGAAAGCAGCTTTGGGTTAAAGGAGAGACTAGCGGTCACTTCCAGTTTGTTAAGTCATTGACTGCTGACTGTGATTTTGATACTATTTTGGCGAAAGTTTCTCAAGTTGGAGTAGCATGTCACACTGGTGCGCCAAGCTGCTTCTTCAATGAGATAGTTAAAAAGGAGTATATTGAGCGCAACCCTCTTAAGGTATTTGAGGATGTGTATGCTGTTATTGAAGACCGCAAGCAACATCCAAAGGAAGGTTCTTACACCAATTATCTTTTTGATAAGGGCTTGGACAAAATCCTTAAAAAGGTTGGAGAAGAAGCAACAGAAATTGTTATCGCCGCTAAGAATCCTGACTCAGAAGAAACCAAATATGAGATTTCAGATTTCCTGTATCATATGATGGTTCTTATGGTTGAAAAAGGAGTTACTTGGGAAGATATAACTTCTGAGCTGGCTCAACGATAGGATTATTAAATGAAGAAATTAGCTTTATCTGACGATATTTTGATGCAGATTGACAAGCCTGCACGTTATATCGGCAACGAATTTAATAGTGTTAAAAAGAATCCTGCTGATGTGGACATCAGATTTGCCATGTGCTTTCCTGATGTCTACGAGGTAGGTATGTCTCACCTTGGAATAGCAATTCTTTATGATATGCTTAACAAACGTGAGGATACATATTGTGAAAGGGTATATTCGCCATGGCCAGATTTACATAATCTGATGAAGGAGAGGAATATACCTCTTTTTGCGTTGGAATCACAGGATGCAATCAGGGATTTCGATTTCATTGGTATGACACTTCAGTATGAAATGTGCTACACCAATATCCTTCAGATTCTTGACTTGGCCCAGGTTTCATTACTTACTGCTGAGCGCAAAAATGATGACCCGATTGTTATTGTAGGCGGACCTTGTGCTACAAATCCTGAGCCAATTGCTGACTTTGTTGATTTAGTTTATGTTGGTGAAGGTGAAACAAGCTATCCAAAGCTTTTAGAGCTTTACAAGGAACATAAGAAGGCCGGTTTTGACAGGGCTGCATTTTTACGTGCAGCGTCAAAGATTCCTGGTATTTATGTACCTTCGCTTTATGAAGTTACTTATAAGGAATCTGATAGCACAATCGAAAGCTTTAAGCCTATTTATGACGATGTTCCTGCTGTAATTGAACGTCAGGTCGTAAAGGATATGGATTCATCAAGCTATCCGACAAAGATGCTTATTCCATTTGTTCGCGCTATTCAGGACAGAGTTGTCCTTGAGATTCAGCGTGGTTGCATTAGAGGATGTCGTTTCTGTCAGGCTGGTATGATTTACAGACCTAATCGTGAGAAGTCTGTTGATATATTAAAGGAGCAGGCAAAGGAGCTTCTTGCATCCACAGGTCATGAGGAGATTTCGCTTAGTTCACTTTCCTCATCTGATTATCATGCTTTGGGTGAGCTTATGGATTTCCTCATTGACGATTGCTTATCTGAGGGCGTTAATGTTTCATTACCGTCTTTACGAATTGACGCATTTTCTCTTGATGTTATGTCTAAGGTTCAGGACGTTAGAAAGTCAAGCATTACCTTCGCGCCTGAGGCAGGTTCTCAGCGCATGAGAAATGTTATTAATAAAGGTCTTACAGTTGAGGATATTATTGGTGGCGCTACACTTGCATTTAAAGGCGGCTGGAATAAAGTAAAGCTTTACTTTATGCTTGGACTTCCATCAGAGACCGATGAAGATATGCAGGCCATTCCACGCCTTGCTAATGATATCGCTGCAGCTTACTATGATACTGTTCCAAAAGAGCAGCGTCAGGGCCGTTGCCAGATTACAATTTCTACTTCATTCTTTGTACCAAAGCCATTTACACCTTTCCAGTGGGCTCCAATGTATGAAGCAGGAGAGTATCTTCGCCGTGCAAAGGTTGTTAATGATGAGATGAAAGCTCAGCTTAATCAGAAGTCTTTGAAATATAATTGGCACCACTCAGATGTCACTGTACTTGAGGGCGTTTTTGCTCGTGGTGACCGTAGACTTTGCCCAGCAATTTTAGACGCATACAAAAATGGTTGTTTCTTTGATGCCTGGGGTGATTTCTTTGATTTCGACAAATGGCTTGCTGCTTTTGAAAAGAATAATATTTCTATCGATTTTTATGCATACCGTCAACGTGACTTAGATGAAATTCTTCCATGGGATTTTATTAATTGCCATGTAACAAAGGATTTCCTTAAGAGAGAATGGAATAATGCCATGAACGCAAAGGTTACTCCTAACTGTAAAATGAATTGCAATGGTTGCGGTGCTGGAATTATCGGATCGGGGGTATGTCATAATGCGCGTTAGAGTTAAATTTGAAAAAACAGGAATTATGAGATATGTAGGTCATTTGGATTTAATGCGTTTCTTCCAGAAGGCTGTAAAACGTTCAGAACTTCCTATTCGTTATTCTGAGGGATTTAACCCTCACCAGATAATGTCATTTGCATCTCCACTTGGTGTAGGACTTACTTCAGTGGGAGAGTATATGGACATTGATTTAAAGTCCGAAGTTGCTTCGGTTGATGGTCTTTCTCGACTCAATGAAAATATGGTGGAAGGCCTTGCTATCACCAGCTTCAAATATCTTCCTGATGATGCAGAAAAATGTATGTCCGCAGTTACAGCTGCAAGCTACGTTGTAACCTACAAAGACACTAATGATGATGCATGTTATATTGATAATATTGCTGATTTGAAAGTGAAATTTTTTGATGAAGCTCATGAAATAAATATTGTAAAAAAGACTAAGAAGGGTGAGCGAGAGCTTGATTTAAAACCACTCATCTATCGTTTTAATCTTGAGATTGTTGATGGTGTTCCAATTTATGACCTTCTTCTTTCAAGTGGAAGCACTGACAATATTAAGCCTGAACTTGTAATTAAAGCCTTTCATGAGTTTATAGGTTTGCCAGAATTTGATGATTTATCACTTGATATTCAGCGAATCGACATGTTTACAGGCGAACCAGACAGCCTTATTTCACTAGGAGATATCGGTGATGAGCATTAAGAAATGCGTAATTACAAAAGGAATATATCAGGATAAGGAGCTTCGGCTCCTTGTTTCTTTTGATGAAAAAGATAAACCTTTAGATGTAATTAATCTTGATATTAGTAAAATCGGCACTGTGTGCGTGGCTTCCGTAGAGAAAGTTTTAAATGACATTGACGCATGTATTCTAAAGCTTTCTACAGGAGATAAAGGCTTTATAGAAAATCGAAAGCTAAAGCCAGAATATTTCCTGGAACGCCATTCTGAAAAGAAAAAGGTTTGCCAGGCTGACAAGTTTTGGGTTGAGATAACTCAGGACAGGAAAGGAACAAAGCCTTATTCCTGCAAGTTTATTGAGGCGGTTGATAACGCGAAAATAAATGGAAATTTCATAGATTTCTTTATAAACAATTATGCAGACATTGAATGCGAAATAGTGTCTGATTTACCAGAAATCATTGGTAAAGATTTAAATGTTAGAGAGTACTCTGATGTTACATATTCTCTTTGGCAGCTTTACGACATCACTAAGCTTATCGATAATATCACCTCAAAAATTGTCCATCTTAAAAATGGCGGTAATATTATCATAGAACCAACAGAGGCCATGACAATTATCGATGTAAACTCTGCCAAAAGCGGTGGCAAGAGTAATCCAATGGAAACGAATAAGCAGGCTTTGACTGAGCTTGCATCTCAGCTAAGGCTTCGTTCTATTTCAGGAATTATCATCGTAGACCTTTTGAAAGTCTCAAGGGAAGAGGAGCAGGAACTGATCAATTATTTTAAAGAGCTCTGTAAATCTGATATGTCTAATATATCATTACATGGCTTTTCGAATTTAGGGCTAATGGAATTGACTCGAAGTAGGAGTTTTTCTACTTTCATTATATAAAATAAATATTTAGGGAGAATTATCCATGAAGACACAACTAAACTGGCAACGACTTGGGATAATTATTGTTGCGATTTTAATTGGCGTTGGCGTGCCAGAATTCTTTATGAAGCCAAACACAGTCAATGTTGAACATGAAGAACCAGAAGTTATAACTGGCGAAACCAGCATTTCTTCTTTAGAAAGTGAGAACAAATTGGACGCAGTAAAATTCGTAAGATGTGTAGATGGCGACACCATTATCGTAGATGATGGCTCAGGAGAACATAAACGCGTTCGCATGATTGGAATTGACACCCCAGAATCTGTGGCCAAGGAAGAAGAGCGCAATAATGAGTATGGTGTGATGGCTTCAGATTATACTAAAGCACTTTTAGCAGATGCTGATACTTTGTACCTTGAATATGATGTTGATAGTGACGACCAGTACGACAGAATTTTAGCTTATGTTTGGCTTGAGGATGTTTCTGATACATTTAACGAAGAAAACATAGAAAAATCAATGGTTAATGCTATAATTGTAAAAGATGGCTACGGAGTAGCTAAAAGATACGAGCCTACTGTTGCTCATGATTCTACATTGAAGGCTTTAATGGAAAAAGCAAAAGCAAATAATACTGGTTTGTGGCAATATCAGGGCTTTGTTGAGCTTTGGCAGTAGTGATTATTAATATAAAATGGGGGATAATATTATGGCAAATATTTTATGGCATGACAGAAAAAGACATTTTGGTTTACCAATCAGCTTCACAAAATATAGCATGAGCGAGGATAGACTTTTTGTAGAGACTGGTTTCTTCAATCTTACACAGAATGAAGTACGTCTCTATAGAATACTTGATTTACAGCTTAAAAGAAGCTTTGGTCAAAGAATATTTGGCGTTGGTTCAATTATTGTAAGTTCATCAGATAAAAGCCTCGCTACTTTTGAAATCAAAAATATTAAGCACTCAGCAAATGTTAAAGAAATGCTTTCAGTTCAGGTTGAACAACAGCGCGAGGCGAAGCGTGTCGTTGGACGTGAATACATGGGTGGCGAAGTTGACTTTGACGCCGATGAGGATGAACAGAATTAATTGTTTCCATAACAAATGAGCAATCATTAAAGCACGGGGGTGTTAGCGTATGGATATGAACGAGATTATTCAAATTGTTCAAAATAAAGCTACAGAGATTGCTGATCAGGAGATTGTGAAATATAACCATACTCATCCTGAACTTAATCTCACAGAAGAAGCCAGAAACTCTGTGCGTACCCGCGCTACATCGCAGCTCACACTCCAGCTTAGTAAGTTCAGATTCCAAAAGGAAGATGAGGAATTTGATGCCCATTTTGATGATTGGTTTGTAAAAAATGAAGAGGATGATTTACGACGGGCGTGTCAGCATTGTCTGGATGACGAGGCGAATAAAATCCGAAATGCTAATGGAAAAAGCTTAAGCTCTTTAGATGCGTATTTAAAGAAGCATTTGGGCGATGTTCATCAGGTGGATTGATGTTTCATAAATTTTTCAAAATTTCCAAACAATTTCAATTGACGATTACCAAATCCTATGTTAATATACATGAGTATGCCGCTCAGTGTGGTTTTTAAAGAGTGTTTCATTCCGAAACACCACCGAAACTGGCGAGTAATGATAAAAAGGAGGAGCAACCATGTACGCAATTATTGCAACAGGTGGTAAGCAGTACAAAGTTTCTGAAGGCGATATCATTACCATTGAAAAGCTTGGCGTTGAAGCTGGTGAGAAGATTACTTTTGATCAGGTTCTTGCTGTTAGCGACAAAGAGCTCAAGGTTGGCGCACCTACAGTAGCAGGCGCATCAGTTGAGGCTTCTGTTGTTAAGGAAGGCAGAGGTAAGAAGGTAATCGTTTACAAGTACAAGAGAAAAACAGGTTACCACAAGAAGAATGGCCACAGACAGGCTTTCACACAGGTTAAGATCGAAAAGATTAACGGCTAATTATGATTAGCGTAGTAATTACCAAACAAAATGATAGATATATCAGTGTTTCTTTAGATGGCCACGCAGGCTATGCTGACCACGGTCAGGATATTGTTTGTGCAGCCGTGTCAGTTTTAGTTATCAATACTTTTAATAGTATTGAACGCTTCACTGATGAGGATTTTTCTTGCGAAGCAGCAGAGGACGGTGGTTATTTGACCATGAGTTTTTCTAAAGATGTTTCCGAGAAGACAAAGTTATTACTTGATTCTATGCTATTAGGTTTGGACGAAATTCAAAAACAATACGGCGATGAGTATTTATCATTGCTTTACAAGGAGGTGTAAGACATGTTACAGATGAACCTTCAGTTCTTCGCTCATAAAAAGGGTGTAGGCTCTACAAAGAACGGTAGAGATTCAGAGTCTAAGAGATTAGGCGCAAAGAGAGCAGACGGTCAGTTCGTTAAGGCTGGCAATATTCTTTACAGACAGCGTGGTACAAAGATTCTTCCAGGCAACAATGTAGGTCTCGGTGGAGACGATACACTTTTTGCTTTAGTTGATGGAGTACTTCGTTTCGAAAGAAAAGGTAGAGACAAGAAGCAGGCTTCTGTCTATCCAGTAGAACAGTAATCATTTGACCCGACTATACGTAAGCGTAAAGTCGGGTCAATTTTGTTAAGTGAGCTTGTAAGATACAAATATATATGCTGTTTTTTGAGAATATAGTGAAAACGATGAAAAAAACAGCATTATATGTTTGTATCTGTGACAAGCGGATTATATAAATTGAGGAGATTATTATGTCATTTGCTGATAGAGCAAAGATTATTATAAAATCAGGCAAAGGTGGCGATGGCCACGTAAGCTTTAGAAGAGAAAAATATGTCCCAAACGGCGGCCCAAATGGTGGCGACGGCGGTAAGGGTGGCGATGTTATCTTTGAAGTAGATCCAGGTATGAATACTTTAGTTGATTATCGTCACAGACGTAAGTTTGCAGCTGAAAATGGCCAAGAGGGTGGTAAAGATAATTGTCATGGTAGAAATGGCGAGGATCTTATTCTGAAAGTCCCTGAGGGAACTGTTATTAAGGATGCTGAAAGTGGTAAGGTTATCGCAGATATGTCCGGAGATAACAAACGTCAGGTGGTTCTTCCAGGTGGAAGAGGCGGACTTGGAAATCAGCACTTTGCTACGTCTACAATGCAGGCACCAAAATATGCTAAGCCAGGCATAGATGCTATTGAGCTTGAAGTCATCCTCGAGCTAAAGGTTATAGCTGATGTTGGTCTTGTTGGTTATCCAAATGTAGGAAAATCAACTTTCCTTTCACGTGTAACTAATGCTCAGCCAAAGATTGGAAATTATCATTTTACAACCCTTTCCCCAAACTTAGGTGTTGTAGATGTTGATGATATAAATGGATTCGTTATTGCTGATATTCCTGGTCTTATTGAAGGTGCTTCAGAGGGAATTGGTCTTGGACATGAGTTCCTTCGCCACATTGAGCGAACAAAGGTTATCATCCATATGGTTGATGGCGCTTCTGTTGAGGGACGTGACCCAATCGAAGATATCAAGACTATTTCTGCAGAGCTTGCTGCCTATGATTCAGAGCTTCTTAAGAAGCCACAGGTAATCGCAGCTAACAAGATGGACGTTATTGGTGAGGAATCAAACGAAGTAATCGAGGCATTAAAGGCTGAATTCGAGCCACAGGGGATTAAGGTATATCCAATTTCAGCCGTATCTGGAAAGGGCCTTAAAGAGCTTCTCTACGAGGTTGTAAGACTTCTTGAGACTTGTGACGATGCTTCAATCGTTTACGAGCAGGAATTTGATCCAACTATAAGAGCCTTCAGTGAGGAACCATACACTGTTGAGATTAATGATGAGGGTGATTATGTTGTAGAAGGCCCTCGTATCGAAAAGATGCTTGGCTATACAAATCTTGAATCTGAGAAGGGATTCCTGTTTTTCCAGAATTTCCTTCGTGAACAGGGAATTCTCAAGGAGCTTGAGGAAAAGGGCATTCAGGAAGGCGATACCGTTAGAATGTACGGTTTAGTATTTGATTATTACAAGTAATAGAGGTATTTAAAATGACAAACAAGCAAAGAGCATATTTATCATCTTTAGCTGCAGATATGAGCCCAATTCTTCAGATTGGAAAGGCTTCACTTACTCCAGAGTATACAAACGCTGTAGATGAAGCACTTGAAGCTAGAGAACTTATTAAAATAAACGTACTTAAGAACTGTTTCGATGATCCTAAGGAAATTGCACAGACACTTTCTGAGCGTACTCATTCAGAAGTTGTTCGTGTAATTGGTAGAAAAATTATTCTTTACAGAGCAGCAAAGAAGCCATCAATTAAGCTTCCACAATAAATCTGCTCAAAGGAGACAGCATGAGAATTGGTATATATGGCGGAACTTTTAACCCAATTCATAACACACACATTGAAATTGCAAAGGCTGCACTAGCACAGTTTCAACTGGACAGAGTATATTTTCTTGTAGCTGGTAATCCACCTCATAAGGATACTGCTGAAAATATTCCTGATACCTGCAGACTTGAGATGGTTTCTATTGCGATTCAAGATGAAGAAAAGCTTTTCATTGATGACAGAGAGATTTATCGCGCAGGTAAAAGCTACTCTTATTTAACTTTGACAGAACTAAAAGAAGAGTATCCTAGTGATGAATTCTTCTTCATCATGGGCAGTGACAGCATATTATATTTTGACAAATGGGTAAATCCAGAAACCATATCAAAATGTGCAACAATACTTGTTGCTCCAAGATTAGGAGACGATGAAGAAGCAATTCGAAACACTATCCATACATTTCAGGAAACATATGAAGGTGAATTTAAGCTTATAGATTACAAGGCTAATGGAATTGCATCATCAATCATCCGTGAGGATTTTTATAATAATGACGATACCAGATTGTCTTTAAAGCAGTCGGTTGCAGACTATATAATAGAGCATAATTTGTACAGTGCTCATAATTATAATTATTCAGATATTTTAAAGCTTTCTGAAGAAATGAAAGTGGCGCTTAAACCTGGTAGATATATTCACACCTTAGGCGTTGCCACTACAGCCTATTCCATGGCTTTAAAATGGAATTATCCCGCATACAATGCCATGGTAGCTGGTATGCTTCACGATAGTGCTAAGTGTATCACTGATGAGAAAAGAATTAGCATTTGCGAGAAAAACAATATACCAATCAGTGAGATAGAGTATAGGTTCCCACATCTCCTTCATGGCAAGGTCGGAGCTTTTTATTGCAAGGATAAATACAATGTATTTGATGAGCAAATTGCACACGCCATAGCAGTTCACACAACAGGTTGTCCAGCTATGAATCTTCTAGATAAGATTATTTTTGTAGCGGATTATATTGAGCCTGGAAGAGATAAGCAGCCTAGACTTGATATTCTCAGATACATGGCTTATACAGATTTGGATAAATGTGTATACATGATACTTGAGGATTCTGTTGAGTATCTAAATTCAAATCCAGAAATGGTCGATCCAACTACAATAGATACCTATAACTATTATAAAAAATATATGAAAGAAAGAGGTTAATGATGGATTCAAGAGAAATGGCAAAGATTGTTTGCAAGGCACTCGATGACAAGAAGGCTATTGACATTAAAGCAATCGATATTTCAAATATAAGCATTATGGCTGATTATTTTATTGTTGCTTCAGCTTCAAATATTAATCAGCTTAACGCAATGCAGGATGAAGTTGACCGTGTTCTGTATGAGCAGGGTATTCATGCAAAGTCTATTGAAGGTAATAGACAGAGCACTTGGGTGCTTATGGATTATGAGGATGTAATTGTACATCTCTTTGATGAAGAGGACCGATTATTCTATGATCTTGAGCGCATTTGGAAAGATGGAATCCTCATTGATGCCAAAGACCTTTAAAAGCAAATAATAATTAAGAAATTGAGCCTTTAGTTACGCTCTCAAGCATTGGTGTTACTCCGTTCAGCTTAGAATGCTTCACTTGAGTAATACCAAAAGCTAGATAGCTACTAAAGGCTCTTTTTTAGATACAATTAATGCCTACAGTTACGGCTACAAGCCTTAGCGATTAGTTGAAGAAACGGAAAACGCCAAATACCTTGCCAAGAATGAGGCACTTATCTACAATGATAGGGTCCATAGTATCATTCTCTGGCTGAAGACGAATATGTCCGTCTTCCTTATAGTATGTCTTTACAGTTGCGCTATCGTCAACTAACGCAACAACCATATCACCATTTTTAGCAGTTTGCTGCTGCTGAACAATAATAGTATCTCCATCGAGAATACCAGCATTAATCATTGATTCACCCTTTACCCTGAGCATGAAGGACTGCTGATTAGGCATGTGTTCAGCAGGAATAGGGAAGTACTCTGTGATATTCTGGATAGCAAGAAGTGGCTGACCAGCAGCTACATTACCAACTACAGGTACATTAACAACCTCACGACGAACCATATTAAAGCTATCATCTACGATTTCGATAGCACGTGGCTTCGATGGGTCACGTTTAATATATCCATTCTTCTCAAGGGTCTCAAGATGAGAGTGGATAGAAGATGTAGATTTAAGATTACAAGCATCACAAAGCTCTCGAACTGTAGGCGGATAGCCTCTATTAAGAATTTCGGCCTTAATAACCTCTAGTATTTCACGCTGCTTCGCAGATATTTTTCCATATGCCATAATGATGCTTCTCCTTTCAAAATTTTATACATTTACAATAACATAAGGAACATATTTTTGCAAACAGATTTTCCGAAATTTTGTTCGAGAAAAGTATTGACAAACGATTGTTCGTGAATTATATTGAATTCAGAACAGATGTTTTCGAACTTATTTTTGGAGGTTTGACCATGAATAGACATTCTAAATCAGCCCTTATTGCTAGAAATAGAAGAATTATGCTTCTTATCGCTATCATTTGCTCAATTTTATTTGCATTTATATTCAGTACCACTAGAGTAGCAGCAGAGAATAGCAAACCAGTAAATAAATACTACACTAGCTATGAAATTCAACCAGGAGATACCCTTTGGACTATTGCAGATCAGTTTATGAATGCCGAGTATTCAGATAAAACAGCTTTTATTGATGAGATAAAGAGTATCAATCATATTTCAGGAGATAATATTACAGCAGGAAGCTATATAGTCGTTGAATATTATGCTTATGATGAGCCTTAAGGCTGTCGCATTCTCCTTTTAAATATGATAATATACATATATATTGATTTATTTCTAAAATATAATCTATATTTAGTATAAATTTACTTAGGAGAATGTATGTTAAGATTTTTAATTGCGATTATTTCCAATTTAAAGCGAGGACCTAAGCTTATTTCTACCATGCGAAAGATGGCAAAGAATAAAGAAAAATATTCGGAAAAGCAAAGATATGCCTATGCTCAGCGATTATTTAGACTCCTTATGAGAAGTGCCAGAATATCCACCACAGTATATGGGGCTGATAATTTGCCAAGGGAGGGTGGATATGTTATGTATCCTAATCACCAGGGCAAATACGACGCCTTAGGCATTATGTACGGACACAAGGAACCTTGCACATTTGTAATGGATAAAGCAAAATCTTTTGGGTTCATGGTAAGAGAGGTATGTGATCTGCTTGATGCTAAGCGACTTCGCCTTGGAAATGTTAGACAAAACATGAAAATAATGGACCAGATTACAAAAGAAGTCAGTAAAGGAAGAAAATACATTCTTTTCTCTGAAGGTGGCTATGGTAAGAATGGTAATGTGGTACAGAATTTCAAGCCGGGTAGCTTTAAATGTGCAATGCGAGCAAAGGTTCCAATTGTTCCTGTCACTTTGATTGATTCATATATTGCATTTAATAGTTTAAAGCCTGGTCCTGTAAGTACGAAGGTAATCTTTGGAAATCCAATTTATTACGACGATTATAAAGACATGAAAACTCCAGAAATTGCAGATATGGTTAGAAAAATAATCATTTCTACTATGGAAGAATATGGAGTATTTGATAATTCTAGAATTCAGCTAGAAACTATCGAATAAACATTAAATGTATTATGTATATATCATGATTATATAGACTATTTACACTGAAAAAGAGTAATAGTAAAATATAGATATCTATCGGTTAAATATCTGTTTATCCGTTAGATAGTAATTTAATTTCGGAGAAATACTGTTATGGGTAAAGATTCTAATTTCTATAAGGATAAATCGAAGAATCAAAAACTTAAGCTGCGTGAGCTTCAAAATGAACTTCCTAAGCCAGCGTTGGACTACATCTACTCCAAAGAACAAACAACTCAGACAAGTACATTAATTGCATATTCATATGACCTGCTTACTTTTTTTCGTTTTTTAGTATCATCAAACCCACTACTTAAGGGTTTAGATGTTAAAAAAATTAATTACGACGTTTTAAATAAATTAACTGCAGATGATATTGAGGAATACAAACGCTATCTTGAGTTAAATACTGTTGGCGAGCAACATGAAAATAATAAACGCGCTATAGCAAGAAAAATGTCTCCTTTGCGAAGCATGTACAAATATCTATTAGCACGTAAATTTGTTTCTAGTGATCCAACTCAACTTGTGGAGCTTCCAAAGCTTAAAAAAGATAAAAATATCGTTCGTATGGACAATTACGAAGTTAAGGCTATTTTAGAAGCAATTGATAACGGAAACGCCTTTTCATCTGAACGTCAACGCAAATACAACCAAAAGACCCGTGGGCGCGACCTTGCTATATTAACATTAATGCTTAATACTGGAATTCGTGTAAGTGAATGCAATGGACTTGACTTAAATGATGTAAATTTCAATGTTAATTCTTTAACAATCGTTCGAAAGGGTGGCGGACAGGATATAATCTACTTCAATGATGAAGTTGCCGAAGTTTTACAGGATTACATTAACGGCGAACGAGAATACATAATTGCCGTAGAAGGTCATGAAAACGCCCTCTTCTATTCTCTTCAAGGTAAAAGACTTAGTGTAGATGCTATTGAGAATTTAGTTAAAAAATATGCAAGAATTGTTGTACCAGATAAGAAAATTACGCCTCATAAGCTCCGCAGCACATATGGTACAGCCCTATACCGGGAAACAGGCGATATAAGGCTTGTAGCAGACGTACTGGGCCACGAGAACATTAACACTACTATCGACTACTATGCTGCCATCGAAGATGAGCACAAGCGACTCGCACGAAATGCCGTAATATTTTCGAAGGAGGAAGGCAAATAAGGATTTTATGTTGAGGTGGTAGCTGTCAAGCTCTGTGGTTTCTGAAGCGAAGCTTTCTATGCTGAGCATAGAAACTCACAGGCTTGTAGGCGTAACCACCGGGCTTGAACTTGGCTACATTCTTCGATATTTAGAAAGAAGTTCTTCGAAATATGAAGGCAGCGGCGCATTGACTTCTACGTATTCGCCTGTGGTTGGCTGAACGAATCCTAATGTTTGAGCGTGAAGTGTCTGGCCTTCTAGACCCTTTACCGGCTTTCCATACACATCGTCGCCTAGAAGGGGATGACCGATTGACGCCATATGCACACGAATTTGATGAGTGCGGCCTGTCTCAAGCTTAAACTGTACATAAGAGTATCCCTTGTACTGCTCTAAAACAGTGTAATGAGTTATTGCTTCTCTTCCACCATTCACTACAGCCATCTTCTTTCTATCTTTTGGATTTCGACCTATAGGAGCGTCTACTGTACCAGTCTCTTCTTTAAAATTTCCTATTACAATTCCTTTGTAGATTCGGTTAACTGAATGAACTTTTATTTGTGCAGCAATATCATTGTGAGCCTTATCATTTTTGCAAACCAATAGAGAGCCTGTTGTATTCATATCAATTCTGTGAACGATTCCTGGGCGAATTTCTCCATTAATTCCAGACAAAGAATCCTTGCAATGATACATAAGTGCATTTACCAATGTGCCTGAATAATGTCCAGGTGCAGGATGTACAACCATACCCTTTGGTTTATTAACGACAATTACATCCTGGTCTTCATATAAAATCTCAATAGGTATGTCCTCAGGAACAATATCTATTTCTTTTACTGGCTCAACGCTGACGATTATTTCATCCCCGAGTTTTGTCTGATATTTAGATTTGACCTGCTTTCCATTAACTAAAACAAAGCCACTATCAATGGCTTTCTGATAGTAGCTTCGTGATTTTTCTGGCATATTAACAGCAAGGTATTTGTCTATTCTAATACCTTCGTCTGCAGGTTCTTCAATTATAAGTGTGAATTCATCCATTATTTCTTTAATAATAAGCTTTGCTTAATTTCCTCCAGATCTTCGTCCTTATAATAAAAAAGAACTAATACTAATAAAACTATTACTGCGACTGTCACATAGCAGTCTGCAACATTGAATACAGGAAAATTAATCAGTGAAAAGTAAATAAAATCTACAACATAATTGTTCGTGACTCTATCAATATAATTCCCGATTGCACCAGCAAAAAGAAATACAATAATATAATCTAGATATACAAATTTCTTTTGTCTGGGCATCTCAAAAAGAATATAAGCCATTATAAATAATAGAACTGGTGTAGCTACTGCAAATAAACTTTGTTTACCTTCTAAAAGAGAAAATGCTGCTCCTGTATTTTCCAGATAATGAAACTGCAAAATACCAGGAATGAGAATGATATCATCCTGATTCATTAGATTTTTAACTGCTAATAGCTTTGTAAGTTGGTCCAAAACGATTAAAACAGCAATAAGACCAACACTAAATATCATGGAAATTGTTTTGTTATACTTGTAATACATTAATCTAATACCTGATCTATAGCTTCAATTAAATCCGCATCCGTAAAATCCACATACGAATCTGCCTCACCTATAGCCTTTAATATTGTAAATTTAATCTTTGTACCAATCATTTTCTTATCAGATTTAGACGTGTATAAAATTTCATCACGATTTAATTCTGATACGGAAACAGGCAAATTATAGAGCTTCATACAACCAATAATGTCTTCATACTCTTCATTCGAAATATTACCAAGTTTCTTAGATAAAAAAGAAGCACAAACCATTCCTAAAGCAACACATTGTCCATGACCAATACCAAAATTGCATAGTTTTTCAATTGCGTGGCCTAATGTGTGCCCAAAATTCAGATATGCTCTGATTCCTTTTTCCTTAGGATCAATTTCTACTACATGACCCTTAATCCTACAACAAGAATACACTGCATACGCTAAAGCATCAAAATCTTTGGCAGAAAGCTTGGAATAATTTTCCTTAAGCCAATTATAAAAATCCTTATCTGCAATCAAAGCACTTTTGATGACCTCACCCATTCCGCATGCAAAATTATTATCATCCAAGGATGAAAGTGTACCAAGATTCATATACACCATCTTTGGCATATAAAAGGCACCAACCATATTCTTGTAATGATTGAAATCTACACCGGTTTTACCACCAACAGAACTGTCAACTTGTGATAATAATGTGGTAGGCATCTGGATAAAATCGATTCCCCGAAGAAATGTAGATGCTGCGAAACCTGTTAAATCACCAACAACTCCACCGCCCAAGGCAACTAGTAAAGAATTTCTAGTAAACTTTCTATGAATAAGATGCTCATAGAGCATACTTACTGTATCAAGATTCTTTGAAGCTTCTCCTGCCTCAAAGCTAAAGGAACACACATTTTCACAAATTCCTTTAAAAATAGATACCACCTCAGCTAAGTAAAGTCTAGCCACATTGGAATCTGTAACAATACAAATATTGTCGTAATCCTTATTTAAATCCTTCTTAAATAAGCCTGCCAAATCTCCAAAATCCGGTCGAAAATAAATATTATAACAAGGTTCCCCGTCGTACTTAATATTCAAGCAAGTCGTATTCATGTTCGTGTCTCCGTATCGTTGTATAAGGTGTTAAGTATGTTCTTTAACAGGTGTATCAAATAAGTGAGCTGGTAGGCATCAAGCTCTTTATTCTCTGTATGAGGCATGTAGCCGAAGAAAGAGAATGAAGGCTTGTAGCTGTAACCAGCGGACTATAAGGCTACAAAAGAAAAAGCACCAGATACTCATCTGGTGCTAGAATATTTAAAATCCTGTTTGAATCCCTGTAAAGTCAAAGGCATCAACAATTCCTGCTAAATCACCAGAAAGCTCAACTCCTGCAGGTGTGATTATAAAGATATAGTCTTCAATTCTTTGAAGGTTACCATCGATAGCATAACAAGTACCACAAGTGAAATCAATGATACGCTGTGCAACACCAAGGTCTAATCCCTTCATGTTAAGAAGAACTGTACGCTCAGCTAATAATGTCTCTGAAATCTCGCGAGCATCCTCAAATGAAGATGGTTTAATAACACAAACCTCCATGACAGCTCCTTTCGCTTTATTTCTCATAGGTGTAATCTTTGGCGCTGGTTTAGACGCTCTAACTTCTCTTTCAGAAGGCTTATTTAAAACTGGACGTTTCTCTTCAGGCTCCTTTTTAGAGAACTTATTAAAAAAAGACTTCTCCTCTTCTTCTTCATAAAGATCTTCATCTTCGTAGTCGTCGTAGTCATCACCCAGATGCATTGCATCAAGCATTCTCTCAAACATAACATTACTCCTCAATTAAATGTTGTAATTTCTCTCTCCGAAGATTGCTGTTCCCACTCTCACATGGGTAGCCCCCTCCTCTATGGCTACTTCAAAATCGTTTGTCATACCCATAGATAAAATTCTCATATCAACATTATCGATGTTTTCTTTATCGATGTCAACCGATAAGTCCTTTATTTTGTGAAAAATTGCTCGATTTTCTTCAGCAACCACAACATTTGGTGCTATAGTCATAAGACCCATGATGTGAACTCCATCTAAATGGGAAATCTCAGTACATAATTGCTTAGCTTCCTCTACTCTTACACCAAATTTGCTAGCCTCATTTGCTGCATTTACCTCGATGAGAATTGGAACAACAATACCCTTTTTCTTAGCCTGAATGTTAATTTCCTCAGCGAGACGATAACTATCTACTGAATGAATAAGCTTTACCTTGTCAACGATGTACTTAACCTTGTTACGCTGTAAATGTCCAATTAAATGCCAATCGATGTCTTCTGGCATCTCGGGAATTTTTGCTGTTAATTCCTGGACCTTATTCTCACCAAAAGAGCGAATGCCTGAATCATAAATTACCTGTAAATCCTCAACCGGCTTAGTCTTACTAACAGCGATAAGAGTTACCTCATCACGGTTTCTACCAGCACGCTTGCATGCCTCAGTAACTCTTGTTTCAACGCTTTTTAAATTCTCTTTTAATTCTGTTTCTCTCAATTTATTCACCTCTATAAAAATCTCTATATGTTAATTAATTATAGTGTTCTCTTCTACTTCATCACCCTGTAACACAATGTGATCATACATCGATATACCATAATTTGTACCAGTTTTGATAATAGAATAATCATCATTCTGGTAAAGTATTTCAATTTGCTTAAATACAGCATATCCCTTATTTACATTGTAAACTCCTTGGAGAGTTCCAATATCTGTACCAATAACGTATCTCTCGTTGGAATTTGGTTTAATGAGCGTGTCTCCTCTGGAAACATCATTGTCATCAACAAAATAAAAATCGTCATTTTCGTAGTACACTGTAGGATTGATGTATTCACTTGATGAATCAGTCTGTCTAAGGAAGCCAATTTCATCATCATTCGCACCCTGCATCATATATCCTTTAGGAATTGTAAAGAATTCCTTGTTAACTATAGATGAATTAGGTATTTTCAACCCTGAAATATTATTATTAATAATCTTTATATGGACATATCTACTATCCGCATATCGGTCCATAGAATCATCTAGGGAAAGCACAAGATAGTAGTTTCCAGCCTTCTCCGCAAAAGCCAAATTTGTCCATGTTTCCACTTCATCCTCAAGGAATCGAATCTTTAAATAGGATTCTTCCTGAAGTGAATCAAACAAGGATTTATCTACCTCACATATCAAATTCCAATGATCAGATGTAATAAGCTTATAAACTGGCTGTCCTGCTACAACGGATCCCACAGATTTAAGATTAGTTGATGAATAACTGGACATATCAAATGAATCTGAAATAAAGGAATCTACAGTAAGATTCTCCAACCCATCAATAGAATAAACAATTAAACCAGGCTGTTTGCAATTATAAATATTAAATGTACCTGAGTCTATAGCTGATTGAAGCGAGTTTCCCATTGAATCAAGGGCTGAAACAGTATAAAGCTGTTGCACTTGAGATTCAAGCTCTGTTTTAAAGGTGTAAAGTTTGCTGTAGTTTATATTATTAAAATCGTAAGCAAAGGTTGAAATAGAATTCTGAAGCTTTGCATAATCTTCATCGCTCAGCTTAACATCTGCTGTTTCGTTATTCTTTTTCATTGACGAAAGTATTTCGCCTGATGTATCTAAAGCATATATTTTAGATTTAGCACCAACCTTCGAAAAATTTTCGGCCAAATACAAAATATCTCCACTATTATCTGCATAAACCACCTGCTCCTGTCGGATAGCAAGTGCATTATATTCCAAATTAGAAGAAATCGAACCCTGGGAAACCTCGTAGACTGTAATGTTAGCAGCTGTAAGATATGTAAGCATGTGATACAGCATGTAAATAAACATTACGCCGATAATAATGAATCCTATAGAAAAATGATATTGCTTAGGATATTTAAGTATTTTATTTTCATTCTGCTTCTTTTTCTGCTTTTTTCTCATGTAAGTGAAAGTCAACTCCTAAACAATTAGAAAGGGCACGAATCCGTGCCCTAACAGTCTTTATAAAGAAACGATTATCTTACCCTTTGCGCTTTCAGGTAAGTCTTTCTCATTTTTACTAACTGACAAAACGAATTTTACATCGAACATGTTACAAATGTTATCAAGCTTATTAAGGGCTGCTGTAAAGCCATCATTGGTATCTATATAGGAAACCGTAAGGAAACTGTCTAAGAAAACCTCTTGAATATCTGCATTCTGTGAAAGAACACCGCTTAAGAATCCCAAGAATTCATCAGAACTTTCGATTGGGTAATCACCCATATTGATTAAACGAATCTTTGAATCTAACTCATACATGTGCTTTGTATTCTTGTCAATGTAAACAACTGAACCATCAACCTTCTTGATGTCGCTGTTTACCTTGTCAAGTAAATACTTTGTCTTACCTTTGCCCTTCTCGCCTGAAATTATCTCCACCATGTCAAAATACCTCCCTTTTGCATTTTATAACTACTGTTTTCGAACCCCTCAGTAGATATTTATTTAAGTTATATATATTCTAACATAACGAGATTAAAACCTAAACAGGAAAAATGGTATTTATTTAAAAACTATTTGATTTTCAAGCAATTGACAGACAAAACAGATATATTCAAGGTGTTTTCTAACAATCAAGTGCAGTAATTTGTAAGGATTTCATTCATTAAGAGGTACAGATTTGATCTACAATCTGCGTTAAAAACTATAGAAATAATCTTATCTCCATCCTCATTTTCTGAAAGTAGAACCAAACAATAACCAGCAGCACCTGTAGTACCAGTCTTACCTCCAAGGATAGTAAAACCAGATGGCTTATTTACCTTTCCTGTAAGATACTGATTGGTAGTATGCCACTCTGCAGTCTTTGCTGCACCGCCACTAGTATAATTTGCTGTATAGCTTGTAGCTGTAAAGATATTGTAGAAATCCTGGTTTTCCAAGGCTGCATTCAAAATTAAATACATATCATAGACTGTGGTGTAATGATTTTCATCATGAAGTCCATTAGGGGTAATGAAATTTGAATTTGTAGCACCTAATGCCTTTGCTGTAGCATTCATCTCGGCTGCAAAGCTTTCAACATCCCCACTTATCCCCTCTGCTATCGCAACAGCAGCATCATTACCTGAACGAAGCATCAACCCATAAAGCAAATCTCTTAAAGTGATAACATCACCAGCCCTTAGATTGATTACAGAAGAATCACTAGCCTGATCAACTGCATTCGTACTGACGGTGTAATAATCGTCTAGATTTCCTTTTATACAAGCAATATATGCTGTAAGGATTTTTGTAGTAGATGCAGGATAAAGCTTTTCATGAACGGACTGTGCGTACACAGTGGTCTGTTCTGTAATATTAAAAGCAGCCGCACCTGATGCAACCTGGGAATCCACTGCAGAGGTGCCTAAATCCTCATTGCCAGTAACACAAAGCTCTTTCGCAAAAAGCTCCACATCAGAGGTGGCACCATTATGTGTGATTCCATAAGAAAAAGACGTATCATACAAATCATACGTTGTAACGCTCTCTTCTTCCTTTGCAGCGCCACAACCAATCAGTGATATGCAGGAAACGCCTATAAGAAATAATGACAATAGTTTATTTGTACATTTCACGCCACTCAAGATCTCCTCTGTCCAATGATTTAATGAGAAGTTCAGCAGTTGCAAGATTAGTTGCAAGTGGAATATTGTGAGCATCACAGAGACGAACAATGCTATTAACATCTGGCTCATGAGATTTCACAGTAAGCGGATCTCTCAAGAATATAACCAAATCAATCTCATTCTGCTCAATCTGAGCACCTAACTGCTGTGTACCACCAAGGTGTCCTGCAAGGTACTTGTGAACAGAAAGATTTGTAACCTCTTCCACCAATCTTCCAGTAGTTCCAGTGGCAAAAATGTCATTTTTGCTAAGTATTCCTCTGTAAGCAATACAGAAATTCTGCATAAGCTTCTTTTTGGAATCATGAGCTACCAATCCAATGTTCATTTAAAATAGCCTCCCGTTATTATTTTTTGATTGAAGACCAACGTTTAATACAATACCAATACCAAAATAGACTGTAACCAAAGAGGTAAGTCCGTAGCTAACAAATGGAAGTGGCAAACCGGTGTTTGGCATCAATCCTGTTACTACACAAATATTTACAAAACTCTGAAAACCAATAAGTGTAGCCATTCCTACACAAATGAGCTTCCCCGAAATATCCTTTGCTTTCTTAGCAATGAGTAAAATCTCGATTGCAATGAAGAAAATAAGGATAATTACTAAAGCAGAACCAACGAATCCTAATTCCTCACCTGCAACAGCAAAGATAAAATCGGTATGTGGCTCTGAAATATAGTTTCCATTCTTAACTGAGTCAAAGGCTTCGTTTCCAAGACCTTTACCCATCAGCTGTCCAGAACCAATTGCCATGATTGAATTCTGCTGCTGATATGAATTCTGAGGGTATTTGTCTGGCTTAAGCCAAGCCAAAATACGAATGCCCTGATATTCCTTTAAAATGGTCTGGCCATCTCTGGCGATAAGCACAAGCAGGATAATAATTGATGGAATTGAAATACCAAGGACAATTCCAACTAATTTATAACTTAATCCCACTACAAACATCATAACACAAATAATCATCATTGTGACTATTGTAGTTGATAAATCTGGTTCTTTTTCTATTAAAAGTAACGGAAGTGCCGATAAACCTATGGTCATGGCCAATACTTTTGGCTTATTAATATCCTCTTCATGAAGCATTAAAAACCATGAAAAAAATAAAATAAGCAGTATTTTACTGAGCTCCGATGGCTGAAAACGTACACCAAGCTCAATCCATCTGGTAGCACCACCAGATTCACTACCAAATAAAAGCACGGAAGTAAGCAATGCAATAACCATTCCATAAAAAAGCCAATGGAAATGCAAAATAAAATCGTAGTCAATAATTGCCATTACACTCATTACTATTATACCTAAAATCATTCCCAGAATCTGCTTTTGTTGGTTTGATTCATTGGCAGAACCGATAACAAAAATTCCGATAATGGTCAAAGCAATGACCGCCAATATTAATTTAATATCAAGATTTTTAAATTTATAATTGTGAAACATTAATTCTTAATCCTTTTTAACAGGCCACTGCTAAGTGGTTCAGATAATAATTCATGATTCCAAACAGAAATACCAACGGGCTCTTCTTTCGAGCGTCTAACACGAAGGGACCATTTTTCCTGATAAGTAATCTCACCAGAAACTGTTCCAATCTGAACATTCTGGGAATTTAATTCTCCTGCCACAATATAGCAACCAGTGTTGTCAGGGTAGCCAGCATGACAGCTTCCTTCCAAGCGACCTAAAACAATAACATTTCCTTTTGCTCTAACTGAAGCCTTTGACTTAACATCTCCAAGGATAATAATGCTAGAGTCCGAAGTAACCTGATCACTCTTTGAAACGGACCCCCTTATGATCTTGGCGTTTTCAAAGATTTCATCAGTATAAAACCGATCAATTTCTCCAAGCATACGGGTATCCTTATATTCATTATTCTCATTTAAAAGAATAACCTTAATTTTAGAATTGAGCTCTATAGCCTGAATAATAACAAGCCCTTCGTCTGTTGTGAGCTCTCTTCCGAAGGTTTCGAGAATCATTTCGGTTTCGCCAAAGAAGTCTGCTGATTTGGCAAATTTCTCACATATAGCTCTAACTAAATCCTCAAAAGGAATTGTTGCATCAAGCTGCAATGACAAACCATATTTATTACTTTTTAATACAACTGGATCGTTACTCAAAACAAAGCCTCCCACTTTTGATGATTTTATAACTAGTCTGTAAACTCATTTTCAGAATCTGATACAGTATTTGCCTCACCACTAAGAAGCTCTTCAGTTGAAGAAACACCAAAGTAGTAAGATAAAATATCCTTTGAAACAGCCGCTGCGTTGTGAGATGTATATCCGTAAGCAATACGGGTTGCAATAGCTACTTCTGGATCATTATATGGAGCAAAACCAATAAATAAAGCGTGGTTTGGTCTGCTCTTAACCTGCTGGGCAGTACCGGTCTTTCCAGCAACCTCAACAGAAAAATTGTTGAAAGATGAAAGGGACTCAACTACCATTCTCATACCATAATGAATAGCATCCCACTGGCCACCATTAAGAACGTCAACCTGATTTCGTACTGATGGACTATAGCTCTCAAGAACATTACCCTCAGAATCCCTTACGCTATCCAAAAGTGTAAGGTTGTATACCGTTCCTCTGCTGGCAATTGCTGCAGCATAGCGTGCAAGACCAACTGTAGTATAGTTGTTATCTGACTGACCAATTGCCGCCATGACAGGGTATTCTGTGGCCATATGAGGAGAGTTCTCTTCTACCTCGATACCCGTTATCTCATCCAAACCATAAAGGGATGCGTATTTTTGGATATTGTCAATACCCTTAATATCATCGTAATTGCCATCGCCTCCGGCAAGCCTCCAACCTACTTCGTAGAAGAAGTAGTTACAAGAATCTCTAATAGCCTCAGAAACATTGATGCTACCGTGATTGCTTGGATAAATCCAACACTTAGGCTTATTAGACACCTTTGTGTACTGACCAAGGTCGGTAATTTCAGAAGTTGTTGTAATAACATTTTCTGCAAGACCTGCTGTAGAGCTGACAATCTTGAAGGTAGAACCAGGCGCAGTTCTCTGCTGTGTAGCATAGTTATACAAAGGATTGGCTGCACTATTTGTAAGGTACGAATAATAATCAGCATCAACAGAGTTAGCAAGCTTGTTATTGTCGTAGCCAGGATACGTAACCATTGCCAAAACCTCGCCAGTCTTGGTATCAAGAATTACAGTAGAACCTGAGCATGGATCTAAGGCAATCTGTCCAGGAGTGAGCTCAAGGCTCTTAATCTTAGAACGCAGGAACTCATAAGAAGATATTCTTCCACTTGATAGTGCCTGATATGATTCCTCATCCTCGGCAAGAACTCCCTGATCATATAATATCAAACAAAGCTGAGAACCTGATATGCCATCATCCAAAATCAAATACTTATAAATTAGATTCTGGAAACTCTTATCATTTGAAAGATAGTCGATAACATAATCTACAAGATCATTATATAATTCTTCAGTATCAGCATACTTCGCTTCTGTTTCATACTTTGTAATATCAATCCAGTTCTGCTCTATAGCGTAAATTAAATACTTATTTACAGCCATCTGCTCTGAAGTCCAGCTTGTCTGAACATCTGAAGATGTATCAATGAGCGATGAGTCAAAAATTCCAAGACTTTTAAGCTTTGTAACGATATATGTTGAGTACGCCTGATACTCTCTAGGTAAATCACTGTAGATAACTTCGTTATTTACAGTAAGCTGTGATTTAAGTGTAGATAAAACAGCCTTCTGTTTAGTCTCAAAAGCGCTAAGTACAGCCTTTTCTGTAGCAGAAGCATTTTCATCCTTAAATGCGTTAGTATCAATTATTCCATTTCCAATAAGAGAATAGTAAACATCATATATTGGAACTACTACATCTGATGATGATGCGTGCTCTGATGCATTATATTCCTTTATATTTGAAATTTTTGAATAAAGAATGCCGGCAATCTCCTGCTCAAGAAGAATGTAAGCTGCTTTCTGTAAATCCATATCAATAGACAGATATACATCGTTTCCAGAAACAGCTGCCAAGTAATCTCCCTTTGCAATTGTATTTCCTACACTGTCTACATAAAGTGTCTCATGCCCCTTTGTACCTGACAGATAATCATTCATGTATTTTTCGATACCGGATTTACCAACAACATCATTAGTATCTACGGTATCATCAGTGGCTGAACGCTCCTTATATTCATCAGTAGAAATCTGTCCAGTGTAGCCGATAATATGGGCAAAATATTCGCTGTCAGTATATCTGCGAAGAGATTTCTGCTCAACAGCTACACCTGTAAGCTCATTAACATTTTCTTCGATGAATGCTACAGACTCCTCAGAAATATCAGAAGCGATTACAGTGGAGATATACTTCTGATATGAATTCTGGCCCATGTTGTAGCGTACAACCATTATTTCATAACGAAGCTTTTTATTGTATTCATCAGAAATGTTATAGACCTTTTCGCCTTGCAGATAATCTATAATCTGATCCGGAGTAGCAGTAGCCTCGTCAAATCCAAGCTTCTCATTGTATTCCAAATCGTCTATGCTTGTCTTTCCAAAGATATCTGCACGAAATCTCTGAAGGGTATTACCAGAATACATAAATTGATAATTCCCCGAAGAGTCAATAACTATTGGAAAGCTATTATCGATTGAATCACCATTCTTTTCAAGCTTAGTGATGATTGTAGCAATCTCTGAATTAAGAGATTTACTTCTCTCCTTTTTGCTAGAATAGACACCATTATCCTGAATAGTAACAGCATAAACCAGCTCATTATAAGCCAACAGGTTTCCATTTCTATCAAAAATATTGCCACGTGTAGCGGCGATTGATTCAGTTTTCTCTAGTTTAAGATTATAGTTGTCTTGATATTCGCTACCGTTAATAATCTGCAAATAAAAAAGACGTGAAATAAGGACAGCGGCGAAAAAGCCAAACACCACTGATACCACGCGAATACGTGAAGAAAATGCATTTACAAAAAAGTCCTTAATAATTTCCAATTCTATCAGAACCTTTCTTTTCCAGTTTTTCGATCCAATTGTTTATGTACAGAATAGCGTAATAAACAAAAATAGAAACAAGTAATGTGTAAACAACCTCAGGCAAAATAATATTCATAAAATAAAAGGAAAACGAATACTGAGATCTGATAACAAAAAATACGACATAAGATGCAAGCCCATAGATAAGGTCGCTTGCGCCTATAAGAATTAAAGGAAGTCGCAAATCATCACCGAAGAATTGTTTCCTGAAAAGACCATTAAGTACACCTATATACATATAAATCAATGCATAAGCGCCAAACAATGATCCAGAAAAAATATCCAGTAAAAGACCGGTGCAAAATCCAATGATAATGCCATGTCTTCTACCTTTCATAAAACCATAAGTCGATACAACACAAATTAAAATATTAGGAGTTACTCCTGCAAGTCTGTATCTTGAAAAAACACTTGTCTGCAGAAGAAAGCTTACATAAATGACAAGTGCTACTATCAATATTCTTTTAAAATAGTGCTTAAAATTACTCACTCTTGTAAGACTCCTTCAATTGCTTAATAACAAGCACGTCTGACAAATGTTTAAAATCAACTACAGGCGTAATTGTGCCAGACTTTGACAAATCATTTTCATCAAGATTAACTGATGAAACATAGCCAATTAAAAGACCAGGAAGATATTTGTCTGAAATATTTGAAGTAACAACCACATCACCGATTGCAACCTTATTATCGCTGTCAGCAAGATTTGAATAGTTGATTACATTGCTGGCAGTCATATTCTCAAGACTACCCGAAACGATACAATTGTCCTCAGTAGAAGAAATTGTAGCGCTTACATTTGCAGTATCATCAATAATTGCTCTGACAACTGCATAGGAATCTCCAACCGAAGAAACAATACCAACTAATCCTCCGTCAGCAATAACATTCATATTTACCTGAATTCCATCTTTGGAACCCTTATCAATTGTAAAGGTATTAAACCAGTTAGAGGTGCTCTTTCCAATTATTCTGGCACCTGTTGTATCGTAATCTAAATATGATTGATCCAGCTCATAAAGCTTCTGAAGCTCATCAAGCTCGCTCATTTTAAGCTCATAGCTTTTAATTTTATCGTTAAGAGTATTAACCTGCTCTTGAAGTTCCTCGTTTTCAGCGATTAGCTGTTCTTTTGTCTTTGTGTCAGCCGAAGAAATAGCAATTGTACTTCCAATATAATCAATACCCTTTTGCATAGGAATGAAAATATGATTGGCAATAGTCTCCAGCGGACCACCGGAAAAACCAGTGGAATAACTAAAGAATAAAAGCATTATACAAACAATCGATAAAAACGTGAGAAGATATTTACTTGGTATGCCACCATTTGCTTTTCTCTGTCTCATATAACCTCATCAATATTATTTAAAAATTCGTGTCTTCATGCTGTATCCGTACTGCTTAAACTTGGTGTCTGTAAGTACAGAACCAAGGCCACGGACGCATGACTCCTGAGGATCATCAAAGGCATTAACCTTGATGTTTGTAACCTCAGAGAATAAATCTGTAAGTCTGTTAAGCTGAGATGTGCCACCTGTAAGGTAAATACCAGAATGTACGATATCCTTTGCAAGCTCTGGTGGAACCTTCTCCAAAATAAGCTTTACATTTGTGCAGAAGCTCTCAAGATCAGCCTTGATAGCTGTGTAAATCACGTCGCTCTCGATTTCCATTTCGATAGGAAGTCCGCTTACCACATCACGACCTACAACAGTGAGCTTCTCTCCTCTGCCTTCTGCAGCTGAACCGATTTCTTCCTTCAACTGCTTTGCAGTCTTCTGACCAATAACGAGATTGTAGTTTCTCTTAAGGTGAGTAACGATAGACTCATCAATCTGATTGCCTCCAAATGGAAGAAGCTCAGAAAGTACAAGACCGCCGAGAGAAATAACAGAGATTTCTGTAGTATCTGCACCTAAATCAACAACCATAACACCAGTAGGCTCAGAAACATCAAGTCCTAAACCAATGGCACTTGCGATTGGCTTCTCGCAAACACGGATAGAATGTGGCTTATTCTTTGTTTTGGTAAACAAATCAGAGAATGCTTTTTTTTCAACTTCTGTAATATCAGTTGGAACAGCAACTACAATATCAGAACCCTTAATCTTACCCTTAAGGTCTCTCTCGAGAACCTCAAAAAGCATGGTCTGCATATTATCAAAATCTGCAATAACACCAGAAACGATTGGGAATGAAACCTGAATAGTATCTGGAGCCTTCTCATACATTGAATAAGCAGCGTCACCGTATGAATACATTTGATTTTTATTAACAATGGCGATTGTATTTTTGATGTTGGTAATTGAGCTGTCTGCACCACTGAAAATTTTTAAATTTTGTGTTCCTATATCAATTCCAAAAGAGTTTGGCATAACATTCCTCCAATATAATAATTATAAACTTCAATAAATTTAAGTTTAGCACAGTTCACTAGGGTTCACAAGGCAAGCGTCTACAAGTTTCTGAGTCGCCTTAAGAATACCAATCTTGGCATGATTCCAAGTAAGACCACCCTGGAAAAATGCTGTGTAAGGTGCTCTAAGGGGACCATCTGCAGAAAGTTCAATTGATGAACCCTGAACAAAAGCGCCAGCTGCCATAATAACCTGTGAATCATAACCAGGCATATCCCATGGCTCTGGTGTAACATAAGAATCTACTGGAGCAGCTGCCTGAATTCCCTCACAGAAAGCAATAAGCCCCTCTGGCTTGAGGAATGAAACTGCCTGAATAATATCATATCTAGGCTCAGTTGAATTTGGGATGCAAAGGAAACCAAGCTTCTCGAAAATATTTGCGGCAAAAATAGCACCCTTAAGAGCTCCAGCCACAACTGTAGGTGCAAGGAAAAATCCCTGATAGAAGGACTGCATAATGCCAAGAGAAGCCCCAACCTCTTTTCCAAGTCCAGGTGATGTAAGTCTGTGAGCAGCATTTTCAACACAAGCCTTAGTACCAACAATATAGCCTCCAATTGGAGCAAGACCACCACCTGGATTTTTAATCAAAGAACCGACGCACATATCAGCGCCAACTTCGGTAGGCTCAATCTTCTCAACGAACTCCCCGTAGCAATTATCAACCATACAGATGATATCTGGTTTGATTCCCTTGATGAATGAAATCAAATCACCAATCTGTTCAACGGATAATGTTGGACGATTTGCATAGCCCTTAGAACGCTGAATTGTAACAAGCTTTGTGCGCTCATTGATTGCTGCTTTTATTCCATCATAGTCAAAGCCGCCATCAGAAAGTAAATCAACCTGTGCATAAGTAATTCCATATTCCGCTAAAGAACCATTTGAAGGACGAATTCCAATAACCTCTTCAAGGGTATCATATGGCTTTCCAACAGGTGATAAAAGCTCATCTCCTGGTCGGAGGTTACTCATTAAAGCAAGTGCAAGTGCATGAGTTCCGCAAGTAATCTGAGGACGAACAAGGGCATCCTCAGCCTTGAACACGGAAGCATACACCTTTTCAAGGGTATCTCTTCCCACATCATCATAGCCATAACCTGTTGATGTGTTGAAGCATTCTGCAGCAACCTTATTATCCTGCATTGCCTTTAAAACCTTAAGCTGATTGTACTCAGCAACCTCATCGATCTCCTTAAATCTATCATCAAGGCCAGAGACGATTTTTGAACCGAAACTGTATACCTCATTTGAAATTCCAAATTCCTTATAAATATTAAACACTCTAAATAATTCCTTTCTCTTTAAGGGCTTCCATAATCTCATTTAAAATCTGCTCTTCTGATGTAAGAACAGTTTTATCAAGCCATATTACTTCTTTTTCACGTCTAAACCAGGTTAACTGACGCTTAGCATAGTTTCTTGAATTCTTTTTAATTAGTTCAAGTGCATCCTCCAAAGAGCTTTCTCCATTCAAATAACCCAAAAGCTCCTTGTAGCCAATACCGTCCATTGAAGTCATGCCAGGCTTGCAGCCTTCAGAAAGCAACGCTTTAACCTCTTCTACCAATCCAGCCTCGGCCATCTTGTCAACTCTGGCATCTATGCGATTATACAACAACTGCCTGTCATCATTTAACACAAAATATGCGAAATTATAAGGGCTAATTCTATCTCTTTCACGCTTGTTATGAACCGAAAATTGTTCTCCAGTTTGATGATAATACTCAAGAGCCCTGATTACACGTTTACGATTAGCTGCTGGAATGCTCTCAGCTGACTCCGGGTCAACATCTTTAAGTCTTTGATGAAGAGCTTCATTTCCATTTTCATCAGCATATTTCTCAAGTCCATTACGATATGCCTTATCAATCTCCTGTTCTGTAAATTGAATGTCATACAAAATAGCCTGAATATAAAATCCGGTGCCACCACATATGATAGGTATTTTTCCTTTGGCATAGATTTCTTCCATGGCAGCTATAACCATTTCCTTAAAGCGAACCACGTGAAAATCCTCCTTAGGATCAATCACATCAATAAGATAATGCTTAACACCATCCATCTCTTCTTCTGTAACCTTTGCTGTTCCTATATTCATTCGCTTGTAAACCTGCATGCAGTCTGCAGAAATAATCTCGCCATTTATAGCTTTGGCGAGATTTATGGAGAGCGATGTTTTGCCAACTGCAGTTGGTCCTGTAAGAACGACTAATTTTTTCATTTAATAACCTTTAAATTATTCTTTTGAATTTTTTACCAAGCTCATACTCAGAAAATGAAATCATTGTTGGACGACCGTGCGGACAATGATATGGATTTTCAAGCTTGAGCAAATCGTCAATTAAAGTCTTAATTTCTGGTAAAGATAATCTGTTGTTTCCTTTGACTGCAGCCTTGCAAGACATAGATGCCACACGTTCAACTATCATATCAAAGGAGTCACTGGCTTTGTATGACTGGCAATCTGCAAGAACCTCAAGGAAAAATGTCTTTGGATTGAGGTTTAAAAGATTGCCTGGCACACCATTAATAGCAAGCTCATTTCCGCCAAAGGATTCAACTCTATAGCCAAGCTTTTCAAAAGCCTCCCTATAGTTTTCAAAAAGCAAAACATCCTGTGCAGAAAGCGAAATAATGATTGGCGGACTCACCATCTGGCTTGTCATCTCGTTATTCTTCAAACGAGCCATGGTCTTTTCAAATAAAACCTTTTCATGTGCAGCATGCTGATCTATGATATACATATTTTTGTCGTATTCAACAATCCAATAAGTATCAAAGACCTGGCCGATTATCTTGTGCTCTTTTATAGCCTCCTTATCAAGGAAGCTAATCTGCTCATATTTCTGTCCGCCCCTGTTCTTCTCCTCGAACTTTTTCTCATATGGAGTGTCTGCATGAATCTGAGCTGTAATTGACTGTTTAATCCTCTCCAACCTGTCTCTCTCGAAAGGCTCGGGCATCTTAGGCTTTGGTGGCGGAATAACCTCTGGTTCTTTTTGATTTGTGCCAGCCTCCGTAGTAGAAATAACAGGCATTGGCTGTGAAACTGATGCAGCCTTTGGTTCCTCCTGCAAAATCATTGGCTGAACCTTGACTGTCGGCTCCTCAACATGAGCCTCTAAAACATCCTCTCTCTTCCTAAGACGACTATTAATAATCTTGGTAAGAAGCTCACATAGCTGAACTTCATTTTCAAAACGAACCTCCTGCTTTGTAGGATGGACATTTACATCTACAGCAGCATCATCGAAATTGATATTAATTACAAAAAATGGATACTGATGGCCCATTAAAAAGCCGTAATAGCCTTCCTCACAAGCCTTTGAGAGAGAACCACTTTTGATATATCTGTTATTTACAAAGAAATGTTCAAATGCTCTGTTTCCTCTTGCAATAACTGATTGACCAATAAATCCATTAATCCTTACGGTTTCATCCTGATAATCCAAATCAAGCACATTGCTCGCAATCTGGCGTCCATAAATCTGGTAAATAGTATCTGAAAGGACACCATTTCCAGAGGTCATCAGCTTTTCCTTGCCGTTTAAAATGAATTTAAAAGAAATCTCTGGATGAGAAAGAGCCAAATGCTCTACAACATCAAAGACATAACTTCCTTCGGTGCTCTCTGATTTTAAAAACTTCTTGCGTGCTGGAGTATTGTAAAACAGCTGTCTAATGATAAAAGTAGTTCCATCAGGAGCTCCAATATCCATTAGACTGATTTCCTTGGCACCTTCGATAATATAACTGGCGCCAAGTAGCGAATCCTTTGTTTTAGTAATAAGCTCGACCTTGGATACCGCAGAAATACTTGAGAGCGCCTCACCTCTAAAGCCGAGGGAGCGAACATTATTCAAATCTTCAGCATTTTGAATTTTAGAGGTTGAGTGTCGTAGGAATGCAATCTGAATCTGGTCCTTTTCGATTCCTGAGCCATTATCAGTTATTCGAAGATACTCAATACCGCCGCCCTTTATTTCTACAGATATAGCAGTTGCACCTGCATCAATACTGTTTTCAATAAGCTCTTTAGCAACCGAAGCTGGACGCTCAACCACCTCGCCCGCTGCGATTTTATCGATTGTTTCCTGACTAAGTAAATTGATTTTTCCCATTAGTTGTTTACCTTGTTGTGATACTCAAATAGTATGTTCATAGCCTCAAGAGGAGTTATTTTTGTAACATCAAGCTCCTTAAGACCGGCAATAATCTCTACTTCTTCTTCAGAGAAGGTCACACCTTTAATTTCCTTAAGCTTTTCTTCTATATGTTCGCGAATTGCTATTTTGTCTGAAACAGCTGCAATATCATTTTCATTTAATGAATTTACAATTGTTCGAGCTCTTGTAAGAACCTCCTCTGGAAGTCCTGCGAGCCTTGCAACCTGAATACCGTAGCTTTGGTCTGCACCGCCTGGAATTATTTTTCTGAGGAAAATTATATCCTCACCAAGCTCCTGCACTGCAATACAGTAATTATGTACACCCTGAATCTTGCCCTCAAGCTCTGTAAGCTCATGGTAATGGGTGGCAAAAAGAGATTTCGCCCCAATATGATAAGCAATGTGCTCAACCACAGACCAGGCAATGGAAAGTCCATCGTAGGTGGAAGTACCACGTCCAATCTCATCCAAAATCAAAAGAGATTTATTTGTAGCGTTGTGGAGAATATTTGCCACTTCGTTCATCTCCACCATAAAAGTAGACTGTCCAGTAGACAAATCGTCCGACGCACCAACACGGGTAAAAATCCTGTCTACAACACCAATCTGTGCAGACGCAGCTGGAACAAAGCTTCCAATCTGGGCCATCAACACAATCAGAGCCACCTGTCTCATGTAGGTAGATTTACCTGCCATGTTAGGTCCAGTGATAATAGCAATTGTATTTGAATCCAGGTCAAGTTCACAGTCGTTAGATATAAACTGATCGGCGTTAATCATCTGTTCAACAACAGGATGACGTCCATCCTTAATATCAATTACTCCTCGATTATTAATTACCGGACGAACGTAATGATTTTTCTCAGCAACAACACCAAGTGAAATCAAAGCATCAAGTAACGCAATAGATTTAGCTGTAATTTGAATCCTGTCAACGTTTGAAGCGATGGTATCCCTAACTGTCTTGAAGAATTCATATTCGATTGTGTTAAGTCTGTCCTCAGCACCAAGGATACTGTCCTCAAGCTCCTTCAATTCTGGAGTATAGTAACGCTCGGCATTTGTAAGCGTCTGCTTTCTGACATAATAATCCGGAACCAAATCCTTATATGAATTTGTAACCTCAAGATAAAATCCAAAAACCTTGTTGAACTTAATCTTAAGATTTTTGATGCCAGTTTTATCTCGTTCTTTTGCCTCCAAATCAGCAAGCCACTGCTTACCATCGATTTTGGCAGAACGAAGTCTGTCTACTTCTTCATTAAAGCCTGCTTTGATAATATCGCCATCACGAGAAGAAATAGGAGGCTCATCATCAATCGCAGAATCAATGAGCTCGAACAAATCCTTCATATCATCGATATTGCTATTAATTTCTTTAATTAGACGGGTATTAAAGCCATTCAACAGAGTCTTAATTGGACTTAACATTCCAATGGACTGCTTAAAGGCAATTAAATCCCTAGGGTTTGCTGACTGATATGTGATTTTAGTAATCAGGCGCTCTAAATCATAAACAGAGGTCAGATACTCTCTAAGCTCTTCCCTGTCAATCAAAGAGGCATTAATCTCCTCAATTGCATCCTGACGTTTTATAATTTCATCTACAGAAATAAGTGGTTGCTCGATAAAAGATTTAAGCTGACGAGCCCCCATAGCTGTCTTTGTTTTATCCAAAACCCAAAGAAGAGAGCCACGCTTCTGTTTATCACGCATTGTTTCTGTAAGCTCTAAGTTTCTTCTGGTTGAATTATCAAGAAGCATGAACTTACCATTAGTGTAAGGTGTAATATGTGTTAAATGAGCAAGCTCAGTCTTTTGTGTCTCCTTAAGATAAATAAGAAGTGCTCCCGCTGAAACTCTGCCATGCGAAAAATCCATAAGGCCTAATCCCTCAAGGGAATGAGCATGGAAATGAGTCAAAATCTCTCTAGCTGTAAGTGTGTCATCGAAATATGATTCATCAAGCTGAGTAAGGGTACTCTCTAACTTTTCAGAAACATCAGTAATATCAATTCCTGACTCGTAAATTGATTTAGAGTAAAGAATCTCAGCTGGATTGAAACGGAAAATTTCATCTAGAAGCTTACGATTGCTATCGACCTCAGTCAGATAAAAATCTGCCGTTGAAATATCGCAGGCACTAATTCCAAAAATACCTCTGCTGTAATAGAGAGACATAATGTAGTTATTGCTGCCCTCATCAAGTGCAAGCTGATCGATATTAGTACCAGGGGTAACTACTCTTATAACCTCACGCTTCACAAGGCCCTTTGCCTCTTTAGGGTCTTCAACCTGCTCGCAAATTGCAACCTTATAGCCTCTAGAAACAAGACGATTAATATAAGTATCTGCGGCATGGAAAGGAACACCGCACATAGGAGCCCTCTCTTCAGCGCCACAGGATTTGCCTGTTAATGTAAGCTCAAGCTCCTTGGATGCAATCTTTGCATCTTCAAAGAACATTTCGTAAAAATCGCCTAATCTATAAAAAAGAATACAATCTTCGTATTCTGACTTTGTTTTAAGATACTCCTGCATCATTGGAGTGTATTCTGCCACTGAATTATCCTACCTTTAAATATTTTTGTTGAGGTTGTTAATCACAGCCTCTGAGACCTTGAGGCCATCCATTGCCGCTGATGTTATGCCTCCTGCGTAGCCTGCACCCTCACCGCAAGGATACAGTCCCTTGATGTTAGACTGATATGTTTCATCTCTACTGATTCGAACAGGTGATGAAGTCCTGCTTTCAACACCAGAAAGGATTGCATCCTCTCTATCGAATCCCTTTATTTTAGTACCAAATTGCCCCATGGCGTCAATAATTGATTGGTTAATTTCCTGAGAAAATATATCAGAAAGCATACCAAAAGCTGTCAGACCTCTTGTCTGGGTCTCAAAATCACCATAAGAGGTGGTCAGACGATGAGCTTTAAAATCACCATAAAGCTGCTGAGGAATTTTGCCCTTACATAACGCAAAAGCTTTCCCCTCAATTTGTCGTTGGAACTCTATTCCTGAAAGAGGATTACTCTTATCGAACTCTTTGGCTCCAACAGAAACAACAATTGCACTGTTGGCATTTTTACTGTCACGTTTTGAATAACTCATGCCGTTAACAACCAAGCGATTCTCCTCAGAGGAAGAATTAACTACAAATCCGCCTGGACACATACAGAATGAGTAAACGCCTCTGCCATTTTCCAGATTGAAGGCAAGCTTATAAGGGGCTGGTTCAAGCTTATCAAAATTAGGACCATACATAGTCTTTGAAATCATTTCCTGAGGATGCTCGATTCTAAAGCCTACAGCAAAATCCTTGGCCTCCATGTAAAAGCCTGCATCATACAAGGTCTTAAAAGTGTCCCTTGCGCTGTGACCAATAGACAGAACTACATTTGAGCAAGAATATTCCTTGCCGCCTGCCATAACAGCCTTAATTCTTCCATTTTCAGAGACGAACTCAGTTACCTGACAGTTAAAGTAAAACTCGCCGCCTAAATTCTTAATCTCTTCACGCATATTTGCGATAACAACCTTAAGAATATCTGTACCAATGTGTGGTTTGTTATCGTATAGGATATTTGAAGGAGCACCAAACTTTACAAAGGTTTCAAGGACAAATTTATTTCTGCCTTGCTTGTCATTAACAAGAGTATTAAGCTTTCCATCAGAAAATGTACCTGCTCCACCCTCACCAAACTGAACATTTGAAGCTGTATCAAGAACTCCAGTCTCCCAGAATTTAAGGATATCAGCAGTGCGCTCCTCAACCATGCGACCACGTTCGAAAATAATAGGATTCATGTGATTGAGAGCAAAAACATAGGCAGCAAAAAGCCCAGCAGGCCCTGCACCTATAACGACCGGCCTATCACTCGATTTTCCCTCTGAAAGCTTAGGTATCGGATATACCAAAGGTTTATAGGTATTCACATTATTGTCTTTACTAAGCTTTTTTAAAAGCTTGTTCTCCAAGGAATGATCTAGCTCAACCAGCACCGAATATACATAAAATAAATCAGGTTTCTTTCTGGCATCAATGGAGCGCTTAAGAATGGAGTACTTCTTTAAATCGGAATCCTTGATTCTAAGCTTTTTTATAATTGCATCTTTAATTTGATTTTCGCTGGCTGAAATAGAAAGCTTCAGCTGATCAATTTTAATCATTTATACCTCACTAATAATTGCATTTGCAGCCTTATCTGCTGATAAATAGGCCCATGTCAAATTATATCCCCCACAAATACCATCAACATCTAAAACCTCACCAGTGAAATAAAGGCCTTTAACCTTTTTGGCCTCCATGGAATTCAAATCAATCTCAGATAATTCAACGCCACCAGCTGTAACCTGTGAATTGTCAAAGCCTTTAGTTCCAGTAATATTCATTGAGAAATGCTTAAAATTATATACAAGATTCTCAATATCCTCGTCATCAAGTTTTGAAACTGGAGTGTCAGGATAAATTCGCGAATAGCTAACCACAACTTCAGTAACCTTTTCATTGGTCAGTCCATTTAGAGAAGCCAAAATGGTAGCTGCTGAATTACGATTAAATCTGGCCTTAATCTCATCTTTAAGCTCATCTTCAGACATAAATGCTACGAAATCAAGCGAAAGAGATGATAGCTTTTTATCAAGCTCATCAAAACCGATAAAACGGCTGATGCACATAATTGGATATCCTGAAATGCCATCCTTATTAAACTGAATCTCACCCTCACATCTCGCATTCCTGTAGGAAACTGCGCCAAGTGCTCTAACACCACCTAAATCCTTCAGGCAAATATCCTTTGATGTGAGGCCTACAAGGGATGGCGCCAGCTTTGTCACCTTCATTCCAAATTTGTTGGCCATTTTATATCCAAACTTCGATGAACCAAGAGTTGCAGCCGAAAGACCACCAGATGCAATACACACTCTCTTACAGTTAAATGTATCACGATGGCTTGTAACTACAAATCCATCATCAGTCTTTGTAATATCTGTACCCCTGTTATCAAGAAAAACGTCGATATTTAAAGCATTTACCTCGTTTTCAAGTGCATCTCTTATGGTTTTAGCCTGATTTGTAATTGGATAATAATAACCGTCAAGCTCACGTTCAATAACGCCAAGCTCACGTAGAAAACCACGAAGCTCGTCATGCTTGTCCTCAATAAAATCAAGGCTGCTATTACTGTAAAAGTATTCCTTGCCCATACGTCTGTTGGTAAAGTTACAACGACCATTTCCAGTGGAAAGAATTCTTCTGCCAACAATCCGATTAAGGTCTAATAAACAGACCAAAAGACCTGCCCTTGCAAGCTTAATTGCAAGAACAAGTCCAGAAAATCCAGCACCCACAATACAAATGTCATAAGTCTTTTCGTTATTACCCATAAATTACCTCAACAAATGTAAGCTATATGCTATATTACAAAGCTTTGTGCCACCAGGGAACTTCATAAGAGTTTCCTCATCAATTCCCTTAAAAATAAACATTGCCACAAAGTAAACAATAACTCCGGCAATGATTGCACAAACGCAACCCACAAAATTAGCGATTCTCTCAGTACCGCTGATAGAAACCAGACCATAAAGCATATGATAAACAAGGTAAACTATTACCCCCATAAGAGCACTGGCTTCGAGCGGTGCAAGAAATACCTTTTTTAAATCAATTCTGGCTCCGGAAAATCTAAGTACAGCAGACTGATTAAGGAAGCACATAAGAAGTGCATAAAATGCATTTGCTATAATTACAGCATAAATATGTAAATCAAAAGCTCCCATAAGGAAAAATAACAATATAATATGTGCTACTAATGCAACAAGGGCATTTTTAACAGGAATTGTCATCTTATCGATGCCCTGCAAAACACCGTTTGACAGGGTGGACAATGAATAGAATATAATCGAGCAACCGCCAATGATAAGCATAAGACCTGAAGATTTTTCAGCATCATTAAATAAAAGAATCATAATTGGCGATGCAAGAACCATCATCCCCACACAGCAAGGAAAAGCAATAACCATGACAAAGCGATTTGCCATGTTAATCTGTTTTTTAACAAGCTCTTTATCATCTGAGTGAAAAGCCGCTGTAAGACTAGGCACTGTAGAAGCTGCCATTGCAGATGCAATAGCCAAAGGAACATTTATCAAAACCTTATATTGTCCTGTGAAAACACCCCAGAACTCACTTATAGCAGAAGCATCATGCCCCTGCATAAGAGCAAAATTCTTGTAAATTCCCTGATCGATGATTGAGCTGATATTGTAAACCGTTGTGCTTAAAAGCACAGGTACTATTGTCAAAACTAATGCAGAGAAGATTTCTCCGTAACCTTCAAAATGCTTATGCTTATCCCTAATTAACATCTTCTTAAATACCTTTTTAAAGGCGAAAAAGATGAAAAGAATAAAACATAATGCAAAAAGTGCACCTGTAGATGTTCCAAGTGTACCACCAGCCGCTCCATAAGCAGCCGCATAGCCACTAACATTTCCAAGAACACCTCCAACCTTCTTTCCATAACTAAACAAAAGATTGGCCGCTACTACAGAGACTATTGCGTTAACAATCTGCTCTCCAATTTGAGAAATGGCACTTGGAATCATAGTGCCCAAGCCTTGGAAAAAGCCTCTGAAAACACCAAGAATAGCTACAACAAGAAGTGTCGGCGCAAGCACTTTAAGAGCAATTGCAGATAAAGGAGTCTTTAAAAGAGTTCCGGTAAAAAACTCAGCTCCAAAGTACACAATTAGTGCTGCCGCGCCACCTGTGGTAAACGCAAAAAGAAGGGCTCCGTGCAAAACCTTGTTTGCGTCTCTAACGTGCCCTTTTGCCATTCTCGCTGATACCAGCTTTGAAACTGCCAGCGGTATGCTGTAAGAAGATATAAGCAATATTATGTTGTAAATCTCATAAGCTGTACCGTAATAATCATTGCCTGTTTTACCAATAGTAGCCGTAAGTGGGACTCTATATATGAGTCCCACAATACGGCTGATTATTGAAGCAACTGCAAGGATTGTTCCCTGCATAAGAAACTTGGTATCGCTATGTTTGTTTCTTCTAGTCATAAATTAATTATTTTGCCTTACTAAAATCTGATTTGTTAGCATAGAACTGATTGTCACCAGTGTAGTTGCCTTCACCTGCGCCCTGGCAAGCCTGAATCCATGTAGTACCAACATTAAGCTGGATTTCCTCGCTTGTGTTAGCATCATAGTAATGAGTAACTGATGAATCACCATCCTTAGACCAAACGATATCAATCATCTTACCGTTTGTGATGTACTTTCCAGTTCCAGTATTGTTTGAAAGATAATATCCTAAGTACTGAGAACCAGCATAAGTGAACCAGTCAACATTCTGAAGAATAATGTTCTTTGCAGTAAGCTGTTTTCCGCTGATAGCATCAACCTGCTTCTGATTAAACTCATATCTGTAATATAAGCCATCATCCTCGTTATAAATCCAATATGGCTTGTTAGTGTAATAGTAAAGCTGAAGAGCCTGACAATCAGTACCATTCTCAAGGCTGTTGCCGTTTGCTGCAAACTTGAAGTGTGGCTCATAGTTTGATGGAAGTGACATATCATATCCCATCTTCTCAAGTCCAATATCGATACCCTGTGAATTTGTATAAAGTGTATGCTCAGATGTACCAGTTCTGTATGTAGCAGCGCTACCCTTCTTACCCTCAAGCTTTAATGCGTTAAGGTTCTCAACAAGTCCACCATCAATAAGCTCGAAAGCAGCTGGGTTACCACCTGCATGCATATAAATAGCGTCGTATTCGCTAGCATACATAACATAATATGGACGAGAGCTTCGAACATTACCAATTTGGTCAAGTCCTGTATAATCATCAAAAATAGCCATCATACGTGTGATGCCACCTTCAACAACACATTCATAAATGACGCCGGCATTTCCAATACCATACTGTGGTAAAGCTGCCTTTGTGTTCTCAATCATAACTGCAACTGGGCGCTGTCTGCCATATTTAGCATCAACCCATTCGCCAGTAAGATAGCTTCGTACTCTTCCATCCTCAGAAACCTGATCGAAGAAAGCTAAAGACTCGTCAACAACCTCAACTGCTTCCTGGTCTTCCTCAGTAGCTGTATCCTCCTCAACTGGAAGTTCCTCTGCTACCTCATCCTTTTTGCCGCAAGCTCCTAAAGATAGTGCCATAGAAAGAACTAGCATTAAAGATACTACGCGTTTTTTCATAGATTACATTTCTCCTTTTCGTTAGTCTCGAGTAATATTAAGAATATCTAATATTTCTCTTTGTTTTTGTTCCATGACAGTAGCTTCTGCCTCCGTCATATGATCAAACCCAAATAAATGTAACATACTATGGGCTATAAGGAAAGCATACTCCCGGAGCACAGAATGTCCAAAATCCTCTGCCTGTGAAAGGATTCTAGGAACACAAAGAACAATGTCTCCAAGAATTACTTCTCCTGTCTCTGGATTAAAAAAATCATCATTTGCTTCGATATGATCGAACTTACCAGCCTCTTCATAATCTATCATTGGAAATGATAAAACATCTGTAGGCGAATCGATTTCTCGAAACTCTTTATTAATACTCTGTATTCCATCATTATCAGTGATTGTAATGCTAATCTCTGCTTCAAATGGAAACTGAAGATGGTCTATTGCTGTATTTACTACATCATTTGCAATTTTCTCATAGTCGAAATCAAACTTATAATCGATTTCGTTTTCAATATAAATTGTCATGCCAAAATGTCCTCATTCGCTAAGATTTCTCTGATTGTCAAAAACTGATTCATAGTCAAACCAGAATTATCGTAAAGCCCCTTCTGGGATAATTCATTGATAGTCTGGTAAATAACCATATTTTGGTTCCATGAGCTACTCATGGCATCAGCATCAAAAAGCTCAACCTTCGTAACAACGGAATCTACCATATGAACAATGGCTGACTCCTTTGTGCTCGGTAAATATATAATACCACCGTACTCTGCCAAAATCTGGGTAACATCAGCTGGAAAACAATTGTCACAGGCAAGCTTTAATGCATTATCAATCATTGGCTCCCCTTCGATTTTTCCCAACCTGTAATAAAATCCTCCACAGGCAGCAAGAGGTGCATTTGCTTTTATAGCCTCGGCACACTTACGAGAGAAAACTGATACCCTGCTGGCATGCTGATACTCAATAAAGGAAAACTTTCTGATATCCTGAACCAGACCATATTCCGGAGCTAAAAAATCATCATAAATATTGGACTGAGCCTCCTCCACATATTTCCTGAATAGAGGAACTGCAAGCACTGCAATTAAACTTGCTATCAAGCCTTCAACAAGTCCAAAAACAAATACGGCCATGGAAAGCTCAAGGTAATTAAAATAATAGAAAACAATCGAAATCAGCGTTGTTACTGAAAAAACCAGTATGAGAGAATGCAATCTCTCGATTCCTTCCTTCGCTCTCATAAAATGTGAAAGAACATCACCAAAGGCAATCATCAGGACATAGCACAACAGGATGAAAATACCGTAATCAAGGCATATAGCTGTGATAGTAAGCAAATACAGACTAAATGCATTAGAAAGACTATCATCAAAAACTGTGCTCAATATGATAGGAAGGACAATAAATGGTGCAAAAAAATCCGGTGCAACCATCGCACATAAAAATGTGACAACCCACGCTATCAAAACGATAAAAGTAATCTTCCCGTAGGTGATGTAATTGAACTCTGGCAAGGCTGATTCAAGTCTTTTTCGAATCAGCAACAACAAAAATAAACAAAAGAAACAAACATTGATTGCTGCTAAGCAGATAAACTTATCAATCAAAATAGAATTCAGCAAACAAAGTACCGTGTTTGCAATAATAAAAATCAACGCCATTCCAATTGCATAGCCAACTCGAATTGTCGAAAATCTATTAGTGTATTTCATGAGTTATTTTGACCTTTTAGTTTTATTTTCAAGCTTTTTCTCATGTGATTCATAGGCATTGACAATCTTTTGAACAAGTGGATGTCTAACAACATCTTTTGAATCAAGCGTACAAATCTTTATATCATCGATATTCTTAAGGACCTTCATAGCATCATCAAGTCCAGATTTCTGACCGTTTGGTAAATCCTTTTGCGTCTGATCGCCAGTGATAACTGCCTTTGAACCAAAACCAATTCTGGTCAAAAACATCTTCATCTGAGCTGGTGTAGTATTTTGAGCCTCATCCAAAATTATGAAAGAATTATCAAGTGTACGACCACGCATGTAAGCAAGTGGCGCAACCTCAATAAGTCCTTTTTCCATATTGCGCTGGAATGCTTCCGCTCCCATTATCTGATAAAGCGCATCGTATAATGGTCGTAAATATGGGTCTACCTTACTCTGTAAATCTCCAGGAAGGAATCCCAACTTCTCTCCTGCTTCAATGGCAGGACGAGTAAGTATTATCCTTGATACCTCTTCATTTTTGAATGCTGTAATAGCCTTTGCCATGGCAAGATAAGTCTTACCTGTTCCAGCTGGCCCAACACCAAACACAATCATGTTATCTGTGATGGCATCAACGTATTTTTTCTGTCCAAGAGTCTTTGGTGCTACAGGCTTGCCTGTGGTTGTGTGACAGATAATCTCCCCACGAGCCTCTGATACATCATGACTCTCGATTTTTTCCTTTTCAATAGACATAACGTAGTTTACATCCTGTGTAGTAATAATATTTCCTTTTTCTGAGAGGGCCAAAAGCTCATCAACAATGATTTTGGCATGCTCCGTGTGATTCTTTTCACCAACGACTTTAATCTCGTCATCGCGAAGAATAAAGGAAATTCCCATCCCCTTTTCGATAGTTTTAATATTCATATCGAACTGACCAAATATATTGTCGATATGCTCAGCCGGGATATGGATATTCAAAGAAAAGTCACTCATAATTACTCAACAATATCAATTATCAAATCCATGTGATTGCACTTTTCAGGAGAAATTGTTGTGGCATTTCTAATCATCTCCTCGGCGTGTGCAATTTTAGCCTCGTCATTTGCGTGAATATAGCAAATAGGCTCACCTGCCTTGATTTCATCTCCTACTTTTTTATTTAAAACAATACCAACAGCCATATCGATTACATCATCAAAAGTCTCACGACCTCCACCGAGAGACATTGAAGCAAGACCGATGGCCTCTGCCTTAATTGCATGTACATAACCGTCTGTCAAAGCATTTACAGGGATAATGTGCTTTGCAGGAGCAAACTTGTTTAAATCCTTTGCAAACGAAGAATCTCCACCCTGTGCATCAATAAACTCAACAAACTTCTGGAATGCCTTACCACTCGCAACAGCTTCCTTCATAAGCTCTTTAGCTTTTGCTTTGTCTGTCTCAATTTCAGAGAATACTATCATCTGCGAACCAAGCTCGTAAACAACCTCCATCAAATCCTCTGGTCCATTGCCATTAAGAGCGTTGATAGCCTCGATAACCTCAAGATTATTTCCAACTGCATAGCCCAATGGCTCATCCATATTTGTAAGAACGGCTGCAATCTTCTTATCTGCGCGCTTTCCGATATCAACCATTGATTTTGCGAGCTCAAGAGCATTCTCCTTGTTCTTCATAAATGCTCCATCGCCAACTGTAACATCAAGCACAATTGCATCTGTACCAGCAGCAAGCTTCTTTGACATAATAGAACCAGTTATAAGAGAAATCTCATCAACAGTAGCTGTAACATCGCGAAGTGCATAAAGCTTCTTATCTGCTGGAGCAAGGTTCTTCGATTGACCAGTAACAGCAATCTTTATAGAGTTGACCTGATTAACAAACTCGTCCTCTGAAAGAGCTGCGTTGAAACCTGGGAAAGCCTCAAGCTTGTCGATAGTTCCGCCAGTATGTCCAAGACCTCTACCACTCATCTTTGCAACTGGAACACCAATTGAAGCAATGATTGGTCCAAGTACAAGTGTAACCTTGTCACCTACACCACCTGTTGAATGCTTGTCAATTTTGACACCATCAATTGATGACAAATCAAGAATATCGCCAGAATCACGCATTGCCATTGTAAGATCATAACGTTCTCTGACGTTCATACCATTAAAGTAAATAGCCATTAAAAGAGCAGAAATCTGATAGTCAGGTATTTCATCGTGAGTATAACCATTGATAATATGGTAAATTTCCTCAGTTGTAAGCTCCTGACCGAGCTTTTTCTTTTCAATCAAATCGTACATTCTCATGTTTAAAAATCCCCTTAGAAAATTATTTATGATAAGGCTCGTTTTTCATAATTCTCATTCCCCTATAAATCTGTTCCAATAAGATTACTCTCATAAGTTGATGCGGAAAAGTCATTTTAGAAAAAGAAATTTGGTAGTCCGAACGAGACAGGACTTTATCAGAAAGTCCAAGCGAACCACCAATAACAAAAACCAGGTCGCTTCTTCCCTGGATACCAAGATCCTCGATGTATTTTGAAAAAGCTACAGAATCCATTTGCTTGCCAAGAATTGCAAGTGCAATGACAAAATCCTTGTCAGTGATATTCTTAAGAATTCTCTCTCCTTCTTTATCTTTAACAATGTCTATTTCATTGTCAGATGCATTTTCTGAAGTCTTTTCATCTGCGACTTCTACAACCTTTAAGCTGCAATACTTTGAAAGTCTTTTAGAATACTCATCAATGGCATCTCTATAGAACTTTTCTTTGATTTTTCCGACACATAGAACCTTTACATTCATACTATATATTGTAGCCCATTTGGAGTTTATACACAATAAGGGCAGCGTAAATTTGTACTCGGAAATCACAGAAAAGACTATCCCTGTGTTTTTGTGACAAGAATTAGATTTGTGATTATCTTACTATTTTTCTATTCTAAAAGGAAGCCCTGCTCCGCAAGCCTCTGATTTTGGTTTAAAAGCCGTACTTTTTTGTACGACAATTAATCCTTCGTTTGCTTGTTGATATTTTATCTGCCTTGAAATGGGTGTCAAGGACTTCAGCCTTCGGTGCGTAGCATCCTTGACTCCCATTTCTGGGCAGATACACTGTAAATCAAGCAAATGAAAGATTAGATCCGTGCGTAGCACTTTATTAAAGGCAACACCGTCAGGTGTTGTTCCCTTTTTACAGCTTTCCATTCAACATAAACAATAACTGTTTACTATTTTGAACACTCATACTTGAATGAATTGCCTCTGAATATTTACCGTATTCTCGCAATAGCTGACTTCTCTTGTTTTTTTCTGATGCCAGGACATCATTAGCAGTCAATATAACTTTTTCTGCCCCCGCTGCCATCGGCAGTTCTTCTTTTTGGAATTTTGCAAGTTCTAACATGTCTTCATCGTTATAATAATACTCACGCAGATGAGCCATCTGATTTGCTCCATGTTTACTCCAGCCCATCGCTTGCGTACTCATTCTACTGGATAACACATGATATACATGCCCTTCTGCCGAACAGGCCAACACTCCTTCATGCTTTCTTAATCGATATTTAGCTGCATTCCAATTTGAACTTATGTAATCAGCTGAAGCCGATATTTTTGCAAGTATATTTTCTGAAGAAGTGTATTCTTTTAATCTATCAACCAGTTTTAGAAAATCAGCATTTGTTTTGCTTTTTATCGTTTTATATATTTCAATCCTTACATCATCTTTAGAATCCTTCATGTGTGAAATTATTCTAGAAACATGCTCTGATATATGAAATTCATCTAATACAAATGTTACATTGGCTAAACCTCTATATCCAGTTTTTATCCATGCTCCTCCGTCAGCATTTATATATATTTTCTTTATTTTTTCTACATCATATGTTGCCTCTACATAATCAAAAACTTCCTTCCATAGCTCCTTATTGTCCTGTTCATCTCCACGACAAAAATAGTGTGTTCCAACAAGTCTATTTCGTTTACTTCTAGGTGCTTCAGGCTCTATTCCTTCAAATACGTAGATAATCTTATTAATAGCACCATTTAGCTTTCTACCGTAATCGTTGTATTCTAAATCACCACGTTGTTCTTTAAACTGAAGATGATAGTGATCCTCGTCTGCGTCTATGTATAAATAATCCACTTCCTTTTTTATTTCAGGAATCTGGAAATTCTTTGGGAATTTTGTCTTATGAAGCAAATTTTTTACAGTTGTTTTAGTAACTCCTTCAGGAATAGATGCAACCTCTCCAGCCTTCCGATATGAAGTCTGAACAGCTTCACTATAAATGTTCGCCATAACGTCTTCTGTCATCTGCTGATTATCGCCTAGACCAATCAACTTATCTAACAGGTAGCATAATTCTTCCTTCTCATCTGAATTTGAGTTCTTTGAAACGTAAAGTGCTCTTGTAAAAGTAACTCTTCCAAGTGTTGTAAGAATCTGTCTGGCATCTGCCTTATGCTCTACATTCCATAAGCGTTTTCTCTTAGGTAATTCCTTTAAAAGTGTATCCATTTCCTGCAGCACAGACTGAATGAACAATCGTCCCAACTCATCTGTTTCCTTCTTAGTTGCAATGACCAGTTCAGCTAACGATTGTGGATTCTTATAAAAATCAATCTTAGCATCATATAAATTTGTGATGAAAACATCTGCGAAATACTTTATAATTTCTTCCATAAAAGAACATCCTCCCTTGTTAGTATAGTTTCGCAAACCAATATCTTATCACAAAGAAGGATGTTCTTTTTATTTGTTTAATTTTCCGATAAAAATTTTACTCTAGCCACAATAAGAAATAAAAAGACACGCCTGCGGTGACGTGTCTTTTAAAAGGGAGAATAATGTTATGAAAAATGTATCTCTTAATGAGATGAGTAAATACTACTAAAAAAGTATGTATAAAAAACGTGCAACCTGTGAAGATTCTGTGAACTATATTTTAAGGATTGTAAATATAGTCCCCATGATAGACAGGGCTTACATTCCCTTTGCTATCAATAATAACCACAGAAAGTACACTAGCTCCCTTTAATATCGGAAATGGTTCACTATACTCAATTCCTACACTTGAAGGATCAGTGCCATCCCAGGAATAATATGCCTTACAACCTGATGGTACAGCAATTGAAATATATACCTGCTCTGTATATGTACCAGCCTCTGGTGTCACCACTGGAGTTGAAAGCTTAGCATAAGTGACATTATATGTCTCGCTGACAATCTCAGAATATTCTCCACTGTTGTTTCTTGTGACAGCCTTTACCACTGTTTCGCCCTCTTTAAGAGTAATAGCCTTAGAGAAAAGCTTACCGGAAACAGTTGGATCCTTGCCATCTAAAGTATAGAAAACCTGATAATTCTGTTCGCTGGTAAGTACCAAAGTTACATCCGCATCATAATCCCCGCCAGCCTCGCTGAATTCTGGTGGATAAATAAGATAATCATCAAATAATGAAGCTATGGAATCATTTGGCGCCTTATCCCTGAGTCTGTATATACCATCAGTGTCATGAAGCTGATCGTAGCAATCAAGAAGATATGTAAATATAGTCTTATTAGCCGGGTCATCCTCAAGTGCCATTAAAAGGTATGCAACAGCATTGTCATATTCCTTCACACGGTAGTACATGCGCCCTAAACCGTAAATAACTTCAAATGAGGTATTATCAACCTCATAAGCCTCCTCAAAATAACCTAAAGCCTTTGCATATTGCTTGTTGGCTTCTGCTTCAACAGCTTTATTCATAAGATTATCGTAGGAATGACTACCTATATAAGGAATGATTATCATCATTCCGAAGGTTACGATTATAAGGAAAATAACTATCTTTTTTAGGAAGTCCTTATTGCGAATCAATGCATTAGGCGAAGCGCATATCTTTGACTTGGCCTCAGGATTGGTTTTTGCTACTGGCGTCTTTGTCTGAGTATAGACACCAGTAGCGAATTGGTCATCTTTTGACTTATCCTTATCTTCTACAACTCTTGATAATAATTCCTCCTCTAAAACATCGTAATTTGGCACAAGCTGAATAGACTCCCCACAGGATGGGCAGTATACTAATCCAGATTCAATTTCAGTGCCACATTTTTTACAAATCATTTTAGAAAAGTCCTGTAATTACTCCATCATCAGTAACATCGATGTTATTTGCTGCTGGCTGCTTAGGAAGACCAGGCATTGTCATAATGCTTCCAGTAACTGCAACCACGAAACCAGCACCAGCGCTGGCATAAACCTCACGAACATTAATTGAAAATCCTTCAGGACGTCCAAGCTTATTCGCATCATCAGAAAGAGAATACTGTGTCTTAGCCATACAAACTGGGAAGTCTCCCATTCCAAGCTCTTCGATTCTCTTCAATTCCTTTTCAGCTGCTGGAGAATATGTAACATCATCTGCACCATAAATCTCGGTAGCAACGGTTTTAATCTTATCCTTTAATGAAAGGCTATTTTCATAAAGAGGCTTGAAATTACTCTCTTTATTCTCAAGTACATAAAGTACCTTCTTTGCAAGCTCTACGCCACCTTCGCCGCCTTTCTCCCAAACTTGCGAAAGTGCAAATTCACAGCCACGCTCCTCGCAGAAGCTTCTAACAAAATCAGTCTCAGCCTGTGTATCAGTAACAAAAGAATTAAGTGTAACAACTACAGGTACATCATACTTCTGAAGATTCTCAATGTGCTTCTCAAGGTTTACGATACCCTTCTTTAAAGCATCAAGATTTTCATTAGTAAGCTCAGCCTTTGGTACTCCTCCATTGTACTTAAGAGCACGAACAGTTGCCACAAGGACAACAGCATCAGGCTTAAGACCAGCCATTCTGCACTTAATGTCAAAGAACTTCTCAGCTCCAAGATCCGCACCAAAACCTGCTTCTGTAATTGTAATATCAGCAAGCTTCATAGCCGCTTTTGTAGCACGAACTGAATTGCAGCCATGAGCAATATTAGCAAATGGTCCACCATGAACGATAGCTGGTGTATGCTCAAGAGTCTGAATAAGATTTGGTTTGAGAGCATCCTTTAAAAGGGCGGCCATAGCTCCTGTAGCCTGTAAATCATCGGCAGTAACTGGCTTTCCATCAAATGAATAACCAACGATAATTCTGCCAAGACGTTGCTTCAGGTCATGCATATCATTTGCAAGACAAAGAATAGCCATAATCTCTGATGCTACTGTAATAACAAAATGATCCTCACGAACCATTCCATCCATCTTTGAGCCAAGGCCAACAACAATATTTCTAAGAGCTCTGTCATTCATGTCCAGACATCTCTTCCACACAATCTGGCGTGGGTCAATACCAAGAGAATTTCCCTGCTGAATATGATTATCAAGCATTGCTGCAAGCAAATTGTTTGCGCTTGTAATTGCATGGAAATCACCAGTAAAATGAAGGTTCAAATCCTCCATAGGAACAACCTGTGCATAACCGCCGCCGGCAGCACCACCTTTTATGCCAAAACAAGGACCAAGAGATGGCTCTCTAAGTGCAAGGCACGCCTTCTTACCAAGAACGCCCATTGCCTGACCAAGTCCAACAGAAGTTGTTGTCTTACCTTCACCAGCTGGTGTTGGATTAATTGCAGTCACAAGAACAAGCTTGCCATCCTTATTGCTTTCAATCTTGCTTAACAGCTCATCAGAAAACTTTGCCTTATACTTTCCATAAAGCTCTAAATCGTCCTCTTCGATGCTTAAGGATTTAGCAACCTCCTTAATGTGTACCATCTTTGCTTCTTGTGCGATTTGAATGTCTGACTTCATCTGAATAACTCCCTTTACTATGCATTTATTAGTTCTTCAAACTCTGAAATTGCCATACGAATTTCTCTAGGCTTGGTGCCCATTTCAGGACCAACAACGCCAGCTTCTGCAAGCTGATCCATAATACGAGCCGCTCTATTAAAGCCTATTCTGAAATTCCTTTGCAGATAACCAATAGAACCCTTTTGATTTTCTATGACAAGACGTCCCGCTTCGGCAAACAGTGGATCCCTCGAATTGTCAGGCTCCCCTGAGCTAATTGAACCGGAAACATTCTCAGAGTTTTGAATTTGTTCTTCAATTTCTGAATTATAATCAGCTGAGTCGTTGTTGTTTTTAAGAAAATCAACAACGGCACTAACCTCATCATCACTAACAAAAGCTCCCTGAATTCTAATTGGTTTAGAAAGATTCTGCGGAGCATATAGCATATCACCGTTTCCAAGCAAATCTTCCGCACCATTCATATCCAAAATGACACGGGAATCGTTTGATGATGAAACGGAAAAAGCAATTCTCGATGGAACGTTGGCCTTAATAAGGCCAGTAATAACATTAACTGTAGGCTTCTGTGTTGCAATAATAAGATGAATTCCAGCAGCACGGGCAAGCTGTGCCAAACGGACAATTGAGTCCTCAACATCTGCAGCAGCAACCATCATAAGATCAGCAACCTCATCAAGGATGATTACAAGCTGTGACATGCGAACACGTTTAGCTTCTGGAATCTCATCAGGTAAGCTATTACTCTCCACCTTCTCATTGAAGCCCTCAAGATTACGAACTCCTGCCATAGCAAGAAGCTCATATCTATCTGTCATTTCCTTAACTGCCCAATGAAGTGCACCAGCAGCTTTTTTCGCATCAGTAATAACTGGAAGAAGAAGATGTGGAATACCATTGTATACAGAAAGCTCAACCATCTTAGGATCAACCATTATCATTTTAACCTCATCTGGGCTGGCATGATAAAGGATACTCATGATAATTGTATTAATACAAACTGACTTACCCGAGCCTGTAGCGCCAGCAATCAAAAGATGTGGCATCTTTTCAATGTTTCCAACGATAACCTGTCCTGAAATATCCTTTCCGACACAGAAGGAAATCTTTGATTTAGCAGTCTTAAACTCTTTAGACGAAACAAGCTCTTTGAAGCCAACCATAGATTTAACCTTGTTTGGAACCTCAATACCAATTGCAGATTTGCCTGGAATTGGCGCCTCGATTCGAAGGTCTGTAACTGCCATATTAAGCTTTAAATCATCAGACAGGTTTACAACCTTTGATACTCTAGTTCCCTCAGCAATTTCCAGCTCATAGCGGGTAACAGAAGGGCCGAGAGTAACCTCAGTAACATTGGCAGACACGCCAAAATTACCAAGTGTACGCTGAAGCTTGTTAGCCATTTCTGCAAGGTATTCTTTAGAATCGCCACCGTTATTCTTTGCATCCTTAAGAAGTGTAAGTGGTGGATATCGATATGGCTTTTTAGGCTTCTTCTTGTCCGCTTCAATTGATTTCTGAAGTGATTCAGAAGAACTTTCAATTTCCTCTGGTGTTGAAGCAGAAGCCTTAGTATGGCGACTACTTGTCTCCACTGGAGCAGGAACTGACTCCTGACTTTCCATAAGCTCTTTCGCACTGGCAGATGGCTCTGGAGCAGATGGTGTATTAATAATAGGAGTCTTAAATACCATCTGATGATCAGGCTGCTCCTCTATAACCTCTGAAATATCTATCTTTGGTAAATCTGGCTCAACGGTCTCAAGATTCTTGAAAGCATGTGAGCTCTTTGACCGCTTGTCTCCTGACTTTAAACGATGGCGACGAGTTTGAGTGACTTCCATATCTCCTTCACCATCAGCCATATTAAAGCGAATCTCGTTAACCCCTCCAGTAACCTCTGGTGATTCAACAGAGTCAGCAATAAGTGTCGTATTAGAAGTTACACCGGAATATTTTCTATCTATTCTCGCTCCCTCAGATTGCTGCATCTGCTGAAGCTCCAATTCCTTATCCTGCTTGATTTTATCAATTATAGCCTGACGGTCTGCATTATAGCGGGTCTGACTTGCTTCACGTTCCATAAGCTGGCGCTCACGTCTGATACGACGTTTCGCAGCAGCTCTGTCAGCATGAATCCTTGAGGATTGCTGCACTTTGTCAAAGGCAAAACGCTCAATAATAATGATTGTGCTGACAATCATTGCAATCAGAACAATTAAATAAGCGCCAAGCAATCCAAAGCTATCATAAATTCCAAAAGCAATTGCTCCACCTAAAAGACCACCGCCAAAGTGATGTTCCTTAGCATAGGAAAAAGCATCCATTGGAAGTAAAATTTCCTGCCCATTAACAAACAATTCTACAAATGTAGTTAAGAAAATAAGCAACACAAATCCAGCCACAACCTTTGCAATTGCGACCTTGTTGCCATAGTTTGAAATTATAAAAAATGCTGAAAAAGCTACCATGAATGGCAGAACGTACTGGATGATTCCAAATACGCCAAACAGAAAATCAGCCACAGCATTTCCAGCCACACCACCAATTCCAAAATTACTGATGCAAAGCAAAATACAAAGAGCTATTGAAGACCATAGAACAATCTCCTTTGAAGAATCCTCAAAAAACGGATCCTCAAATTCAACCTCCTGCTTTTGCTTTCTAGTAGTCTTAGCCTTAGTAGATGTCTTTCTGGAAGCCGAAGTTGACCTGGTATTAGATTTCTTTCTAGAACTATTCTTCCCTTTTGATGTTGCCAAATTAAAAACCTCGTAACGCTTTATCTATCACTAAAGAAAGAGAATAGCCTAACTATCCTCTTTCTAGCATTATATTTATCAACCGATTAAATAGTTATAAATATTCTCGTATTTTTCTTTCTGAACAGCCCATGAGTAATTTTTATTCATGCCACGTTCAATCATTTTGTTCCACTGAGCCTTCTTCTCGAAGAATATGAACTTGCTGTAGTTGACAGTATTAAGAAGCTCATCCCCATTATAATTTGCAAATGAGAAACCATCACCAGTCTTCATATATTCGTTATAGGCCTCTACAGTGTCCTTAAGACCGCCTGTCTCTCGAACAATTGGAACTGTGCCATATCTAAATGAAATAAGCTGTGTAAGACCACATGGCTCAAAACGAGATGGCATAAGGAATGCATCCGCTGCTGCGTATAATCTGTGAGCCATTGCATCATCATAACTGATGTTTGCAGAAATCTTCTCAGGATATTTCCAAGCGTAATGTCTAAACATATTCTCGTACTTAGACTCGCCAGTACCGATAACAACAAGCTGAGTAAAATCGTCAACGATACCTTCGATACAATAATTAATCAAATCAAGACCCTTTTGGTCAGTAAGTCTTGAAATAAGACCAATCATGTACTTCTTTGAATCAACCTCTAAGCCAAGCTCCTGCTGAAGCTTAGTCTTGTTGATTTTCTTGTTCTTTCTAAATGTGTTTACATCATAGTTCTTGTAAATCTTAGAGTCTTTAGCTGGGTCATAAACAGAATTATCGATACCATTTACGATACCCTGCATATCATAATGACGTGCTCTAAGAAGACCATCCAAGCCCTCACCATAATATGGAGTCTGGATTTCATCACAATAATTTGCAGAAACTGTTGTGATATAGTCTGCGTATACAAGTCCACCCTTAAGCATATTGCCACACTTTTTATATTCAAGCTTGTCTGGAGTAAATAAATCAACTGGAAGACCTGAAATTCCTGATACAGTCTTGGTATCCCACATTCCCTGGAATTTAAGGTTATGAATTGTCATAACAGACTTCATACCCCAGAAGAACTGGTCACCCTGAAAATCAGTCTTTAAATAAACCGGAATAAATCCAGTCTGCCAATCATGGCAGTGAATAAGATTTGGCTGGAAGCCAATAAGCGGAAGCATAGAAAGTACCGCTTTATCAAAGAATATAAACTTTTCAAGATCCCATCTATCCTCAGAATAAGGATAAAAGCAATCAAAATAATCATGATTATCAATGAAATAGAAAGTAACACCGTCTAATTCATATTCAAAAACCCCAACGTATTTTGTGCCAACGAGCGGTCCCATGTTCATTTGGAAGCTAGTAAGATATTTAAAGTCCTTCTTGTATTTTTCAGGAATAAATGTGTAATAAGGCAATACAACCCTTACATCAAAATAATCCTTGCAAAACTCCTTAGGTAAAGCACCACAAACGTCTGCCAAACCTCCTGTTTTAACAAAAGGAACGCACTCGCTTGATGCAAACAAAATTTTATTCATAAGTCATTAACCCCTCAATATTTATAGTCGATCTCTGTAAGTAACTGTAAAAATCTACAAAAGCAAGGAAAAAGTGCCATTGAAAGATTTGCTAACGCAAATGGGCACTTCTTGAGCATATTTTTTCTCACATTAAAATGTGATAAAAAACATGCTATTCATCCCAGTTATGATAAACATTCTGAACGTCATCATCTTCGTCGAGCAAATCAAGAATCTTGTTGATCTTGTAAAGATCCTGCTCGTCTGTAAGCTCAACGTAAGTCTGAGGAATCATTGTAACCTCAGCGTCAGCCATAGGAATATTCTGAGCCTCAAGAGCCTCTCTTACAACTGAGAAATCATCTGGAGCTGTGTAAATCTCGAAGCAGTCCTCTTCCTCAGAGAAATCCTCAGCACCTGCATCAAGTGCAATCATCATAAGGTCATCAGCTTCCATAGAGCAATCCTCTTTTGAAACAATAATCTGACCTCTGTTATCAAACATGAAAGATACGCATCCTGGTGTTCCAATGCTTCCGCCACCCTTTGTAAATGCGTTACGAACATTGGCAGCTGTACGGTTACGGTTGTCTGTAAGGCAATCTACGATGATTGCTGTACCATTAGGACCATATCCCTCGTATGTAACTGTCTCGTAATTAACTGAATTTGTATCACCAGCAGCCTTCTTAATACCATTTTCGATTGTGGCATTAGGAACGTTGTTAGCCTTAGCCTTTGCAATAACATCACGAAGCTTTGAATTATTATTAGGGTCTGGACCGCCTTCCTTAACAGCTACAGCGATCTCACGACCAATTATTGTAAAAATCTTTCCCTTTGCAGCGTCATTCTTCTCTTTTTTGTGCTTAATATTAGCAAATTTTGAATGTCCTGACATAAAATTATTTACCTCTTTTCTTAAAATCAAATCTCAAAAAATTATATCAAAAATGAGAATCTTATTCAACGTGACTTTTACGACGAACAAAGACTTCACCTATAACCTTTTCTGAGACATTTTTAACATAAAATATAAAATTATCGTCCTCAAGCTTAAAAGACGTTGAATCTTCAGGGATTTTACCAAGAAGAGAAATAAGGTAGCCATTTAAGGTCTCATAGTCCTCTGAAAGCTTCATACCTATTATTTCTTCAACTTCTTCAAGAGTAGTACTTCCATCCATAATGAATGTATCCTCAGTTCTAACCTCTATGGAAGCTTCCTCTTCATCATGCTCATCCTCTATATTTCCAACAATCTCCTCTAAAATATCCTCTAAAGAAAGAATCCCGGAAACCTGGCCATATTCATCCATAACAATAACCATATGGCGCTTTTTGGACTGCATTTTTGCAAATAGAGTGTTGATTCCGTGTGTTTCTGGAACAAACTCCGCAATGGACATAATATCCTTTAAATCCTTGACCCTGATACCATCAATATCCTTATCAAAATATGTAAGAATATCCTTGATATGCAGTATACCTATAATATTATCCAATTCCTCAAGATAAACAGGATATCTGCTCATATTATTCTCATTGATGAAAGAAATAGCCTCTCGAAGGGTCATATCGCCATCAATAGCAACAATATTTTTTCTGTGAGTCATAATATCCTTAACATCTGTATCAGAAAATTCAAAGATATTTTGAATCATAGTGGCTTCAGATGCCAAAATGTTGCCATCCTCATGCCCTTCATTTACAAGAGAAATAACGTCCTCTTCTGTAACATTCTCCTGCTTAGATTTCCTATACAAATAAATAATTGCGACAAGCTCTGTAATCGCCAGAATTGCTAAAAGAATAATAAAAATATAGGGATTCGCCCCGTCGTCCATTTGGTTCTCCTTCCAACTCAATATCAAGAATTATTATCTTCTGTTTCCGAAGAGGCCTTAGTCTCTTTGGATACAGCATCTAAATCAACATCCTCAAGCTCTACGCCAGATAAATCTGTAACTTCTGCTGAAGACTTTGAATCTGCACCATCCTCAGCTTTATCATTAGCGACTCCTATATAAAAATCGCCATTTTGCATATCAAAGAGATTTAGGACCTCCATGCCAAAGACATCATGCATATAGGAATAAATCTCTTTGTTATTTATTTCTCGATTGTGCTTGCGAATTACATTCTTCTTCAACTGAATACGGATATCTTTAATCCAGTTAGTGATTTCCTCAGCCTCATTGGAATTTGTTCGAAGCTTATCATAGCAGTAGTCCATTGTCTCCATCATAAGCTCACGATTCACCTCATCTGTCTGAGCGGGCAAATCCTTCTGCTCGTCCTCGGCGGCAGCTATTCGCTCATTACATTCTTCAAGAAGGCGCTTATCATCGTCAAGCTTTTTAGAAACCAAATCAGAGGTACCCTCCATATTTGACATAACGGAAGCCATAAGACTCTCCTTGACCTTTTTCAGATCCTTCAGTTCCTTTTTAAGCTCGGCATCTCTTTTCAAAAGCTCGTTTTCTTTAGCCTCCAGGCTTTTAACCGTATCAGGCTTGCCACCCAAAGCAAAAAGCCTGTGCCATTTCTGATCCAAAATCAACATAGGTACCTTGATTTTAGCTATGGCACTTTGAAAATCACGCTCTGACATAAAATCACCTTCTAAAAGCCACTATTTATCCAAATTTTGCTGAGTAATATTGTAAGATAACTGCATTAAGCTATCTGAAAGATGAACATTTTCAATAACAACATCTGGAATATCATCCAAATCAACATGGGCAAAATTCCATATTGCATGTACTCCCAATGAAACCAGCTTTAAAGCAGTAGCTTTGGCATTCGCCTTTGGAAGCGTAAGCGCCGCAATTTCCACATCGTTATTCTTAACAAACTCAGGAAGTTCATCAAGCATCTGGATAGGAATATCACGAACCAGCTTTCCTTTAAGATCTGGATTTGTATCAAACAAGCCAATAATCCTAAAGCCAACACGCTCAAACTTTACATATCCAGCAATAGCCTGACCCAAGTTTCCAGCACCAATAACAATAACATTGTGTGTCTCATTTACGCCAAGAATATTGCCAATCTCATCATGAAGATAGGCTACGTTATAACCGTAACCCTGCTGACCAAAACCACCAAAATTATTTAAATCCTGTCTGATTTGAGATGCAGTAACATGCATACGTTTGCTCAAATCATTCGAAGAAATACGTTCAACGCCATCATCAAGAAGTTCTCCCAAGTAGCGATAGTATCTAGGAAGTCTTCTTATTACAGCCTGCGAAATTTGTTTGTCCAAAATATACGCCTCCTAAATAAATTTCTACAACAATTATAGAATTCATGCATAACTTTGTCAACGATTTAACAAACTTGTCACATAAGGGAACTTGCTTCTTCCCATTCCTCATAAAGTGCTTCAAGCCTATCATTAATTTCGTTCTGTTCTGCAGTTAATTCGTTTAATTTTGCAGAGTTTGTCATATTTTCAGGCTTAACAAATTCCTCATCAATTTTAGCTTTTTTATCCTCAAGCTCTTCAATTTCTTTTTCAATCTTAGAGATACGATTCTGGATTTTGCGCTTTTCAGCCTCTATTCTCTTCTGCTCCTTATAATCAAGCTTGGCAGCAGTCTCCTCAGCGGTCACACCAGAATTTGATGCTTCAGAAGAGGCAGCGCCGTAGAGCTGTTCCTTCTTAGCAATATATTCATCATAATTACCAAGATATTTGGTAAGGCCACCATCTGAAAGCTCAAGAATCATGTTAGCAGTCTTATTTACAAAATAACGGTCGTGGCTTACATAAAGAAGGGTTCCGTCATATTCATTCAAAGCCTCTTCAAGCATCTGTTTGGAATCCATATCCAAGTGGTTTGTAGGCTCATCTAGGATAAGAAGATTAGACTTTGAAAGCATGAGCTTTGCAAGAGAAACTCTACCACGCTCACCACCGGATAAATCACTGATACGCTTGAAAACGTCATCCTCTGTAAACATAAAGGCAGCAAGAGTGTTACGAACCTTTGTCTCTGTAAGGAATGGATAAGCATCATGAAGCTCACTGAAAATTGTATTGGATTCTGTAAGTCCCTGCTGTTCCTGATCGTAGTAGCCAACAGTAACATTTGCACCGAAACGAATCTCACCTGACTCAAAATCAGTAAGACCATTTATACATTTAAGAATAGTGGTTTTCCCTGTACCATTATCGCCTAAAATAGCGATTCTATCTCCCTTATGGACTTCAAACGATAAATCCGTAAAGATATTTTTATCATCGTAAGATTTTGTTACATGAGAAAAATCAAGAACATCCTTGCCACTTTCCTTTTCAATTTCAAGTGAAAGTCGCATCTTAGGCATATCCTTATCAGGAGCGTCCATAACTTCCATTTTATCAAGAGTCTTCTTTCGGCTTTCTGCTCGTTTAATTGATTTCTCACGATTGAAAGACTGAAGCTTTTCGATAACAGCCTTCTGATGTTCTATTTCCTTCTGCTGCTTTTCATAGCTTCGCTCATAAGTAAGCTGTGCAATTTCCTTCTGTGCAACGAAGGAAGTATAGTTTCCAGTATAGACGCTTGTCTTTCCATATGATAAATCAACCACATGGTCAGCAATCTTATCAAGAAAATATCTATCATGTGCAACAATAACAACAGCGCCCTTATAAGCAGTAAGATACCCTTCGAGCCACATAATTGATTTTAAATCCAAGTGGTTAATAGGCTCATCAAGTAAAAGTAAATCAGGTGATGCGGCAAGAAGTCTTCCCAAGCTGACACGAGTCTTTTGACCGCCTGATAGCTCGTTCATGCTCTTTTCAAAATCTTCCTGTTCGAAACCAAGGCCCTTCAGAATACCAACAGCCTCTGAACGGAAGGTGTAGCCCCCCATCAAGTCAAACTGATGCTGAAGCTTATGATAAGAATCCATAAAAGAAGTCATTTCTTCATGAGATAAAGAGCTCATTTGCGCCTCCATCTCAGCAAGCTTCTTTTCCATTGAAAGCAAGTCTTCTCGAGCCCCAAGAACTGTATCAAGAATATTGCTTCCGAAAGCATCCTCCTGATACTGAGCCAAATAGCCCATAGTAGCGTCCTTTTTAAGAGTAACCTCACCATCATCAGCAGGAAGATCGCCGATAATAATCTTCAAAAGAGTAGACTTTCCAGTACCATTATTTCCAACAATAGCAACCTTTGAGCCTTCATCTACAGTAAAAGTAGCATCTTTAATTATTGAATCCTCGCCAAAGGATTTATATATATGTGAAACATTTAATAACATAATCTTTTCCTTAAAAAATGCGCCCGACAAACGCCAGGCGCATTTAAAATCTAATTAGTTATAATTACTGGCAATCCTTGATTGAGAAGCTGATACGTCCCATCTTATCCTTGCCAAGGCAAACAACCTTAACAGTATCACCAAGAGTAAGAACATCCTCAACTCTATCAATTCTCTCCTTTGCAATCTTAGAAATGTGAACCATTCCCTCCTTGCCTGGAGCAAACTCGATGAATGCACCGAATTCCTTAATGCTGACAACCTTACCAGTAAGAATCTGATCCTTCTCGAAATCAGTTGTAATGATTTCAATCATCTTCTTAGCCTCGTCCATCTTTGCTGCATCTGTACCGCAGATAGAAACGTTGCCCTCATCTGTAATATCAATCTTAACATCGCATCTTGCAATGATTTCGTTGATTGTCTTTCCACGCTGTCCAACAACATCACCAATCTTCTCTGGATCGATAGAAAGCTGAATAATCTTTGGTGCATACTCGCCAACTTCCTTACGTGGCTCTGCAATTGCCTTGCTCATGCAGTTATCCATAATGAAGAATCTAGCCTCACGGCAACGAGCGATAGCTCCCTCTACGATTGGACGAGTAAGACCGTGGATCTTGATATCCATCTGGATAGCTGTGATACCTTCCTTAGTACCAGTAACCTTGAAGTCCATATCTCCGAAGAAGTCCTCAAGGCCCTGAATATCTGTAAGAAGAACAAAATCGTCATCTGTATCACCTGTAACAAGACCACATGAAATACCAGCTACCATAGCCTTGATAGGAACACCAGCAGCCATAAGTGACATACATGATGCACATGTAGAAGCCATTGATGTAGAGCCGTTTGATTCAAATGTCTCAGATACGGCACGGATAGCATATGGGAACTCCTCTGGTGTAGGAAGTACAGGAAGAAGTGCTCTTTCTGCAAGTGCACCGTGACCAATTTCACGACGTCCTGGACCTCTTGATGGCTTTGTCTCACCTACTGAGTATGCAGGGAAATTGTAGTGGTGCATGTATCTCTTCTCTGTAACGAATGCATCTAATCCATCAATCTTCTGGGCCTCTGAAAGAGGAGCAAGTGTAACTACATCGCAAATCTGTGTCTGTCCACGTGTAAACATTGAAGAACCGTGAACTCTAGGAATAAGGTCAACTTCAGCGGCAAGTGGACGAATCTGATCAAGCTGACGACCATCTGGACGCTTGTGTTCCTTAAGAATCATCTTGCGAACTGTCTTCTTCTCATACTGATAAATAGCCTCACCAAGAACTGCAAGCCATTCCTCATTCTCAGCAAATGCTTCCTCGAGACGCTCAGTAATCTGACGGATATTCTCCTCACGAACCTGCTTCTCATCTGTGAATACAGCCTCTTCCATCTCTGCTGGAGGAACAATTTCCTTCATCTTTGCAAAAAGCTCCTCAGGGATAGCACATGATGTGTACTCATGCTTTGGCTTACCACACTCTTTAACCATCTCATCGATGAAATTAATGATTGTCTGGTTAACATCGTGGCACTTATAAATAGCCTCAATCATCTTGTCCTCAGGGATGATGTTTGCACCAGCCTCAATCATGATAACCTTTTCTCTTGTAGAAGCAACTGTAAGCTTAAGGTCGCCCTTATCCCACTGCTCCTGTGAAGGGTTAACAATTAACTCACCATTAATCATACCCATCTGAGTCATAGCACATGGGCCATCAAATGGGATATCTGAAATACATGTTGAAATAGCAGCACCAAGCATAGCTACAAGCTCTGGACGGCACTGTGGATCAACAGCCATAACCATATTGTTAAGTGTAACGTCATTACGATAATCCTTTGGGAAAAGTGGACGCATAGGTCTGTCAATAACACGAGAAGTAAGGACAGCATTCTCTGAAGCCTTTCCTTCTCTCTTATTGAAACCGCCAGGGATTTTACCTACTGCGTATGTCTTCTCTTCGAACTCTACTGAGAGTGGGAAGAAATCAATGCCATCACGTGGCTTATCAGATGCTGTAGCAGTTGAAAGAACTGTTGTATCACCATACTGAATAAATGCTGCTCCATTAGCCTGAGCTGCAACTCTGCCGATATCTACACGAAGTGTTCTACCAGCTAAATCCATTGTAAATGTCTTCATGGTTTTCTCCTTATAAACTTAATTATATTAAGCTCTAACCCGAAACTACTGAAAATGAAGCGAACATCTAGAACATTGACTTATAAAAAGTTTTTCGCTAACAAATTCAGTGGCTTCGGATTGGGCTCGAAAACTAATTCATAGAAAAATGAGCGGAGCATACACTCCGCTCGTATAGATTACTTTCTTAAGCCAAGACGCTCAATAATTGAACGATATCTCTCAATATCAGTATTCTTAAGGTATGCAAGAAGGTTTCTTCTCTTACCAACCATCTTCATCATACCACGACGTGAATGATGATCACCTGGGTTAGCCTTAAGGTGCTCTGTAAGCTCTGATATACGAGCTGTAAGAACTGCAATCTGAACCTCTGGAGAACCTGTATCACCAGCTGTTCTAGCATACTCATTGATAATTGCCTGCTTCTTCTCTTTTGTAATCATTTTAATTACCTCCTATAAAACTATTAATATGCCGTAACTAAGGAAAAGGTCGGAGTGTCCAAAACCTGAGTTACAGTAAATCGTACTTTAGTATAATAGCACAGCCACAGTAATATGTAAACATGTAAAAAACTCTTACGATTACTTATTTTGCTGAATTTAGCTGAACCAAATCCTGGATTGCGTACTCGCTGGCTTTAGCTAATTTTCCACTGTTTAAATAAACTGTAGAAAAGTCATAATTAATTGAAAAATATACGCCACCGGACTCTTCATCTATATTTCCAATAGAAATAATTATAGTGCCACCTGCCGAGTCTGTAACCCTATATTCCTTCGATGTCTGATCGAGCCCGTATACGCTTCCATCCACATCTGAATAAGAATTTACGCATCTAACATCGCAAAGGTAATTAAGGAGCTTATCAACCCTGTTTTCATCTATATCAATATCGGTATTATCAGTACAGATCCAATTATCATCCTGATTTTCAAAAGTTAATCTGATTCCATTTGAGTCAGTAATTAGAAAGCTGTAAACATCCTCCTTTGGAATCATGAATACCTCTTCACCTTCATCCTTCTCTTCGCTTTCTTTATCAAGAGCATCGGCGTAGGTTTGCTCTTCAGAAGAAACTCCAAGAAATACCTTATCACCTTTCCCAAGAGAGAAAAAAATTAGAAGAGCCAACAAAATCACAACAAGGCAAAGCAAACCAATTTTGAAATATTTTGATTGAATTAAATCGCTCATAAACTCATCCCCGTTAAGCCAAAATAAAAATGCCTTACAACCTAAATTGTAAAGCATTTTTAAATCTTTATCTATAGATAATATCATCACGTCCTGGTCCGTTAGAAACCATTGTGATAGGGAATCCAATTTCCTTTTCAATGAACTCGATATAATTGCGACAATTCTCAGGAAGGTCCTCGTATTTCTTAATTCCGCGGATATCGCATTTCCAACCTGGAAGAGTCTTAAGCACTGGCTTAGCCTTCTCGAGCTTTGAAGTAACAGGGAAGTCTGTTGTAACCTCTCCGTCGATTTCGTAACCAACACATACAGGAATCTCATCAAGATACCCAAGAACATCAACTACTGTAAAGGCAACATCTGTTGTACCCTGCATTCTGCATCCGTACTTAGAAGCTACACAGTCAAACCAACCCATACGACGTGGACGACCTGTTGTAGCGCCAAACTCTCCGCCATCTCCACCACGGCGTCTAAGTTCATCTGCCTCATCTCCAAAGATTTCTGATACAAAAGCTCCAGCTCCAACTGCTGAAGAATATGCCTTACATACTGTAACAACCTGCTTAAGCTCCTGAGCTGGAATACCAGCACCAATGCAGCCATAAGGTGCAAGTGTTGACGAAGATGTAACCATTGGATAAATTCCATGATCTGGATCCTTAAGAGTACCAAGCTGACCCTCAAGAAGGATTGTCTTGCCTTCCTTGATTGCGTTCCAAAGGTAAGCTGAAGTATCACAAACATAAGGAGCAATCATGTCACGATACTGATGAAGTGTATCAAGAAGCTCTTCTTCTGTTAGAAGTGGCTTGTGATACAAATGCTCTAAAAGAACATTCTTCTGGTCGCATGTACGCTTAACCTTTTCCTTGAGAAGTTCCTCATCGAAAAGTTCCTGAACCTGATAACCAATCTTTGCATACTTATCTGAGTAGAAAGGAGCAATGCCGCTCTTAGTTGAGCCGAAAGAAGCCTTTCCAAGGCGTTCCTCCTCGTACTGATCAAAAAGGATGTGGTATGGCATAACAATCTGTGCTCTGTCAGATACCAAAATACGTGGAGCAGGTACTCCTTTATCTACAATGGATTTAATCTCGTTCATAAGAATTGGAATATTGAGAGCAACTCCATTTCCGATAATGCTAGTGGTGTGATTATAAAATACACCTGAAGGAAGTGTGTGAAGAGCGAACTTACCATAATTATTAACTATGGTGTGACCTGCATTAGCTCCTCCCTGAAAGCGTACAATAATGTCTGCATTTGCAGCCATCATATCTGTAATCTTTCCCTTTCCTTCGTCGCCCCAATTGGCACCTACAACTGCTTTTACCATAACAATCCTCCTAAATAACCAAAAATATATATTTGAATAAGCTAAAGCTTAATCAATATCAATTAACTTCTTTGTAATGGTACAAGCGAGAGCACCTGGACCTATGTGACAAGAAACAGAAAGTGATAAAGGATCTATCCAAATCTCTTTACCAGGGAACGCCTCAAGAAGCTCTTCTCTGAACTTCTCTGCTGCCTCCTGGTTCTGAGTATGTGCAATCGAAATAACTACATCATCTAAATTTTCAGTTTTAAGGACTTCTTTCATGTCCTTCTTGAGAGCGTCAATCATAGTCTGCTTAGCGGCCTTCATAGTTCTGGCTACTCCAAACTTATCAAGCTTTTCTCCATAAATTGCAAGTACTGGCTTAATCTTAAGAAGTGAACCAATAGCTGCAACGGCAGGAGTAAGACGTCCGCCCTTCTTCAAATATTCCAAAGTATCTACAGTGATATAGATAGTAGATAATGATTTATTAGAAATAAGAGCATCACAGATTTCCTGAGCACTCTTTCCTTCATCTGCAAGCTTTTTAGCCTCTAATGCTGAAAGCTTCTGAGTAACAGAAATACGCTGATTATCAACAACTACAACTCTGCCATCATAATCCTCTGAAAGCATCTTTGCTGTAGCGCAAGATGACGAAAGACCAGATGACATTGGAATGTACACAAGCTCATCATAATCTTTGAGAATATTGTCCCAGGAATCCATAAGATTACCTGTGATAGGCATTGAAGTAGTAATCTCCCCGCCTTGTGTAAGCTTCTCATAGAACTGTTCCTGAGTTAAATCAATATCCTCATAATAAAGCTGTCCATCAATATAAAAAGGCATTGGCTCAACGAAGATTCCAAATTCCTTGGACTGTGCCTGAGTAATGCCACTATTGCTATCTGTAAGTATTGCTACTTTGCTCATAATTCACCTCATTAATTATTGGCTTAAAATAAAAAGCACCGCTGATTATGATACCATAACCAGCGGTGAAATAAAACCTAAAACCAAAAATTTTAGTACATGCCACCCATTCCTGCACCTGCAGCAGCTGCAGCGGCAGCATCAGCAGCAGGATCTTTGATGTCAGCTACAACTGACTCTGTAGTAAGAAGTGTTGAAGCAACAGAAGCAGCATTCTGAAGAGCTGTACGTGTAACCTTAACTGGATCAAGGATACCAGCCTTAACCATGTTTACATACTCCTCTTTATAAGCATCGAAGCCTACACCATCCTCAGCCTCGCGAACCTTGTTAATGATAACTGAGCCTTCAAGACCAGCGTTAGCAGCGATATAGAAAAGTGGAGCCTCAAGTGCCTTAACAATTACGTTTGCACCAGTCTTCTCATCGCCAGAAAGAGTCTCAGCAAGCTCTGCAACCTTCTTCTGAACGTGGATATATGCAGAACCACCACCTGCAATGATACCTTCCTCAACAGCAGCACGTGTAGCGTTAAGAGCATCTTCCATACGAAGCTTAGCTTCCTTCATCTCTGTCTCTGTAGCAGCACCTACACGGATAACTGCAACACCGCCTGCAAGCTTAGCAAGTCTCTCCTGGAGCTTCTCCTTGTCGAACTCTGATGTAGTCTCATCAATCTGACCACGAATCTGAGCAACACGAGAATCGATAGCTGCCTTATCACCAAGGCCATCAACGATAACAGTGTTCTCCTTGTTAACCTTTACAGACTTAGCACGTCCAAGCTGATCAAGTGTAGTATCCTTAAGCTCAAGTCCAACCTCCTCTGAGATTACCTGACCACCAGTAAGGATTGCGATATCCTGAAGCATCTCCTTACGTCTGTCGCCATAGCCTGGAGCCTTAACAGCAACAACGTTAAATGTTCCACGAAGCTTGTTAAGGATAAGTGTTGTAAGAGCCTCACCCTCGATGTCCTCAGCAATGATAAGGAGTCTTGCACCTGACTGAACAATCTGCTCAAGAACTGGAAGGAGCTCCTGAATGTTAGAAATCTTCTTGTCTGTAATGAGGATATATGGATCATCAAGGTTTGCTTCCATCTTGTCCATGTCTGTGCACATGTAAGCTGAAATATAACCTCTGTCAAACTGCATACCTTCTACAAGGTCAAGTTCTGTCTGCATTGTCTTAGATTCTTCGATTGTGATAACACCATCGTTAGAAACCTTTTCCATAGCGTCAGCTACCATCTGACCTACTTCATCATCACCAGCAGAAATAGCAGCTACTCTAGCAATCTGCTCCTTGCCGTCAACAGCCTTTGACATAGATGAAATAGCATCAACAGCGCAATCTACAGCCTTCTTCATACCCTTTCTAAGAACGATTGGGTTAGCACCTGCAGCAAGATTCTTCATGCCTTCCTTAACCATAGCCTGTGCAAGGACTGTAGCTGTTGTAGTACCGTCACCAGCAACATCATTTGTCTTTGTAGCTACTTCCTTAACAAGCTGTGCACCCATATTCTCGAATGCATCATCAAGCTCAATGTCCTTTGCAATTGTAACACCATCGTTTGTGATAAGTGGTGCACCGTAAGACTTTGCAAGAACTACATTACGTCCCTTAGGTCCGATTGTTACTCTAACCGTGTTTGCTAATTTATCAACGCCTGCCTCAAGAGCCTGTCTTGCTTCTGCGCCATACTTAATCTCTTTTGCCATTTTATTCTACCTCTTTTCTCAATTTAAGATAAAAACCAATTATTCAACAACTGCTAAGATATCATTCTGACGAACGATAATGTATTCTTCGCCTTCAAGTTTTACTTCTGTACCAGCATACTTAGAATAGATAACCTTCTGGCCTTCTTTAACCTGCATAGTAATTTCTTTACCATCTACAACCCCACCAGGACCAACTGCAATTACCATAGCCTCCTGTGGCTTTTCCTGTGCAGCTGATGCAAGGATAATTCCTGACTTTGTTGTCTCTTCTGCCTCGCACTGCTTTAATACAACGCGATCTGTTAATGGAACTAACTTCATTTTATATTACCTCCTAAATAAAAAATCTGATTTCATCTGTTAGCACTCTATATGTTCGAGTGCTAACTACAAAAAGTATAATAGAATTCTACCAGAAAAGTTTCAAGCAAAAGCGATTAGTAATTTCGGATAGAATTCTATCAAAAGCTCAATATATCTCTATTTTTCTCTTATTTTCTCACTATTACATTTTTCGGGAGTTTTTCAGCGATAGGAAGAAGCTTCTCCAAGACTGTATTTTTAAGACTGTCCCCACCTACAGCAACAAGCTTATAAAGAACATCCATCACCAGTGCCTGATTTTCAGGATCCAGTGTCTGTATTTCCTTTGTTAGCGCTGCAATGGATTTCACCTTATTCTTTGTAATGTGTGACATTCTCGTTGCACCAGAAGAAGCCAATGATTCAAAAAATACATCACCGAAAGCTGCTCTTGTATCATAGTCAAAGCTTGCTACCCACTTCGTGATAATTTCATCTATCAGAAGTGAGGTCGATGACACCTTATCAACAGTAATAAAATGATTTCTTTCTATCTGCCATGACAACAAGTCATGCTGATTTATACCATGGGTAGAGCTTGTTACTACCTTTGTCTTGGACTTGCTATGCATAAGCATGCCAATGATGGATTCGTCTGGAATGTAGCGATGAATACGCTTAGCGATGGACTTATACTCTTGAGACTTAATTATTTCAGGAATAAAACCGGGACCATCATTATTATAAATCTCAAGAATTATATCCTTAATATGCGGTTTACAAAAAGCACATCCATAAACTGCAAAATTACCCCCCTTAGAATGTCCCCCAACTCGAAGATGCTTCATAGTGCGGGCAAAATTCTTGTTCAAATACTCTACCGCCTTCAGCTGACCACCTGTACCCTCTGAAAAGCACATGTTAAAATCCTCTTTCCAACCAACAAGCGTGTCGTCTGTTCCTCTAAAAGCAACATAAATCGTACCATCAGGTAGATAAAAGGTACAAACAGCAAATTGGGTCTGATTTTCAGCATCAACATGGTTTACAAATCCAGCCATCTTGATGCCACCGTACCGCTTTGACCTTGCCATTTTTTGCAATAAAAAAGGAGCTCGCTTTGTAAAGGAGGACTTATTTATAAGCTCCTCCTCTGAATATTTCGCAAAAAATAATTCGCAAGCATCCTCTAAAGATATCTTTTCTTTTAGACCTGGCCCAGGGACAATTCCATCAAACGCAGCATATACTAGCTCGCAGAAAACTACATTATCCACCTCATTAAATGGGTCAACTTCAAATGGTACATCTGATCTCCATACTAAATAGTCTTCAACGTTAGCCATAATTTTTCCTAGTCCTCAAATAAAGAATCCTCTGTCTCATTAAGTGAAACAGTCTCTACATTATCAACAAAAGGTTCATCTTCAAAAATTGACTCATCGCTGGCTTTTTTTGCAGAAAGTGGTGAATCTTCCATGTTGCGGGAATAATTTCTATCGCTATCCTTCTTATGATCATGAAGACCAATTCCCATCAAAAGAAGGGAGAAAAGCGATAATCCACCAACAACAATCATATAAACGCATGAATAAATTGTTCCATCAAAAAACTTCCAAGGTGTAAGAACAAGGATTGCAATACTGACACCAACTGTAGCAAGTCCAAAAATGAGGCTTAAAAACCAGGTACCTCTTTGGATATGAAAAAGAGCAAAGGACTGCTGAAGCATTACTGCTCCTAAAATAATTCCAATAATGCAAACCAAAGCATCAATATAAGCAGAAATATAATTTGCCTGGAAAATAAATATAGCGCCAATTATTACCAAGATAACACCCATTGTAAAACCGTAATTGGTAAGCTTAATATACTCGTGATTGAAGAAATACTTAATCATATACCATGCGCCAAATACAATAAATAGAATGCCAACGGCAAGTACAGAAAATGAATAGGCAATGGTAGAAATAAGGCTAGCATCAAGAGTCAATAAGCATACACCTAATGCGATAAAAACAAGTGATGTGACGATATGGGCTACCAGCGCCACCTTAGAATCCTTAATTTCTTCATTACTTTTTGACATACAAACGTCCCCCTTAATCCTTAAAGAATTCTCTAACTAAATAAAATAACTGTAAGATTGATAAGCCCATGGGCAAGCATACAAAGGGATAGTCTTTTCGTCTTTACATACATCACGCCAAGTGCAATACCAACGATTAGAGCATATATGAATTGTACTATATTATTATGTAGAATACCAAAACAAATTGATGATAAAACAACAGAAATGACAGGTCCGTACCATAAGCAAAGCTGCCCTGCTACAATTCCCCTCACAAGCAATTCTTCAAGAATTGGCACTGCAATTACATTGCATAATAACTTAATTAATAATGAGCCATCTGTAAGCGTACTGCTAGCCTTTTCAAATCCTGAGGATCTTGCAACAATACCGCTTTTGGTCAAAATAATATTTGTAACAATTCCAACCGCTACCACTAAAATAACATAAAGCAGATAAATTAATACCTGCCTTTTGTTTCTAATAGCTTCTGGTACTAGCCTAGGTGAAGCCCGATAGATTATTGTCATCGGAATGATTGAAATAGTTGCAGCACTCAACAGGCACAACAATCTACCATATCGATTTCCATAAGCATCTATCAAAAGCCCCGCCCCAAGCTGATAAATAACAAAATAAACCGTAAGCGGATATATAATCTGAAATACTCTATTGAATCTAATTGGTCTCAATGTAGTTTAATACCTCATCTGGATAATCAAAAACTGCAACAGCCCCATGGTGCTCTAAATCTTCTCTGGTTCCAGAGCCCCAAGTTATTCCCACGCAGTCAATACCAATTGAATTAGCACCAATACAATCAAATTCAGTATCACCAATAAGAATTGTTTCATCCTTTAAATGCCAAGGTGAACGTTTAAAGCAGAGCTCAAGAACCTGCGCTTTAGTATTTACCTTTGCATCTAAAGTCGCACCACATATTTCAGTAAAATATTTATCAATACCTAAATGCCCTAATATTTTTCTTGAAACAGCCTCAGGTTTAGAAGTACAGACACCAAGGCAATAACCTCTTTTCACTAAAGCCCCTAAAAGTCCCTCTACTCCTTCAAAAACTTCGACCTCCAAGCACCCATTTTCCTTATCATATAAATTGCGATAATAAGCAACCATCTCAACAAAATCTTCATCTCTTACATGGAGATATTCAGGAAATGATTTAGTGAAAGGTGGGCCCACGCATTTTAATAGAGTTGAATAATCAGGGATGTCATAACCATATTTTTCCAAGGTACGTTTAATACAAGTGATTATACTGGGAGCAGAATCGATAAGTGTACCATCTAAGTCAAAATATACATTTTTTATCATTTCTTTACACCTTTAGTATCACGGCTACCTATGTGAAGTCTATTTAAGGCAACTGGTTTGTTTTTAACCTCTACCTCCAAGGACTCTCCTTCACCTAATACATAAATATTTACCAGCTCATCTCCCTTGGCAAGCTTAATTCCACGAACACCTGCAGCAGCCTTCTTCTTTTCAGGAATGGTAGCTCCATCAATTCTAAGGAACATATCCTTTGCTGACTGCATAACCACAGTATCTCCCTCATTCAATACCTTGACGCAGATTACCTCATCCTTGTCATTAAGCTTTGTAGCGGCAATAAGCTTTCGACTTACGTCAAACTCTGAACCATCTACAACCTTAATCATTGCCTGCTTTGTTCCAAACAATAATTTCTTAGAGATAATGTGTTCCATTGAATCTGCAAGAAGAAGGTTCTCCTTGGTAAGGTCAATTTTAGAGCCCTTTTCAGCAGTATCAATAGGCTGGCCCTTGTCTCTGAACTTTCCAAATGGGAGGCTTAATACCTTAATTGTGTGCATATCTCCATTGTTGGTAAAGAGACAAATCTTATCGGTATTCTTACAGAATACAATCTTCTTGCACTCTGTCTCAGCAGCCTCCTTGTTACGCTCGTAAGTTGGCATGTCTACAACACGTGCATAAGCAAATCTGTCAATGAGAACTGCCACATCAATAACCTCAATTGGTTTCTCCTCAACAACAGCTTCTTCTACATTATCAATTATAGTACGTCGCTCGCGAGCATATTCCTTCTTGATTGACTGAAGATCCTTGATGATAACCTTTGCCATCTCAGCACGTGAGCCAAGAATCTTTTGATATTTTTCAATCTTGGCAAGAGTCTCGTCATAGTCTCCTCTAAGGGCTTCAATTTCAAGACCGATTAACTTCTGCAATCTCATCTCAAGGATTGCCTGCGCCTGACGATCTGTAAAATGAAGCTGTTCAGCATCACGTTTTGACTGCTGTGACTTAAACTTAATTCCAGCTGTGATTCCATCAACAAGACAAGCCTTTGCCATCTTAACATCCTTAGAACCTCTAAGAATTTCAATAATCAAATCGATAACGTCACAAGCTTTGATTAAGCCCTCCTGAATCTCCTTCTTGTCCTGTTCCTTGCCAAGAAGATGTGTGTACTTTCTAGTGCAAAGCTCATACTGGAAATTCACATGGTGTCTGATAATTGGGACTATACCAAGAGTCTCTGGCTTACCATCAGCAACAGCAAGCATGTTTACACCGAAGGTGTCCTCAAGACGTGTCTTCTTGTATAAAAGATTAAGCACATTCTGAGCATCAGCGCCCTTTCTAAGCTCAACGATAATTCTCATACCATTCTTAGAAGAAAGGTTTGAAATATCGGTAATGTCATTTGTCTTTTTAGTCTCAACAAGTGAGTAAATATCATTAAGGAACTTTCCAATGTTGGCACCAATCATTGGATAAGGAATCTCTGTAATTACAATCTGCTCCTTACCACCCTTAATCTTTTCGATTTCAGCCTTACCACGGATTTTGATTTTACCAACTCCTGTTGAATAAATCTCAAGAAGATCATCCTTATTTGTGATGATACCGCCTGTTGGAAAATCTGGTCCAGGGATATGCTTTAGCATTTGAGCTGTATTAATATCCGGATCCTTCATGTAGGCGATAACGCCATCAATAACCTCACCAAGGTTATGCTGTGGAATAGATGTAACCATACCTACAGCAATTCCGTCAGAACCATTGATAAGAATGTTTGGAACACGAACCGGAAGAACCTCTGGCTCCTTTTCTGTCTCATCATAGTTTGGCACGAAATCTACTACATTTTTATCAAGGTCAGCAAGATAAACCTCCTGGGCAACCTTTGCAAGTCGAGCCTCTGTGTATCGCATTGCAGCGGCACCATCTCCCTCGATTGAACCAAAGTTTCCGTGACCATCAACAAGTGGAAGGCTCTTTTTGAAATCCTGGCTCATAACAACCAGTGACTCATAAATCGAACTGTCGCCATGTGGATGATATTTACCCATTGTATCACCGACGATACGAGCAGACTTTTTATATGGTTTATTATAATCAACCTTCAGCTCATACATGTCGTAAAGTGTACGACGCTGTACAGGCTTAAGACCATCTCTAACATCTGGAACTGCACGGGCAAGAATAACAGACATTGAATAGTCAATGAAGGATTTCTGCATTATCTCAGAATATTCTGTTCTAATTATTTCCTGTGGCATTTTTAAAAATTACCCTTTCTTATATTTAATGGGATTAGGCGTCAATCTCAGCCTCTTTTGCATGCTTGTAAATAAACTCTTTTCTAGGAGCTACATCACTACCCATGAGAAGTTCTGTAACCTCAGATGCCATAAGTGCATCCTCGATTTCTACAAGCTTAAGCTTACGACGTTCTGGGTCAAGAGTTGTCTCCCAAAGCTGATCAGCATCCATCTCACCAAGACCCTTGTATCGCTGAAGTGTAAAGCTTTTACCTTCCATTTTTCTACGATATTTTTCAAGAGCAACATCATCGTAGAGATATTCCTCATCCCCCTTTGAAGGGATTGCTTTGTAAAGAGGTGGCATTGCAATATAAACATGACCTTCTCTGATAAGCTCTGGCATAAATCTGTAGAAGAAGGTCAGAAGAAGTGTGCTGATATGGGCACCATCCACGTCGGCATCGGCCATAATGACAATCTTGTCATAACGAAGCTTTGAAATATCAAAATCGTTTCCATAGCCTTCTGAGAAACCACAGCCAAAAGCATTTATAAGAGTCTTGATTTCTGCATTGGCAAGGACCTTGTCCATTGAAGCCTTCTCAACGTTAAGAATCTTACCACGAATAGGCATGATAGCCTGATACATACGGTTTCTTGCTTTCTTTGCAGAACCACCAGCGGAATCTCCCTCTACGATGAAGATTTCGCACTTGCTTGCATCTCTCGACTCACAATTAGAAAGCTTTCCATTCTGATCAAATGAGAACTTCTGCTTTGTAAGAAGATTAGTCTTAGCCTTCTCCTCTGACTTTCTGATTTTCGCACTTTTTTCTGCACAGGAAATAATGGCCTTAAGAGTTTCCAAATTTCTGTCGAAGAAAAGGACTAACTCATCCTGACAAACCTTCTGTGTAGCCTTTGAGGCATCAGGGTTATCAAGCTTAGTCTTAGTCTGACCTTCAAATCGTGGGTCAGGATGCTTGATACTTACGATTGCCGTGATACCATTTCTGACATCTGCACCAGTGAAATTAGCATCCTTGTCCTTAAGAATTCCTAGCTCGCGGGCGTAGTTATTGATAACTGTTGTAAGAACAGTTTTAAAGCCAGTGATATGAGTACCACCTTCGGAATTATAAATGTTATTACAAAAACCAAGGATATTCTCCTTGAACTCGTTGCAGTACTGAAAAGCAATCTCTAGCTCTATTCCGTCTGCTGCTCCCTTAAAATAAACAACATCGTGAAGAGTCTCAGCGGTCTTATTAATCTCCTTTACGAAGCCCTTGATTCCATCAGGCTCGTGGAATGTAAGATACTCTGGCTCCTCGCCACGCAAATCAGCATAGTTAATGGTAAGCCCCGGATTAAGATAAGCAGTCTCATGAAGACGAGACTTTACCTCATCCTCCTTGAAATATGTCTTCTCAAAAATCTCAGAATCAGGAAGGAAATTAATCTTCGTTCCGTGCTTATTTGTCTTGCCAACCTTTGGGAGAAGACCGTCAACCAACTCCTCAGTTGGAACACCTCGTTCATAACGATCGTGATGGATATAGCCCTCGCGGGAAATGTCTACAACCATGTACTCAGAAAGAGCATTTACAACCGAAGAACCAACACCATGAAGACCGCCGGATGTTTTATAAACACTGTCATCAAACTTTCCACCTGCATGAAGCGTAGAAAAAACAAGACGGGCAGCACTCACCCCCTTTGCATGCATTCCAACAGGGATACCACGACCATTATCCTCAACAGTACAGCTGCCATCCTTTTCCAAAGTAACATATATAGTGTCGCATTCTCCTGCTAAATGCTCATCAACAGAGTTGTCGACAATTTCATAAATAAGGTGGTTTAAACCTTTACGTGATGTGGAACCGATATACATTCCAGGACGCTTTCTAACGGCCTCAAGCCCTTCCAATACAGAAATGGAGCTTGCATCATAGTTTACCTTTTTTGCCATAAACAATTACTCTCTTTCAAAATATAGTAAAACAGACGAAAAGGCGTCTGGGAAATCCAGGCGCCAAATCTTTAAATTCTAGTGTTTGCCAGTAGAACCAAATCCGCCCTCTCCGCGGACTGTTTCAGAAAGCTGTGATACTTCTGAAAACTCTACTGAAAGGAAAGGTACAACCACCAACTGAGCTATCTTTTCAGCTGGTGTTACAACTCTTTCAACCTCCCCATCATTGTGAAGTGCAACCTTAACTTCTCCCCTGTAATCGGAATCAACAACCCCGACACAATTTGCTGGTCTAAGTCCTTCCTTTGCAGAAAGTCCAGAACGAGCGAAAACTCCGCCGAAGTAACCCACAGGAATCTCCATTGCAAGTCCTGTACCAATCATCTTTGTCTCGTGAGGCTTAATGATTGTGTCCTCAGCAACATCAGCAAATAAATCATATCCTGCAGCATATTCTGAGCCACGCTCAGGAAGCTTTGCAGAATCTGTAAGCTTAGTGATATTAATATTCATAAAACAATTATTCTCCTAGTCTACGTGAAGTACTATCTGGCCTAAGGTTCTGGTCTGCTTAACATCAATAACTCGCTGATTGATGCTTCCTCTCCATTTAGCCTGTAAGTCTATATTAGCAATTTCAAATTCTCCGTCAACCAGAACATCGATATATTCCATAATTTCTAGAGATTTAATTTCTTCGTAAGTAAAGCCTGTGTAGAGCCAGACGGTCTTGCCGGGAAACCTCTCCCTAATCTCCCGGGCAAGCTCCGTCACTTCTTTTCGATTTCCAGGAAATAATGGATCACCTCCACTAAATGTGATTCCTGAAATATAATCTCTAGACAATATTTCAAACAATTCATCTTTGGCAGCCTCATCAAATTTCAGACCGCCCTCAGGATCCCAAGTTATAGGATTTTGACAGCCTTCACAGTGATGGTCGCAGCCGGCTAGCCACAAGACTACACGAAGTCCGTCACCATTAAGCATGTCGTCTTTAGTAATATTATGATAATTCATTACATTATTCTCCAGTCCACAATTTCTTACATCGACTTACGGTCGGCGATTTCTGCCATCTTGGCTTCATTCAGACGTGTGTCTCCCTTCACACGAGAGTATGATAAATAGCCATTCATACGGTCGATTTTTGTAAGATTTTTGCTGCCGCATACTGGACATACGTCCATTTCAAGCTCTTCATGTCCGCAGTCATCGCAATATGAAAGCGAAAGATTTACACCTTCATAAAATCCTTTGGCCATTGCACGTCTAACCAATGTCTTAACTGCATCGCGATTGTAGTTAATTGGGTAACGAACATATTGAATCTTTCCACCATTTGAAAGCTCCCAGAAGCGTCCTTCCTTATCCTGCTTTTCGATTGGTGTAATATCTTCAGTAACATGACAATGGAATGAGTTTGAAACATATTCCCTGTCAGATACGTTTTCAACAATACCGTATTTGTTTCTAAACTGCTTTACCTGCAGTCCGCAAAGGTTCTCAGCTGGAGTACCGTAAATAGCATAAAGATTGCCATCCTCCTCCTTGAACTGGTTGACCTTTTCATTGATGTGTCTCAATACCTCAAGAGCAAACTCGCCATCCTCAGCAAGTGACTTGCCATTGTAAAGCTCCTGAAGCTCATTAAAGGCTGTGATACCAAATGATGCTGTAGCAGCCTTTAAAAGTGGCTTAATCTTGTCATGGAAGCCAAGATGTCCACCGTAGAAGCCACCTTCACAGTAAGCAAGAGGATTTGTGCTGGCTCTCATCTCACCTAAGTACGCATAGGTTCGGATGTGAAGCTTTCTAATCATCTCAAGATAGTAATCAAGTACCTCGTAGAAGTCTCTTGATTCCTGACGTGACTTAGCAAGAATCATTGGAAGATGAAGTGAAACCGCACCGATGTTGAAACGGCCAATAAATACTGGCACATCCTCATCATCTGCAGGCTTCATGCCGCCTCTTTCATACCAAGGTGAAAGGAATGCGCGGCATCCCATTGGTGAAATAACCTTGCCGTATTTCTTGTACATGCTGGCGATGTAGCCCTCACCAGTAAGTGAAAGCCAATCAGGATACATTGTCTTGCGGGAACAGTCGATACCTGCCTCAAATACATCCTCAAGCTCACCACCCACACCATGAAGCTTTTCATCATAAAGGAAAACAATCTTTGGGAATAAGACTGGCTTCTTAAAGCCTGGCCTTCCCTGTCCAATTGAACGAACCTTAAGGCAGGCTTTTGAAGCCATCTTTGCAAATACGGAGGTACCAAGACCGATAGTTACTGTAATAAATGGATAATCTCCTCTTGAAGAAGCAACTGTATTAAATTTGTACTCCCATCCCTGGAAGCCCTGCTCCATGTCGCGCTGTACCTCTGACATGGCAACTTCCTCAGCCTTTTCTTTTGAAATACCAAGCTCAAGATATTTGTTCAAATACTTATCGTATGAAATCTGAGCGTATTTCTCAAGAATCTGATCCGCCTGTGGAATTGTAAAGCCACCGTACTGCTGACTTGCAGCAGAAAGAACGATATCACCAATAACATCAAAAGCTACATCAAGACTCTTAGGCTCGTTATAGAAGATGTTTCCCATCTCGAAACCGCCCTCAAGTACTGACTTTACATCGAAAAGACAGCAGTTCATAGTATCACGTCTGGCGTTCATATCGTGGATATAAATATAACCATCACGGATTGCCTGAACTTCTTCGGTTGTAAGGAAGAATTTCTTGTAAAGCTCGCGATTCAGCTCATTGAAAATCAATGAACGCTTCGTAGAAACTAAAGCCGAGTCAGTGTTAGAATTCTCCTTGTCGCCAATGTACATGATATTCTGAGACTTCTTATAAACATCATCCAACATCTGTACAAAATCCTGCTTATAGTTGCGATAATCCCTGTAAGACTTTGCCACCATAGGATTAACACGCTCCAAAGCACCCTCAACAATGTTATGCATTTGTGCAATCTCAATTTTTTCAAGGTTAAGCTCCTCCACTCTTTCCTCAACGAATTGACAGATGAACTTCTCCTGCTCAGGAGTAAATTTTACAAGCACACGTGTTGCTGATTTACCAACTGCTTCTACTACCTTCTGTACATCGAATGGCTCAAGTGCGCCATCCTTTTTAACTACAAAGCGCTTCATATTAACCTCCAGGTTATTTATCGTAAAAATGCGAATAATTTTTTGAAAATTCTGTCAACATCTAGTAAATACAATTAAAAAACTACTAGATGTTGTGTTGATAGTGTTATACTACCACCACATCATCTAGTAGTCAATAGGTTCACGTACCACTAAATAAAGTTTCACTTTTCAGACACATTTGAAACACAAAAAGCGCCAAATTAGTTTTACATGCTCCCGCAGGCCACCTTCCATACCTTCGCTAGGCAACCTTCCCCTTCGGGGCGCCCTCCTAGCTTGGCATGGAGCCTTCCTGCTCGCGCTTGCCTAGATTTACAAGGCGCTTTTCGAAATCTAAAATCCCAAATTATCATTAACGAGAATTACACTTATACGATCCGCGTGGCGCGAGTAGCGAGTCATAAGGAACTGGCAGCAGATTGTGTCAGGTGATTTACAATCCATACAAGAGCCTGTCTTAACACAAGGAGTTGCTAATCCGAAACGTTGTGCATTAATTGGAGCTGCCACATTGCGAGCGCGCTTCATAGCTGAATCAACATCTGGGCAGACCTTATTCATACCTACAATAAAAAGCACATGCTTTGGACCCTGTGCGATAGCAGAAACGCGGTTTGCATTACCATCGATATTTATCATAATCCCATCTTCCGTGATTGCATTGGCACTACTAATAAAATAATCAGCGTCATAAGCCTTGAGCATAGCCGCTCTCTTATCCGGCTCGGCATCTCTATCAATAAAGTTATAATTACCATTCTTAAGTGAGTCTACCAGACCAATTTCATGAGCAGACATTGCACCACCCATAGTAACTGACGAATTCTCTGGAATCAGCTCAAGTGCCAGCTTTAAAGCCTCCTCCTTGTCTGCAGCGTAATACCCCTTCATGTTTCTGGATTCAAGACCTTTGATAACCTTCTGCACCAACAATTCGTTTCTCTTAACAATATTCTCGTTCATTATAGCCTCCTCCTAAACTTTTATAAAAAGGTGATCAGTATCTCTACTAATCACCTTAAAGTACATAATATTACCACTCAAGATCTGAGGTCTCATCCTTCTTTGAACGAGTCATAAGTTCATAGACTGCATCCTTTGCAGACAATCCCTCGAACAAAACAGAATTAACCACATCTACTATTGGCATCTCAATATTATATTTCTCAGCAAGCTTCTTAGCTGCCTTTGCAGAGTACACGCCCTCAACTACCATGGCAACCTTTTCCATGGCATCATCCTTTGACATTCCCTGTCCAATATAAAAACCTGCCATACGGTTGCGAGAATGCATTGAAGAACAGGTAACAATCAGATCACCTACACCGGTAAGACCAGCAAGAGTCTCAGCCTGTCCTCCCATTGCAACAGCAAGAGCAGAAATCTCTTTAATACCACGAGTAATTAAAGCTGCCTTTGCATTATCGCCAAAACCAAGACCGTCAGACATACCTGCCGCCAAAGCGATGACATTCTTAAGAGCTGCACCAACCTCAATTCCCTTTACATCTGGTGATGAATATACTCTGAAATATTTATTCATAAAAAGATTCTGTACAAACAATGAGGTCTGACGATCTGTAGAACCTGCTACAACAAGGGTAGGCTTAAAAACTACAACCTCCTCAGCATGGCTTGGACCTGAAAGTACGCAAATCTTCTTTGACGAGCCAAGTACATCCTCTAAAATCTCTGTCTGGGTGAAGAGAGTTTCTTCCTCGATACCCTTTGTAACTGTAATAAATATCTGATTGTCATTAACAAAAGGTTTAATCTTCTCGGCAGTCTCACGAGTAGCCTTTGAAGGAACAGCAATTAAAACAACATCAGCAGATTTTGAAGCTGCCTCAATATCTGCTGTAAAAACCAAAGACTCCGGCAAACGAACGCCCTTGATTTTATCACTGGTATGAGTATCGTTCATTTGGTCCACCTGTGACTGACGGTGAGACCAAACGGTTACTTCATGCCCATTTTTATTAAGCATTACAGCGAGAGCTATGCCCCAGCTTCCTGCTCCTAATACACTAATTCTAGCCATAAATACCTCTAGTCTTTATAAAAGCCTCGCTGGTTACAGCTACAATCCTTTATGTCACTCCGTCGCGAGATTGGCTCCTTGAGTAACATAAAGAGATTGTTGCCTACCAGCTAGTTTATCAATCATTAAGCCCTTGTTTCTGGGTGAAAAGAAAATTTATTTTCGTTGCCATTTAATAAACGCTTGATATTGGCGTGGTGTAACACGATGCCAAGTGCAGCTACGAATACGCAGATAACAAGAACTTCTACAAGCTCAGTGCCCTCAAACGGAAGAATTCCAAAGTGTGCTGCAACAAGCATCTCTACCGCAAAGGAAAGTACTCCAATGATTGAACCAAGGGATACATAACGTGTGATTGCTACGATCGCAATAAATATAACTGCTGGGATAAAAACTGCCTTTGGGAAAAAGGCAATGATAAATCCAAGTGTAGATGCAATTCCCTTTCCGCCCTTGAACTTCATATAGCATGGGAAATCGTGTCCAAGTACACAGCCAAGTCCTGCATAAATCATGTAGATGTTTGGCCAGCTATTGCCACCCTCAACAAAACGGCTGAAGGTAAGCCATACAAAAAGTCCTGCAACAATACATTTGCAGCAATCCCAAGCAAGTGTAATCAAACCTGCAGGAACGCCAAGATTTCGCATGGTATTAGTGGAACCAACGTTTCCGCTGCCAACCTTTGTCAAATCAATATTCTTTGATTTACCGATTAAATACCCCATTAAAATCATGCCAAAGCAATAACCAATTAATACAGCAACAATTCTCCCAATAATCATTATTCGTTTTCCTTTCTCTCTCTAATTATAAATTTCAGAGATGTACCTTCAAATCCAAATGCATCTCTGATTCGATTCTCTAAATAGCGAACATAAGAAAAATGCATTAAGTATTTCTCATTAACGAATATTACAAATGTTGGTGGCTTAACTGCAACCTGTGTAGTGTAAAAAATCTTAAGGCGCTTACCCTTATCTGTAGGTGGCTGCTGAAGTGCAACTGCCTCAGTAACGATTTCATTAAGCACACCTGTGGCAATACGCATCGAATTGTTTTCTATTACAGCATCTATTGTCTCATAAATTTTACCAAGACGCTGACCACTCTTTACAGAAATGAAAAGAATTGTGGCATAAGGCATAAACGAAAGAACCTGACGAATCTTCTCCTCATGCTCCTTCATGGTCTTGTCATTCTTTTCAATGGCATCCCATTTATTTACACAAATAATTATACCCTTTCCACGTTCGTGAGCAATACCTGCAATCTTTGCATCCTGCTCTGTTACACCTTCGGTTGCATCAATCATGATGATAACAACATCCGACTTTTCAACTGAGGCAACAGCTCTAACAATTGAGTAACGCTCCAGGTCCTCTTTGATTTTACTCTTTCTACGAAGACCTGCTGTATCAATAAAAATATAGTCCTTGTGATTATAACGGACCTTTGTATCTACAGCATCACGAGTTGTTCCTGCAATATCAGAAACGATAACACGCTCCTCGCCGCAAAGCTTATTGATAAGCGAAGACTTACCAACGTTTGGCTTTCCGATAACAGCAATTTTTGGAGTATCGTCCTCTTCTGTCTCTCCTGTTGGCTCAGGGAAATAGCTGACAACAACATCTAGCATATCACCAAAGCCAAGTCTTGAGCTTGCTGAAACAGGAATTGGATCGCCAATTCCAAGATTATAAAACTCATAAACATCAGCCATATCACGCTCAAAGCTGTCTACCTTGTTAACCACAAGAACAACAGGCTTATGGCTTCTGCGGAGCATATCAGCAACCTTTGAATCGGAATCCTGAAGGCCCTGCTTTACATCCACAAGGAAGATAATAACATCTGCTGTGTCAATGGCAATCTGAGCCTGCTCACGCATCTGTGACAAAATAATATCCTTACTATCAGGCTCAATACCGCCTGTATCAATCATTGTGAAATCATAGTTCAGCCAACTTACGTCAGCATAAATTCTATCTCTTGTAACACCCGGGGTGTCCTTTACAATCGAAATACGCTCACCCGCAAGCGCGTTAAAAAGCGTCGATTTACCTACATTTGGTCGGCCCACAATGGCCACAACTGGTCTAGACATACGTTACCTCTCTTATCAAATAAATATAATTACGTCTATCAAAAAACTCGGAGAAATCTAGCTAACAATCTAATATAATTCTCAAGCGAAGCATTCTAAGCTGAGCGGAGAATTCATATTGATTGTTAGCGTAAGATTTCAGCAAAGTCTTTATTTGCCTATAATCGCATATACGAAATCGCGACCGTCTGATTGTACAATACGGGTGCGAACTTGTAAAGTTTCTTCAAGCTCGGACAACGTAATATCGTCAAGGAACACTTCCTCCTGTGCACGAAGCATTGTACAAGACAATAGCAAATTATCACCAAGATCACGCCCCTTAAGCTGTTCTATTAAGTCATGTCCTGTGATAAGTCCGGAAACCGTAATCTCTTCACCGAAGAACTTATTTGTGATAGTGACAACATCTACAGTGACCTTGTTGAACTTTTCAGTAACGAGATCTGCAAGCTGCCTCATAAAAGGTGCCGCAAGCTTTCCTGTAGCAATCGTCACATGACGTTTCTTCATGAACAAAGGCTTTTTGATATCTTCAAGAGCATCTAAAACCTCCTCATGAAGTAATCTTAGCATCCCAACGCCATTTTCCAGCTGAATAAATCCATCATATCTATCAGATTCTGGAAGTGGGCGTCCAGCAAGAATATACCATTCATCAGAAGCCTGAACGAAGTGGTTACCAAATTTCTCCATTGCCACATCCTGCCAGTGTTCAATCTGGTCAATGACCTTGCCAGCCTCCTCAGCTGTGTAGGTTCTGAGTGGATAAAGACCGTCTCTATACTTCGTCACTCCAACAGGAACAACAGACATAGACTTCATTACAGGAGCAAACTCCATCAAATCACTTATAGTACGATCCAGCTCCGGACCATCATTAAGGCCAGGGCAGGAAACAACCTGCGCATTCATAGGGATTTCAGCATCATAAAGCTTTTTTATCTTATCTAAGATATCTCCCGCAAAGCGATTATGAAGAAGCTTTACTCTAAGCTCTGGATTAGTAGCATGTACTGAAATATTAATAGGCCCAAGCTTATAAGCTATAATTCTATCTAAATCAGCCATCTTCATATTCGTGAGAGTAACATAATTGCCCTGCAAAAATGAAAGACGGGTATCATCATCCTTAAAATAAAGAGTATCACGCATGCCAGGTGGCATCTGATCAATGAAACAAAATGCGCATTTGTTTGAGCAGGATTTATAATCATCCATAAGACCGTTGCAAAAAATTACGCCAAGGTCTTCGCCCTCTTCCTTTTCAACTAATTTGCTCTCTGTTGTTCCGTCTTCATGGAGAAGCTCAACAGTGATATCCGCATCATCACTGTAATAGTGATAATCGAAAATATCAACAAGCTCAACATTATTTATTTTAGTAATAATATCGCCAGGTATAAGGCCCGCCCTTTCAGCAGGGCTTCCTTCCATTACCTGTCCGATTTTATGACTTGCATTTAACATACTGGTATATACTCAAAGGCATTTTTATAATGCTTTAAATTTCCTTCCTCTATTGCTATAACGTCAAACCTTACGCTAGTGTCTGGTGGGCACTTATTAGTCATCATATAGACATCAGCACAGCGACAAATCTTTCTCATTTTGTTAAAATTAACTGCCTCGGCAGCAGAACCCTTGGCGGTGTTCTTTCTATATTTTACCTCTATGAAAACAAGATAACTGCCATCCCTTGCAATAATATCGACTTCGCCCATTTTACAATAAAAATTAAGTTTTAGTATAGTCATTCCTTGTTTTTTTAGAAATTCAGAGGCAATTTTTTCAAAATCATTACCTTGTTTTCTGTTATTCATTATATTACTTTCCAAGCTTTGCCTTAAGCTTTTCCATATCATTTACAAAAACCAAAATCTCAGCAACAACCTCGTAAAGCTCAGGAGGAATCGCATCTCCGATATTCAGTTTACTTAAGGTCTGAGCCAATTCATTATCCTGATAAAATGGTACGTCCGCCTTTTTTGCTTCCTCGATAATCTGCTCAGCAACATATCCCTTTCCAGAAGCAAGAATCTTTGGAGCAGAATCTCCAGCCTCATAAGCCAGTGCAACCGCCGTTTTATCCTTATCGAACTTTTTCTCCTCCGCCATAATCAAGCCCTCATATCAAAGCTGTATCTATGAACAAGTCCATCGCTGGTTGTCTCGGTATTAATCGGTGGTGCTTCCAGAAAATCTTCAACGAAGCTTGCCCTTGGCGCACCACAAGTCATCTCCGAGGTTACAGTAAAGCCCTTGGCTGCAAGCCTTTCTGTAAGAATATCAATATTATCCTCTATAAGCTGAAGAGATGATTCATTAGCAAGATTCCACTTACAACCAACCTTCACCTCTTTAAGTGAGATGAAAACATCAGTCGGTCCCAAATATTCCATATCAAAATGTAAGAAGGCAGTAATCTCCTCGCCCTCCTCATAGCTTGATCGTTTATTCTGGCGGACATAAAGCATACCGTCAGTATTTTGATTATACATTTTCAAAGGAATCTGCACGAAATTATACATTTCATTTGCAGAATTCATAAAATTTACATTCTGCTTAATTTCGGCAGTTTGATTCTTTATAGTCTCAGCTGCCTTGTTATTAAAGGCAGAAACCAATTTTTCCAACGCATCTGACTGCTTTAATACTCTCTCGTAAAGCTTAGAAATCTCACCAGGCTTTGTAACATTTTTTGGCTCCATTGAAAAACTGTCAGCAATGAGATTTTTAAGAAGTCCCTTATACAAAGGAGTCTTTATTATATCATTTAACGTCTCCTTTGGAATATCAGGATGATTTTCAAAGTAATTGGTAATCTCACGGAAGACCTCTTTAATATTTGCATCAGCCTTTAATGTTCCATTTTCACCGAACACCTCCAAATTATCCTTTGGAAAATCTGGAAGACTATTTAGTAGCGTATTAAAGGATGAAATCTGCTTTTCACTGGCAAAGGAATTTAAAGCCTGAGTGCCTACATCACTTCCACTTTGCTGGCGAATGGCATTTTCCATCTCCTGTTGATTCTGCAAAGCCCCAGCTGGCTTTGCAGCAGCCTCAGTTGAAGCTGTTTCTATACCCAAGGCTTCTTCGGACATCTGAGACATTTGTTGTGTGTTAATAACAGTCTTTTCTGAAGCCTCACCAATTATATTTTTCCCAGGCTCTGTTTCAAAAGCCTCTAAAACATCTGGCTTTGCTATGGTAACATCAGTATTCTGCTGATTTGCTGTAGGAACGATATCCTTAGAAGTCACTGTTCCGTCCAATGTTTCAGCTTCATTAACCAGGCCCTGAGCCCCAGCTTCATTATCAAGTCCATCTACAAAAATAGTCTTTAGCTGGCTATTTAGATTAATCACATCAGTAGTAGAAAGTTCCTCGGACTCCATAAGCTTAGGAAGCATATCCGAGATAATCTGGAAATTATCGTTCAACGCAGCCTTATCGTTTGCATAGTTTTGAAACATCTGAATATTCTCAGGTGTAATCTCAAGCCCATACTTAGACATTGTAACAAGAGTTGGTACATCCACCTCTGGATTGCTAAGTACAACTCTATTCATAGCTGTAAGATTCTCAGGATTAATAGACATGGAATTCTGCATCATAGAATTGACCATATTAATAGTGCGCTCACTTGCTGTGATATTGGCAAAACTAAGCGCCTTGAGAAGTGTAGGATTTGCATCAAGTCCATTAAGATTTACTGGACGTATCTGAACTAAATTTCCATCATTACTTTTAACTTCAAAAAATACTGACTGGCCTGGGACCAGACTAACACCTGGATCCAGGCGAGCATTCATAGTCTGACCATTGGCAAGCCCAATAACAACTTTTCCATTTTCGATTGAGTTCACAGAGCCCTCAAAAACCTCGCCCTCCTTCAGCGTATCTGTTGGAGAGCCAGTTAGAGACTGACTGGAAGCCATTTTAGTGCGGTCGGCAGCGTTTGCTATCATACCGCTATTGTATGGATTAAAGCCCGTATTGATATTCATAGCTCACCCCGACGTACTGTTAGACAAAGTTACCAATAAATGACCTTCTGTGAATAGGACAAGGGCCATACTTTTTCAAAGCCTCAATGTGCTCCTGTGAGCCATAGCCCTTATTGTTTGCAAAATGATATTCTGGATAAATAGAATCGTATTCAACCATCATTCTATCCCTTGTAACCTTGGCAATAATGCTGGCAGCACCAATTGTGATAGACTTTGCATCACCCTTGATGATAGGAACCTGAGGGATTGTTACAGATGGTATTGTAACAGCATCGTTCAAAAGTACCTGTGGCTCAACACTGCATTCTGAAATAGCCTGACGCATTGCCTCATAGGTTGCCTGAAGGATGTTGATCTCGTCGATACGCTGTTCTGAGGCAGCTCCAATGCCAACCGAGATTGCCTTTGACATAATCTCCTCATATAGCTCATCACGCTTTGCAGCAGTAAGCTTCTTTGAATCATTAATGTAAAGAATATCACAGTCCTTTGGCAAAATAACGCAGGCTGTAACTACAGGACCAGCGAGAGGTCCTCTGCCTACCTCATCAATACCACCAATAAAATCGAATTTATCCCAGTATTTGCGCTCATATTCCTTTAGGCGTTCAATTCTCTCACGCTCAACTCTAAGCTTTTCCATACGCTTCTGAGCCTGACCAATGATTTTTGAAACACCAGGACGACCATCACTAATATATTCCTCTATAAATGATGGAAGCGCATCCAACTCAGTATCTTTATATTCTCTTTGAATATCGGTAATTTTCTTCTCGCTCATAACTATTCAATATTGTCTACAAGGCCAAAACTATTGAATGGATACACTCTAAGCCATGCCTTACCAACAATATCATCTCCCTTTATATTTCCAACAGCTTCGAATCTTGAATCTGTACTGTTGTTTCGATTGTCTCCGAGAACAAAATACTCGCCTGGTCCAAGATAAATTTCTGTATTTGCCAAACCAGGATTTAAAATAGTCTCTGTTCCATAATTTTCAGTAAGAAGCTGATCGTTAACATAGATATTTCCGCCACCATCAATTCTCACAGATTCTCCAGGAAGTCCAATGATTCGCTTGATATAGTAAGTATCCTCCTCATACTGATACGGAAAAACAACTACATCAAAACGCTCTGGATCATGGAGCTTGTAGCTTACCTTATCAACAATAAGATTGTCCCCATCAGAAAGTGTATCCTCCATTGAAGAACCACTAACAACAGTTCTCTGTCCGATGAACTGAGTGATAACAAATACAACTGCAAAACAAATTAAAACATTTATTACTACGCTAATAATTTCTCTGATGATAACACCAGCAGTAAGTTTTTCTTCCTCTTCTTCGAAAACCTCACCATTATCCTTGGAAGATTTAGACTTACCCTTTATAGTAGCCGATGGCCTCTCATCAACACTGGCTCTAGCCCTTTCAATATCCTTCTTAATCTGCTCTTCCTCATTAAAATCAATAATATTCATGTCCTTATGGCCTTTCAAGTGATATATTTCCTAAACTTCCGTTTCTGAATTCATCAATTAAAACCTGCGATGCCTTATCAAAATCAAGCTCTGACCCCTTCTTTACAAAGTTACGCTTTGCTGCAATCTCAGTGATAATTTCATGATTCACAGCATCCTCACTAACCTCGTATCTTTTATTCATAACGCCTGGATAATTATCCTTAAGAAAATCAGCAAGCTCAAGGGCAAGCTCTCTTGTCTCTATGATTGCATCGTTAATGGAACCGATAAACGCCAAATGCAATCCAACTGTATTATCCTCAAACTTTGGCCAAAGAATACCTGGAGTATCAAGAAGCTCTACAGATTTATTAAGCTTAATCCATTGCTTTCCTTTTGTAACACCTGGCTTATTGCCTGTCTTAGCTACTGCACGTCCTGCAAAGGAATTAATGAATGTGGATTTTCCTACATTAGGAATACCAACAACCATAGCCCTAACAGGTCTGTTTTTGATTCCACGCTTCCTGTCACGCTCAAACTTTGCAGCGCAAACCTCATCAAGAGTAGCCTGCACGCCCTTCATATTCTTTCTGTCGCGGGAGTCAAGTTCTACACAATAAAACCCCTGTGCTTTAAAATACTCAATCCATTTCTGATTAACAGACTTATCCGCCAAATCAGACTTGTTCAAAAGAATCAGTCTAAGCTTTCCATTGGCTAGTCCATTTATATCAGGATTCCTGCTGGAAACCGGGCATCTCGCATCGATAACCTCAATAACCAAATCTATAAGTTTAATATCTTCCTGCATCTGACGCTTGGCTTTGGTCATATGCCCTGGATACCATTGAAATTCCATACTTCACCTCAAAATCTATTTTAAAATGGATATCTCATCCAAACTTTTCCTAAAATATCCTCGTTTGTAACAAAACCAACACTCTCATATCTGGAATCCTCAGAAGAATTACGATTGTCTCCAAGAACAAAATATTGATTATCCATTAAAGTGATTGGAGTTGCTGCAATGCCAGGATTTTCAATTCGCTCGACCTCAAGATTTTCCTTGTAGAGCTCGTCATTTAAATAAATACGCCCATTATTGATATATATAGTGTCACCAGGCGTCGCTATGATACGCTTCACACTAAAGCTGGCATTAACATTTGACCTAGGCTTGAAAGCAATAACATCACCCGTCTCTGGCTTTGAAAGCTTATAAGCTACAGTATTAATAAGCAAAACATCTGAAGTCTGATAAGTAGGCTCCATTGAAGCATTCGAGCATTCAACCTGCTTACCAAAGCATACAACCACACCATAAGCGCAGGCAATAACTACCGCAAGCTCTCCAGCCAGAATCCCTATATATCTAACCTTGTCGAAATCAATCTTTCTACGCCTGCGTCGAAAGTTCAATCCGTCTTTTCTTTTGACGGTTTTCTTATCTAAAAAACTTTTTCTTTTTGAAAAAATCATAATAATTTCCCTTTTACACTTTAGGATAATTTTACCGCACTTTGGATATAATTTCCATTAAAAGTCCTTAAAAGTAAAAGAACAGCCACAACCGTGACTGTTCCATAAACTTTCGAGATTGGAGTAATTAGATTCTCTCCTTAACCTTTGCCTTCTTACCTGTGAGATCTCTGAGGTAGTAAAGCTTAGCTCTACGAACTTTACCCTTACGAACTACTTCGATCTTCTCAACGTTAGGGCTGTGAAGTGGCCATGTCTTCTCAACACCAACACCGTTTGATGACTTACGTACTGTAAATGTCTCACGGTTGCTGCCACCCTGTCTCTTAATAACTGTACCCTCAAATACCTGAGTACGTGTACGGTTACCCTCGACGATACGGCCGTAAACCTTAACTGTGTCTCCTACTGAAAACTCAGGAAGCTCAGCCTTAAGCTCTGCAGCTTCAATGTTTCTAATAATCTCGTTTGCGTTCATTTTAATTCCTCCTAAACATCGCGACGTTCTTGAAATGCCCTATTGCAAATCAGCGGACCATCTCTTCTTTAGCAACTCTAGTATAATAACACGGATTAAACCATTAATCAACCGTTGATTCTAAATATTTTGCGTACAAATCCGGTCTTCTTTCCTTTGTACGAAGAATTGATTGCTCTTTTCTCCAAGCATCAACTTTAGCATGATCACCAGATAATAAAATAGATGGAACCTTCCTGTCATTCCAGGTCTCTGGACGTGAATACTGAGGATATTCCAGCAAGTTGTTCTCTAATGACTCATCCTCTCCTGACTCAGAGTTTGTAAGCACTCCTGGCACCATTCGCGAAATTGCATCTATCATTACAAGAGAAGGAAGCTCTCCACCTGTAAGAACATAATCACCGATTGAATAATACTCATCAACAATTTCTTCAAGAACTCGCTCATCAATACCCTCATAATGACCGCATAATAAGCATATGTCCTCTTTTAGTGCAAGCTCCTTAGCATTCTGTTGCTTAAACAGCTGTCCCTGTGGTGTAAGGTAAATGCAATGAACCTTATGACCTGCCTTCTTGCAAATAGCCTGATAAGCATCGTAAATTGGCTGAGCCTGCATAACCATGCCAGCACCACCACCATAAGGATAGTCATCTACCTTTTTGTGCTTATCAAGGGTGTAATCGCGAATATTTACAGCCTCAAATGAAATAGCCCCTGCATTCTTGGCACGACCTAAAATACTTGTATTTAAGGCATCCTCTATCATTTCTGGGAAAAGGGTTAAAATATAATACTTCATGCTAATCCATCAATCCCTTCAATAAATGTATATCTACTCGACGTGCATCCACATCTACCTTCAAGATACAGTCCTTGATAGCAGGAAGAAGAACATTTCCTCCATTTATAAGCTCAATATCATAGACATCATTCGCCCCTGTCTCCATTACATCAGAAATCACACCGAACTTCTCATCAGGATTCTCATCTGTATATACATCACATCCAATTAAATCAGCAATGAAATACTCATCCTTCTTAAGTTCTACACGATTATCCTTTGTAACATAAAGGCCCTTGCCTTTAAATTTTTCAATATCATTGATATTATCAATTCCCTTAAACTTAAGGATAACAAGATTCTTCTGTGGACGGACATTCTCTACCTCAAGCTCAATATAGCCATCCTTACCACCATCCAAAAGAAGATGCTTCATACCCTTAAAACGGGTAATATCATCAGTAAGAGGAAATACCTTAACCTCACCTTTTATACCATGTGTCTGTGTTATTGAACCGACCTGAAATAATTCTTCCAATAAAGCCTCCTAAATCAATTGGTGAAAATTTTAAATAAAAAATACATAAGTGCTACAACGATAATAACACCTGTTTCAATATAAGTCCATTTTCGCTTTTTGTAGTACTTCTCAACAGCAATATCATATTCAGACTTTGCTCCATCTGGAATCTCACATTCTGTAAGATAATTTTCGAGTCCAATGCTCCCAAGAATCTCTACGGCAAAATCCCAATCAGCCGCTGGAACAAGTAAAAAACCAGCCTTTTTCAAAAGCTTTTCATTTGCAACTTTAAAGCTTTTATCGAAATCCTGTACATAGACTTCAAGTCCCTCATTGCTGAGAGACTTGAAAGCTTTTTGTAAAACCTCTGAAGAATCAGAAGCTAATATTTTTCTTAAATAACTAAAATCATTCATAATTATTTATCATCATAAAGGTGACATCTTACAATATGTCCATTGCCCATATCCTTTGACTCTGGAGCAACTTCCTTACAAATGCCCATACACTCTGAACATCTTGTGTGGAACTTACATCCCTTAGGTGGATTGGCTGGTGAAGGAATATCACCCTCAAGGATTACTCTATCCTTCTTGTAATCTGGATCTGGCATTGGAATAGCTGAGAAAAGTGCCTTTGTGTAAGGATGAAGAGGATTTGCAAAAATGTCCTCTGTCTTACCGGTCTCAACAAGTCCGCCAAGGTACATAACACCAACTGTATCAGAGATATGCTCTACTACAGAAAGATCATGTGAAATGAATAAGTATGTAAGGCCTCTATCCTTCTGAAGCTTTCTGAGAAGGTTGATAACCTGTGCCTGAATAGAAACATCAAGAGCAGATACTGGCTCATCACATACGATGAAATCAGGATTAAGAGCAAGTGCACGAGCGATACATACACGCTGTCTCTGACCACCTGAGAACTCATGAGGATATCTATCCTTATGGTGCTCCTGAAGACCACACTCCTTCATAATCTTTGAGATGTATTCATCGTATTCAGCAGCAGGAACAAGACCATGCTCTCTAACTGCCTCACCGATAATCTCACCGATTGGAAGACGTGGTGAAAGAGAAGAATATGGATCCTGGAAAACAATCTGCATCTTTGTACGAAGTTCTCTAAGTTCCTTCTTGCTCTTTGAATTTACATCCTCGCCGTTAAAAATAACTTCACCATCAGTCTTTTCAAGAAGACGAAGAATTGTACGTCCTGTAGTAGACTTACCACAACCAGACTCACCTACGAGACCCATTGTAGTACCTCTTTCGATTTTAAATGAAACGTCATCTACAGCCTTAACGTTTCCTGTTACACCACCAAAGAAGCCGCCCTTGATAGGGAAGTATTTCTTAAGGTGATTGACTTCTAAGATGTAGTCTTTCTCGTTACTCATGTCTCTCACCCTCCTCTTTGCATCTGTAACATCTTACCATATGTGTATCTGAGATATAGTATTCCTCTGGGAACTCGCCATTGCAGCATTCCATACACATATCACATCTATCTTTAAAATAACAATAATCTGGCATGTTAACTGGGTTTGGAACAGAACCAGGGATTGAGTAAAGCTCATCTACCTTCTGTCCAACAACTGGCTTAGACTTCATTAGACCAATTGTGTAAGGATGACGTGGGTCCTTGAAGATTTCTCTTGCTGTACCCTTTTCAACTACACGACCAGCATACATAACAACAACATAATCTGCCATCTCAGCTACAACACCAAGGTCGTGTGTGATAAGCATGATTGAGCTGTTGATTCTGTCCTTAAGATCGCGAAGGAGGTCAAGAATCTGCGCCTGGATAGTAACATCAAGAGCTGTTGTAGGCTCGTCAGCTACGATAAGCTTTGGCTCGCAGGCAAGTGCCATAGCGATACAAATACGCTGTCTCATACCGCCTGAAAGCTCGTGAGGATACATTGAGTAAACACCTTCTTTATTAGCGATACCAACCATACCAAGCATCTCGATTGTACGATTCTTAATCTCCTCATCGCTCATCTCTGGACGATGAAGCTTGATAACCTCGTCAATCTGAGCACCTACTCTAAATACAGGATTAAGTGCTGTCATTGGCTCCTGGAAAATCATAGCCATTTTGTTTCCGCGAAGCTCCTGCATCTTTGATGCTGGAGCATTAACAACATTAACGCACTCATCACCAGAGTTGAAACGAATTTCACCTGAAACTGTCTGCCCCTGTGGACGCTGTACAAGCTGAAGCATAGAAAGTGATGTAACTGATTTTCCGCAACCAGACTCACCTACGATACCAACAGTCTTACCCTGTGGCACGTTAAATGAAACACCATCTACAGCCTTTACTGTTCCGATATCAGTAAAGAAGTATGTATGAACATCATCGAACTCAACACAGTTCTCTGGGTTCTTCATCTTTGTAATATATTCCTCTTCTGGAATATGCTTTCTATTTCTCTTAGCCTCGAATTCCTTAGTAATCTTTCGATTCTCTTTTGAAATCTTACGGGATTCCTTGGCTGATATATAATTTACATTTTTCTTTGCCATGTTATCACCTCTATTATCTCTTCATCTTTGGATCGAAAGCATCACGAAGGCCGTCACCAATAAAGTTAAACGCAAGTACTGTAAGGAGAATAAGAATACCAGCTGGAATCCATACGAATAAGTAGTTTGTCATAACGTAAGAATCGTTAACAGCATTGATTATATTTCCCCAAGAAGCTGCTGGGTACTTAACACCAAGTCCAAGGAATGAAAGTGTAGACTCAGCAAGGATAACAGCACCGATATCCATAGAAGCAAAAACTACAAGCTGAGGAATAACATTAGGAATAAGGTGCTTGAACACACGACGTCTAATGCTAATACCACAAGCCTCGCAGGCTGTCATAAATTCCTGTTCCCTAAGAGATAAAATCTGACCTCTGATGATACGGGCAATACCTACCCAACCGATAAGTCCCATTACAATACAAAGATAGAAAATACGTATTCCTGCATCAACCTTATAGAAATCCATGATAGAACCAAGGATAAGGTAAAGTGGCATTGAAGGTACACAGTAGATTATATCTACAAGTCTCATAAGAAGAGTATCTACCCATCCACCAAAGTAACCAGCGAAGCCACCAACAATAATACCAAGGCAAAGCTCAATTGCTACTACTACAAAACCAATAAGAAGGGAAATACGACCACCGTACATAAGGCGAGCAAGAAGATCCATTCCGTTTCCATCTGTACCAACCAAGTGCTTTGAAGATGGTGCCTCAAACTGGTTGATTACACTAGTATTCTTATATTTAGTAATTGTATACTGACCATTCTTATTAGAAATCTGATATTCCTCTCCATCGAATTCAAAAGAATCTGCCTTGCTAGAAATAGCCGCTACAACTGCCTCTCTGAAATCAATCGAAATAATAACACCATTTTCTACAGCATTGATACTGTAAGATGTAACATATGCAACATCCTCACCGGAAGCATTTCTTACCATAGTACCTGAGCCATGCTCTTCTACTGTATAAGTTGCGCCATTGTACTCAAAGCTTGACTCATCATTTGCTCTAGCAGCAACCATTGCAGCTGTAAGTCCAGACTCTACCAAACCACCTTCTGGAGCGTATGCCTGAAGCTTGCATACATAAGCAAGACTCTTGCTACCATCAGCACTGGCAATTTCAAAAATATCGTTATTAAGCTCATTTAAAGCAAATGTAGAACCATCTCGTGTTGTGATAGTAGCTTCCTTCTTTGTAAGAGCAAGGATAAGCTTAGAGCTGATATCCTTTGGAAGCTCTTCTCCCTCATTTGCAAAAACCTGGTACTCTGAAATTTCTGTAGCACCAGCATAATCCTTCTTCATCTCCTCAGATGTGTAAAAAACCTCTGACTGAGAATACGGAACAACTACACCACCTAAAAATGCAAATAAAAACATGCAGGCAATAATAATAAGACCTGTAATAGCAAGCTTGTTTCTAAAGAAACGCTTTGCAACCATCATTCCAGGAGAAAGAACCTGAACGCGGTTAGCATCATCAAGTGCAAGCTCTTCATTATTTAAATTCTTCTCTTCGCTCACGTTACTTTCCTCCTTAATTTACTCTTACTCGTGGGTCAACTACAGCATAAAGAATATCTGCAATAAGGTTGCCCAAAAGAATAAGCATTGCAAAGAATAACATATAGAACATTACAAATGGGATATCTCCCTGAATAATACACTGATATGATGTATATCCGATACCTGGAATCTGGAACAATGTTTCAGTAATCATAGCACCACCAAAAAGTCCTGGCAAAGTACCACCAAGAAGAGTGATGATTGGAATAAGAATATTTCTAAAAGCGTGATGATTTACAACTCTCTTTTCAGAAAGACCCTTAGCACGAGCTGTACGGATATAATCTGCATTAAGTACTTCTAGCATGTTAGTACGTGTATAACGCATTAAAGAACCTACTGAAACAATAGTAAGTGTAATAGCTGGAAGTATAAGATGGTATGCCATATCAAGAATCTTTCCACCTGTAGAAAGATTCATATAATTACGACCTACAATACCATAAAGGTCAAACCACTGAAGCTTAATTGCAAAAATCCATTTAAGAATTGTTGCGAAGAAAAAGCTTGGAAGTGAAATACCTATAAGAGCAAATACAGTAATGGCATAATCCGCACCTGAATACTGCTTTCTTGCAGCAATTACACCTAAAGGAATAGCAATAAAAATCTCAAGGATGAATGAAGCAAGTGAAAGTGCAAATGAATACCAAATTACACTAGAAAACTTCTCAAGTACAGGCATGTTAAAGTACCAGCTATCTCCAAAATCACGCTGAGTGATAAGCTTAACAAACCATTTAAGATATCCCTGGACAATACCTACATCAAGACCATAGGCTGCATTTAATTGGTCGAGCCACTCCTGGTAGCTCTTAGCTCCTGGCTTCTGTGAAAGAGCCATAGCTTTCTGTTCTACGAAGGATGTAGGCATGCATCTCATGATTGCATAGATAATCATCGATACGAAGAACAAGATTACGATTGATAATAATAATCGTCTGATCACAAATTTCTTCATGACACTAAAATTCCTTTCTTTATTATTCCCCTTTATTTCATAAATAAAGATATTTTATGGTGAGACAAATAAAGGACAAATGTCCTTTACCAAATTCAATAACCCATCCCATCATAAAATACCTTTATTTTCATATATTTATTAAAGGTAGTTTTAATCTAAAAAAATAAGCAAAATATTTCCTAGGGCTATTATACACAAGCCCTAGGAAATAAAGAAGACTTAAATTAATTCATCTCAAGTGTAGCGAGTTCATCCATCCAAATCCAGAATGGTGTAGGATCCTTTACAAGAGAATCAATATTAACTCTCTCTGAAGAGTAAAGAACACCGTTCTGTCTCTGATATGTAGGAATTTCTACAGCATAGTCTACGATGAAATCAAGACATTCCTTATAAACAGCCTTTCTGTAAGACTGATCTGCACTTGTTCTAGCATCCTCAATAAGAGCATCAAGCTCATCTGAGTATACAGCATACTGGTATGCTGAACCGCCCTGGCTGTGATATACCTGATACATATCAGGATCAGCTGTAGCACCCCAAGCTGCGCACCAGATTTCAGCCTTCTGAGCTGAAAGTGTATCCCAAAGTACTGAAGAATCAGCAAGGTCATTAATTACAAGCTCGAAACCGATTTTAGCGAACTGCTCCTTAGCACCTGTAAGAATACCAAATGCTGGGTGATCACCATTTCCACCACCAGGAATCATAGCCTCGTATGAAAGCTTTGCACCAGCAGGAGCTGCTGTAAGCTTGCCATCTTCAACTGTGTAGCCAGCTGCCTCGAAGTAACCAAGAGCTGCCTTAAGAGCTGCATCGTACTTCTCATCATCTGACATTCCCTCTGTGTAAATTGGATTTCCATCTACATCCTTAGAGAATGCGATTTCATAATCTGGGTCAGACTTCTGTGGAGCTGCCCAAGAAGAATTAGAGATAGGATACTGAATAACCTCAGCAGCCTCTCCATAATATGAATCAATAACTACATCACGGTATGCAGCAATTACTGTTGCAATAGCCTTACGAAGGTCCTTAGACTGCTCTGTTGAAGCATCGTTTCCAACCTTAACGTTCTTAGCGCACATACCAATGTAACCGTAACCAAGGTTATCTGCAAGTGTAGCTGTAAGCTTATCACCAGCAAGCTCTCCATTAGAGTTCTCACCAGAAATCTGCTCTACTGCAGCCTTAGAGATTGAAGGCTCTGAAAGATCAATTGTTCCCTGAAGTACACCAGGAATCTTATCAGCCTCCTGTGTCTCCTTAAACTGAAGAGACTTAATCTTTGGAGCTCCAAGATAGTAGTTCTCGTTAGCCTCAAGATAAGCAATCTTGTTCTTGTACTCTACAAACTTGTAAGGACCAGCACCAAGTGGCTTAGTAGTCTTTTCTCTTACAATTGAAAGATCATTCTTAGGGAAACCGAACTTGTTATTGTCATAATCATAAAGTGACTTGTCGCCATAGTAGTGCATTGGAGCAATAGCTGTTCCAAGCTTTTCGATAGCTGGTGCAGAAAACTCTGTGAGTGTAACAGTCATGCTATAGTCACCTGTCTTAACAATACCTTCAATGTGATCTGCAGACTCACCTGTCTGAACACCTGTTGTAGACATAGCAAGTACGTCCTCAGGGAATGAATCAGCGATTGTTACTGAAGCTGCTTCCTTATCCATAGATGCGAAATTCCAACCATACTGCTCGCCAATTGCAAGGAAGAAATCCTCTGTTGTAGCGCCTGCTGGAAGCTCGAAGCCCCAACCTGCAGCTGCAGCTGAAACATCACCTTCAGCAACACCAGCATTCTCTACCATATAATCTACGATAGACTGTGTGAATGCAGCACCTTCGTTTGCACAAGCATCCCAGAATGCCTTCTGCTGCTCTTCCGTAAAGTTTGTGAAATCTGTGTTGTCCTTACCTGCCTCAGCAATAAGACTAGAAAGTGTAGAAACACCACTTCTATACTCTTCCATACCCTTTACAGGAAGTGAAGCAAATGTTGAAGGACCATCATATGTAGGATCTGATACTACATAGAATGAGAAGATTACATCATCGATAGTAACAGGCTCTCCATCAGAGAACTTTATGTCATCTCTAATCTTGATATCATAAGTAACTGTACCATCTTCGTTTTCATTTACTTTGATATCAGATGGTGTGTAATATGTGTACTCTGTTCCATTGTACTCAGCCTTATAGCCATCAATACCTTCTAAGATGTACTGACCTGCACGGTCGACACTAAGAAGACCAATCTGTACACACTTATCATCCAAATACATATCTGGATGAGACTCAGCAAAGAATGGGCTGAACTTCTGGCTCATTGCATCCCAGCCGATAACAAGTGGAGTGTCTGAAGATGAAGTAGATTCACTGCCACTCTCGCTAGACTTGCTAGCTGTGTCTGCGCTCTTTCCACAAGCAACCATTGAAAGTGACATAGCTGCGACAAGAAGAAGCGAAACAATCTTTTTCTTTTTCATAAGAAAATCCTCCTATAATATATATTTACACCCTAAATAATACCCCGGGAGCAAACTATCTTTATTGATTGGAGTACAATGTAACCCCTCCAAACATTTTGTCATATTTCTTACCAAATGCAACAACCATAGCTATAAGCAATAGTAAGAGCATTATATAAGAAATTTCTATAACAAAATCTAAATCAGTATGATTCAGAATAATAAAGATCAAATCCAAAATGATATTAATGACAGCCATTACCAATACAGCCATGGAGCAATTCTTTATTCTTAGAATAGATCTCTCATAATCAGCATTAAGCATCACTGGCTTCAGTCCTATCATATTAATAGTTCCAAGAGCATTAAATGCCATTGGAAGAAACATAAACATAAATGGAAATACAATCCAAATAGTTCTTGATGAAGCTGTATTAACAGAACCTACTATTATATATATCAGAATAAAAGAAATACAAAAAATGGCTGTTATAATTTTATTCTTCTTAAACTCTGATTCTTCGTATGGAAGCTGATATACGCTTCCGTCATAATCCTTTTTTAAAAACATATCAAAATACAAATGTTTCTGTCACACGGACATCCAAGATAACAAAAAAACAAGGATAAGAACGCCCTTGTTCACAAAAGCTATTCTAATAAATTGAGATTTAATTATCAAGGGTTCTTTTTATTCATAGTTTTTGAATAATAATTCATAATGTGAAGAAGCTGTGATTTTACGGCATTTCGTTATCAGTTTAAAGCTTTACTGAACTAAAGCAATAAAGTATTGTATACCACAAGAAACAATATTCTAAAAAATATGGGCCCGATTTGCATCCGGCCCATGAGTCCCATTAGTCGGCATCAACGATGTCAACAATTACCTTCTTGTCAATCTTTGAGGCTGCAGCCTTAACAACCGCACGTATAGCCTTTGCGATTCTACCCTGTTTTCCAATAACCTTACCCATATCAGAAGGTGCAACGCGAAGTTCAACAACAATTGACTTAGCGTCCTCTTTCTCGGAAACAACAACCTCTTCCGGATTGTCTACAAGTGACTTAGCAATTACTTCAACTAATTCTTTCATCACTATATTCCTCTACCTTTCGATTATGAATGATTACTGAACACCAGCCTGCTTGAAAAGTCTAGCAACTGTCTCAGTTGGCTTTGCACCGTTTGCAATCCACTTCTTAGCTGCCTCAGTGTCAACTGTAACCTCAGCTGGCTCCTGGTTTGGATCGTATGTACCGATCTCATCGATGTTTCTACCATCACGTGGTGCTCTAGCGTCTGCTACTACGATTCTGTAGATTGGTCTCTTCTTCTGACCCATTCTCTTTAATCTAATCTTTACTGCCATTTTTAATTCCTCCTGTTAAATAAAACAATAAATTAATAAATTACTAACGGTTAAAATGGAAAACGCATTCCGCGTCGTCCTTTTCCCATCATATTCGGCATTTGCTTCATCATCTTCTTTGATTGCTCAAATTGCTTAATGAAGCGATTAACCTCTGCTATATCTAAACCAGCTCCAGCAGCAATTCTGTGCTTTCTGCTAGGATTTAGTAATTTTGGATTCTCACGCTCAGCTGGAGTCATTGAAAGAATGATAGCCTCGATATGTGCGAGCTTCTTATCATCCACAGCATTTTCAAGCTCTGCCATCTGAGAAGCATTTATACCCGGCATCATACCAAGGATAGAGGTAAGTCCTCCAAGCTTCTTCATTTGCTCCATAGATGTGAGATAATCGTTGAAATCGAAGGATGCCTTCTTAACCTTCTTTGAAAGGGCTAATGCCGCGTCCTTATCAATTTCTGCCTCCGCCTTTTCGATGAGTGACAACACGTCACCCATGCCAAGGATTCGGCTAGCCATACGATCTGGGTGGAACTGCTCCAAATCAGAGAGCTTTTCGCCCATACCTGCAAATAAAATAGGCTTTCCTGTGACAGCCTTAATAGAAAGGGCTGCACCACCTCTGGTATCACCATCAAGCTTTGTGATGATAACACCGTCAATACCAATCTTTTCATCGAAAGTCTGGGAAACATTAACTGCATCCTGACCTGTCATCGCATCAACTACCAAAATGGTATTGAGAATATTGATGTTCTGCTTGATGGATTCAAGCTCATTCATCATATCCTCATCTATATGAAGACGACCTGCTGTATCAAAAATGACTACATCAAACCCATTCTTCTTAGCATAATCCATAGCTTCTTTAGCTATCTTTACAGGCTTTTCCTTATCGCCTAAAGAAAATACCTCAACCTGCTGCTTCTTTCCATTGACCTGCAACTGTTCAATAGCGGCAGGACGATAAATATCACAGGCAACTAGAAGAGGTTTCTTGCCGCGCTGTTTTACCTTACCAGCAAGTTTTGCTGTAGTGGTAGTCTTACCAGCACCCTGGAGACCAACCATCATGATTGTGGTAATGGCTCCGCCTGTACCATAAGTGATATCTGTAACCTCTGAGCCCATAAGATTAACAAGCTCTTCGTTTACAATCTTTATAACCATCTGTCCAGGATTCAAGCCATTCATTACATCTGAACCAATAGCTCGTTCTGTGACAGTATTAGTAAACTGCTTTACTACTTTAAAATTAACATCAGCTTCAAGAAGAGCCATCTTTACTTCCTTCAGAGCTGCTTTCACATCAGCCTCTGTAAGTCGACCCTTGCTTCTAAGGTTCTTAAAAACCCCTTGAAGCTTTTCTGAAAGTGAATCAAAAGCCATATATTATAATTCCTCTAAAATTGACGTAGATAACTGAGAAATCTCAGCTAAAGTTTCTTTGCTAGGTGCCTGCGATGTCAGTTCGTTAATTCGAAGAACATCGGCCTTTACATTCATAAACTTCTCTACCAGGTGAAGCTTTTCCTCGTATTCCTCAAGCTGTCGATCACAACGCTTTAACATATCGTGAACTGCCTGTCGGGAAATAGATAAGGAATCCGCAATCTCAGACAAAGACAAATCATCATTTATACTCATCTCATATACACTACGCTGATGCTCCGTTAGAAGCTCACCATAGAAATCATATAAATATCCTGATTTAATCTTATCTTCCATAACGCTCCTTTATCACCGCAGACTAATATACTATATAAATAAATAAGTGTCAAGTGAATTTACTTGACACTTAAAAATATTTTTATAAAGAAGTTCTAACTATCTTTGGTCTGTAGCCACCTTCATCAAGAGCTTTAATAATCTGGCCCTTATGGTCAGTTCCAAAGGCCTCGAGAGTAATGCGAAGCTCAACAGCTGCAGAACGGTTTGTAGTAACAAACTGGTTATGCTCAAGCTTTATTACATTACCCTGCTGGTCTGCAATAACCTGAGAAACCTTTGCAAGCATACCTGGTTTGTCAGGAAGAAGAACTGAAACTGTAAAGATTCTGTCTCTAAAAATCAAGCCCTGCTGAACTACAGATGACATTGTGATAACATCCATATTTCCACCTGAAAGTACAGAAACAACTCTCTTTCCCTTGAAATCAAGGTGATTTAAGGCTGCAACTGTAAGAAGGCCAGAATTCTCAACTACCATCTTGTGGTTTTCGACCATGTCAAGGAACGCAACGATTAACTCATCATCATCAACTGTAATGATTTCATCGATATTCTCCTGAAGATATGGGAAAATATTGCTTCCCGGAGTCTTTACAGCAGTACCGTCTGCAATAGTATTTACAGAGGAAAGTGTTGTAACCTCTCCCTTGTCGAAGGAAGCTCTAAGCGATGCTGCACCACTTGGTTCAACACCAATAACTTTAATCTTTGGATTAAGAAGCTTTGCAAGTGTAGAAACACCAGTGGCAAGTCCGCCTCCGCCAACTGGAACTAAAATATATTCTACAAGTGGAAGCTCTTTGAAGATTTCCATTGCGATTGTACCCTGGCCAGTAGCCACTGCCAAGTCATCAAATGGATGAATAAATGTGTAACCGTGCTCATCTGCAAGCTTATACGCATGCTCGCAAGCCTCATCATAAACATCTCCATAAAGGACCACGTCTGCACCGTAGCTCTTTGTACGATTAACCTTGATAAGAGGTGTAGTTGTAGGCATTACGATTGTTGCCTTAACGCCATATTTAGCTGCTGCGTAAGCAACGCCCTGTGCGTGGTTTCCAGCAGAAGCAGTAATTAAGCCCTTGGCTCTTTCCTCATCTGTAAGTGTACTAATCTTGTAGTAAGCACCTCTAAGCTTGTAAGCGCCAGTGAGCTGCATATTTTCAGGTTTAAGGTAAACATCATTGCCTGATTTCTCGCTGAAATAATCGCTGTAAACTAGTTTCGTCTCGTGTGTGACCTCTGTAACGATTTTAGAGGCCTCTTCAAATTTGTCCAAAGTAAGCATGTCTTTCTCCCTCTGACGGCTATTTAGTTTTCAGCGTAGAACAAAGCATTAACAAAATCGTCTGCGTTGAACTTCTCTAAGTCGTCTATTGTTTCTCCAACACCAATGTATTTTACTGGCAATTTTAACTCAGATTGTATTGCGATTGCAATACCTCCTTTTGCAGTTCCGTCAAGTTTTGTAAGAACTATACCAGAAATATCTGTAACCTCAGAGAATTCCTTTGCCTGAACAAGGGCATTCTGACCTGTTGTTCCGTCAAGAACAATAAGAGTCTCCCTGTAAGCCTCTGGGAATTCTTTAGAGATAGTGCTGTTAATCTTAGAAAGCTCATTCATAAGGTTTTTCTTGTTGTGTAGACGACCTGCCGTGTCAACAAGCAGAATATCAACACCACGTGCCTTTGCGGCATGTACTGCATCATAAACTACAGCTGCAGGATCCGAGCCTTCTGGCCCACCAACAAATTCTACAGATGCTCTATCTGCCCATTCCTTAAGCTGATCCGAAGCTGCAGCACGGAAGGTGTCAGCACCTGCCACCATAACCTTCTTGCCCTGAGCTTTAAGCTTTCCTGCAAGCTTTCCGATGGTGGTTGTCTTTCCGACACCATTAACTCCAATGACAAGTACAACAGAGGTCTTCTTCTCGAAATCAAAACTGGTCTCATCTAAAGCCATCTGTGTCTTTATCTCGTTAATCAAAAACTCCTTACATTCGGAAGGTTCCTTAATGTGCTCCTTTTTAACTGCCTCCTTAAGATCATCAAGGATAGTCTCGGTAGTGCGCACACCAATGTCTCCCATTATAAGAACCTCCTCCAATTCCTCGTAGAAGTCCTCATCAATGTTTGAAAATCCATTAAAAATATAATCCATGGATTTTATGAAATTATCTCTGGTTTTGGTCAGACCATTAACCAGACGTTTCCAAAAACTAATTTTTTCTGCCATGTTTAATCATCCAATTGCGATTCAATAAGGTTAACTGATACAAGTGTCGAAACACCCTTTTCCTGCATAGTAATACCAAAGAGACGATCAGCTGCATTCATAGTACCACGACGGTGAGTGATAACAATGAACTGAGTATTCTTTGTAAGCTTGTGCAGGTAATTTGCAAAACGGTCTACGTTTGCGTCATCAAGAGCCGCCTCAATCTCGTCAAGAAGACAGAATGGTGATGGCTTCAGATTCTGAATTGCAAACAAGAGCGCTATAGCTGTAAGCGATTTCTCACCACCGGACATCTGCATCATATTGATAAGCTTCTTTCCAGGTGGCTGAGCATTGATAATAATACCTGTTTCAAGAATGTCTTCCTCGTCAACAAGAGCAAGTGAACCGTGTCCACCACCAAAAAGCTCTTTGAAAGCCTTGTCAAACTGAACCTGAATATCCTTAAAGCCCTCTGTAAACTGCTTTCTCATTCCCTCGTCAAGCTCTTCGATAATACGAACAAGTGAAGCCTCTGCCTCAACCAAATCATCGTGCTGTCCTTTGAGGAAATTATAGCGTTCAGAAAGCTCCTTATATTCCTCAATAGCGTTTACATTGACGTTGCCCATTGCACGGATGGAATTCTTAATCTTATTCGCATCCTTCTTCATTTGATCAAGGTCGTTAAACTCAGGATCCTTCAGCTCCTCAGCATTATGGTAAGTGAGCTCATACTCATTCCACATGTAATTATTCTGATAAGAAATTGCATCGTTAATCTTCTCAATCTGAGCACCAAGACGATAGCATTCTTTATCCAGCTCTGAGATTCTGTCGGAGATCTCCTGTCTCTGCTCGAAGAAATTCTTGTGAGAGTTGTTGAGAGCATCTCTCTTTGCTATATTCTCCTTTATGTCTGACTCAAGTTTTCCAAAGGAATCGTCAGATGCAGCAATCGTGCTCTTAATTTCTTCGATTCTGTTCTGCTTAGCCTCAGTCTCCTCTTTAGAAGATGCAGCGTTTTCTTTGATAGATTCAATATCTGATAAGCATTTTTCGATTTCTGCAGTTACACGGTTAATGTTCTGCTGAACGAAATCAACATTACTTCTGGCATTTGCTTCTTCAATGAGTACCTCAGACATAGTACGGTTAACAGAGGTCTCCATGTAAGTCTTCTCGTCAACCTCGTCAGAAAGCTTCTGAATCTCTGCCTGAAGCTCCGCTTCCTTAGACTCAGATTCCTGCTTTTCAAATTCGATTTCCTTTTTGCCTGCAGTAATTTCTGTAAGCTGAGCCTCCAGCTCCTCACTTTCCTTAGCAAGGCCTTCGTAAGCTGTCAAGCTCTCCTTCTTCTGCTCGTTTGCTCTGTCCAAGCCAAGCTTAGCAGTATTAAGAGCAATAGCAGCTTCATTAAGCTTTGAAGTATTGTCTTCCCTGTCAGAATCAAGAAGTGCAGCAGCAGTCTCAATTTCAGCTGCTCTATTCTTCAGTTCATCCATTTCCTTTGAGAGAACATCAAGCTTCTCTTCAAGCTCCTCAATCTCACGGTTTCGTCCAAGAAGATTTGACTTGTTCTTAAAGTGACCACCAGTCATTGAACCACCTGGCGCCAAATATTCGCCATCAACAGTGACTATATGGATGCTGTAATTGTTCTTCTTTGCAAGAGCGATAGCTGAATCAATATTATCTGTAACAACAACTCGACCAAGCAAATAGGCTACAACACCATCAAACTTGCTGTCACAGCTTACAAGTTCTGATGCAAGACCAAGTACACCCTTCTCATCAAGAACCTCAGTCTTTTTGAAGTTACCACGTCCATCTACAGATGTAAGAGGAAGGAATGTGGCACGTCCAAGCTTATTCTCCTTTAAGAAGCTGATAAGCTTTTTAGCACAAGCCTCATCCTTTGTAACAATATTTTGAATATTACCACCGAGAGCTGTCTCGATAGCCATTTCATATTTCTTTTCAACATGGATAAGATCAGAGACAACGCCCTCGATGCCATCGATTCTGCCCTTCTGCTCCATCACCTTACGGGTTGAATTTCCATAGCCCTCATAGCGTTCTGCTATATTTTTAATAGACTCCAAACGTGTCTGAACACGGGCAAATTCATCCTTCTTAGCCTGAAGTGACTCAAAATTCTTTTTGCTCTTTTCCTTCCATTCAACTGCTTTTGCAGAAAATTCCTTATCCTTATCCTGCAACTCAAGAAGAAGACTCTGCGCATTCTTAAAGTCTTCCTCAGCAAGTGCAACAGCAACGTCCAAATCCTCCTCGCGAGTCTTACGCTCCAAGAGGCGCTGTGTCAGCTTTGCCTTACGGATATTGGTCTGTTCAAGCATTGTTTCAAGACGCTGTTCTTTAGACTTAATTGAAGCACGGTTATTGAGGAGCTCCATAATAGCCTTGTTGTCAGCATCGATTTTCTCATTATTTACAAGAATTGCATTCTGCAATTCGCTATAGCTTGATTTTACAGAATTAAGACGTTCAACAGCCTCATCCAATGTCTTATCAAAAGATTCTTTCTCTATATTGAACTCAGTAAGCTGTTTTTCCTTTTCAGCCTTGTCAGCCTCAATTTCAGCAATACGATTAGCCTGCTGCTCCTCAGATGCATTTGCCGAACGAATTTGCTCCTCCAAAAGAGCAATTTCATTTTCGAGCTTTCCTTTGAGAAGTGTAGAATCTGACTGCTCCTGCTTTAAGCTTTCAATCTTCTCGTCAAGCTCAGTAATCTCCTGCTCAAGGGCATCATACTTAACGCGAATTTCCTCCTGAGCATTCTTGCTCTCTTCCAGCTGCTGTGAAGCAATCTTTGAGTTCTTTTCAACATCATCCAAATTGTTCTGAAGTCTGTCTACCTCTAGTAAGAAAGCATTAACGTCAATCTTCTTTAAATCCTCTTTGAATTTGAGATATTTCTTGGCGTCCTCAGACTGTTTTTCCAAAGGTCCGATACGACGCTCCTGTTCAGAGAGAATATCGTTTACACGAACAAGATTCTCGCGTTCGCTTTCAAGCTTTTTAACAGATGCAGCCTTACGCTTTTTATACTTAACGATACCTACAGCTTCATCAAAAAGCTCACGTCTATCCTCAGGCTTACCAGAAAGAATCTTCTCAATCTGACCCTGTCCGATAATAGAATAGCCTTCCTTGCCGACACCAGTATCGTAGAAAAGCTCTGCGACATCCTTTAGACGGCATGGCGCACCGTTGAGAAGATATTCGCTTTCTCCAGAACGGTAAACACGTCTTGCAATTGTAACCTCTTCATAATCAATCGGAAGCACATGATCACTATTATCCATAGTAAGTGCAACATACGCATAAGAAAGCGGGCTACGAGCCTCAGTTCCTGCAAAGATGATATCCTGCATGGATGAACCTCTAAGCTGCTTTGCAGACTGCTCGCCAAGTACCCAGCGCACCGCATCCGCAACATTACTCTTACCAGAGCCGTTTGGACCAACGATACCAGTGATGCCGTTATGGAATTCGAATTTCATCTTCTTGGCAAAAGACTTGAAACCATATATTTCTATACTTTTTAAGTACATATTATTCCCCTAGTTTTTATAATTATTCCGCCTGTTACACTTACAAGCCTTGATATTACTCCGTCGAGCATAGAAAGCTCTCCTTGAGTAACATCAAGAGCTTGTCAGCTACATGCTGGATTATGAAAAAGCAAAACATATTCTTAATCGAAAATATTGCTTCATACATTAAATGATTTTAATCGAATCTTCCTTGTGGAGGCGCATAAGACCTTCGTAGGCCGCTTCCTGCTCGGCTGCCTTTTTGGTGCTGCCGATTCCACTGCCTAAGACACGAGTGCCAACCATTGCACGAACCTCGAACTGTTTTGCGTGATCAGGACCAGATTCCGAAAGAAGCTCATATGTAAGAGCTTCCTTAAAATTAGCCTGAACGACCTCTTGCAAACGTGTCTTGCTATCATAAAACAGCTGCTTATGTTCAATATCATTTAAAACAAAGCGATGAATATATTTAGAAGCAGGCTCCATTCCACCATCCAAAAAGATAGCACCAATAGTAGCCTCAAAGGCATCTGACAAAATAGACTTACGTGTACGTCCACCAGTCATATCCTCACCCTTAGAAAGGAGAACGTAATCACCAAGATTAATCTCCTTACAGATGTAAGCAAGTGTAGGCTCGCAAACAATACTTGCACGAAGCCTAGAAAGCTTACCCTCATTTAAATCGGTGTAATTTAGATACAAAAACTCACTCGAAACAATTTCAAGCACCGCATCACCAAGAAACTCAAGTCTCTCATTGTCAGAGAGCTTCTTCATGTGATGCTCATTAGCGTAAGAACTGTGTGTAAGCGCCTGGCGTAATAAGCTTTCGTCTCTAAACTCATAGCCGATAGTCTTTTGAAATTCCTTTAAATCCTTCAAAATCATACCTCCAATAGAGTTTTAAAATTTAAGAAAAGCATCCAGCCAAAGCTGGATGCTTTGAACCTTTTGATTATTTCTCAGCTACAGTCTTCTTGATAAGCTCAACTGCATCACCTACAGTTGAAAGCTTCTCAGCTGCATCTGTATCAACCTCGATATTGAGCTTTTCCTCAACACCCATTATAATCTGGAAAACATCAAGTGAATCAGCACCAAGGTCATCAACGAAAGTTGTGCTCTCTTTAATCTCAGCTGCATCTACGTTTAATACCTCAGCAATAATCTCCTTTAATAATTCGAATTCCATTGTCTAGTCCTCCTTTTGTTTATCTATCACAATATAATCTCTGATAAGCTCGTTAATTTTCTGCTCCTTGAAGGTTACACACTGAAAAATAGTGTTCTTAACCTCGTTTGCTTTGGCGCTTCCGTGAGTCTTAACCACAAGACCATTAAGGCCAAGAAGTGGAGCTCCTCCATAAGTAGTGGCGTCAAATGACTTAAGTGTCTTTTTAAGAGCAGGCAAAGCAAGTGCTGCGCCAATCTTAGAGCGAAGTGTACTCATAAGACCGCCCTTTATGACACTGATAAGTGTACTTGCAAGCCCCTCGTAAAGCTTAAGAAGTGCATTACCAACAAAGCCGTCACAAACAACAACATCTGCTGTGCCATTAGGAATCTCTCGTGCCTCGATACCACCAATGAAATTGATATCTGAGCATTCCTTAAGAAGTGGCATTGTCTCCTTCACAAGAGCATTTCCCTTTTCTTCCTCTGCGCCGTTGTTAACAATAGCAACTCGAGGATTTTTGATACCAAGAGCCTTCTCCATGTAGATACTGCCCATCCTTGCAAACTGAACAAGATGACTGCTACGACAGTCAACATTTGCTCCAGAATCTGCAAGAAGACATACGCCATTTTTAGTAGGGATAATAGCGCCGAATGGAGCACGCTCAATACCACGAATTCTTCCAACAATTCCAAGACCACCTACTAAAAGTGCCCCGGAATTTCCAGCCGAAACGAATGCATCTGCCTGGCCTTCCTTTACAAGATGAAGACCTACAACCATAGAAGAATCTTTCTTTCTCTTGATTGCCATAACAGGATGCTCAGCTGTCTCGATAACATCGCTTGCATGCTTTATTTCAATTCTGTCTGCAGGATAGGCGTGTGCACTAAGCTCAGACTTTAAAACGTCTTCCTTTCCTACAAGAATAACCTTAACTTCTTTATTTAAATTAACTGCATCAACTGCACCCTTGACCATCTCTGAAGGGGCATTATCACCGCCCATAGCGTCAAGTGCAACTACTGTATACTCTGCCATGATTACTCCCTTTCTACATACTTATAAAAGTATACTTTATATGCCAGAGAAATTCAATTAAATTCGGATGTCTACCTCAGCCCTTCCATTAGGGCAGCACCCTATATTAAAAAGGCTTTTGGGCAAAAAAATTCCCCGTATAAAATACGGGGAATTAATAATTAATCAACTGCTACGATTTCTTTCTTGTTGTATGAACCGCAAGCCTTGCAAACACGATGTGGTACCATAAGCTCACCACACTTAGAACACTTAACAAGTGTTGGGTTGCTCATCTTCCAGTTTGCTCTTCTTTTATCTCTTCTTCCCTTAGAAGATTTGTTCTTTGGACAAATAGACATGCTATTTCACCTCCTTAAAGCTATTAAAGACATCTAAAAATTGTGCCATTCTAGGATCTAAAACTGTGTCATCGCAGCCACAAGCTTCGATGTTACGATTCTTACCGCAAACTGGGCAAATGCCCTTGCAGTCATCCTGGCACAATATCTTTGCCGGGAAATTCACTAAGATCTCGTTTAATATGAGTTCATCTACATCTATGTCCTCTCCATCAACAAATGGATAAGGACCAATATCATCATCAGTAACAACCTGTCCCTCCGAAACCTGAACAGTTTCATCTACAGAAGCAGGAACCTGAAATGATACGTCTGTCAAACATCTGTCACATGGACCAACAACAGTAGCTGTAGTGTTCAATGTGATGTGAAGCTTTCCAGTGCCGATCATAGATAAAACTACATCAAATGGCTCTATGTGATTGATAGAAAAATTACTGCCAAGGTAAGAAAACTCTGTGATTTCGCAATCGCCTTTAAACTTCTTACTCTGATCAGGTAATGAAGTAATATCTTTAATAGAAATCTTCATAAATATCTCCTATCCACACTTTGTCAATTATACATAGCGTGTTTGTAGTTGTCAAACATTTTCTTAAAAAAACATCTAACTATTTAGCAGAAACGATAGCAGCTGTATCTCTTGCAATCATAACTTCCTCATTTGTAGGGATAACGTATACCTTAACCTTTGAAGAATCTGCAGAAATAAGCTTGTCCTCTGAAGGACCATCATTTCTAGATGCATCAAGCTCAACGCCCATGAATCCAAGGTGATCACAAACTGCCTGACGAAGGCCAGCATTGTTCTCGCCAAGACCTGCTGTGAAGCAAATCATATCTACACCGTTCATAGCTGCTGCGTATGCACCAACATACTTAGCGATACGGTAAGCAATCATATCCATAGCAAGCTTTGCTCTCTCATTACCTTCTGCTGAAGCTGCAATAAGATCACGGAAGTCTGAAGAGATGCCAGAAACACCAAGTGCACCTGACTCCTTGTTAAGGACATTCATAACACCTGCGAAATCAAGACCGTCCTTCTTTGCCATGAATTCAACTGCTGAAGGATCGATGTCACCAGAACGAGTACCCATAACAAGACCCTCAAGTGGAGAAAGACCCATTGAAGTATCAACTGACTTTCCGTTTAATACTGCACAGCAAGATGCACCATTACCAATGTGGCAAACGATAATCTTTGAATTGTTAATATCAGCGTTTGCAAACTCGCAAACTCTCTTTGAAACATAGCTATGAGATGTTCCGTGGAAACCATAACGACGAACACCGTACTGCTCATAGTACTTGTAAGGAACTGCGTACATATAAGCTTCCTTTGGCATTGTCTGATGGAAAGCTGTATCAAAAACACCAACCTGTGGCTTGCCTGGCATAAGCTCACGGCATGCATTAATACCAATGATATTTGCTGGGTTGTGAAGTGGAGCAAGATCGTTACACTCCTCAACAACCTTAATCATCTCATCTGTGATAAGTGCTGAAGCTGCGAACTTCTCACCACCGTGAACAACTCTGTGACCTACAGCATCGATTTCGTCAAGTGACTTAAGAGCACCTGTAGATGCATTTGTGATTGCATCGATTACAGCTGCAACAGCCTCCTTGTGTGTAGGCATTGCAATATCAGTAATTTCCTTATCGAGACCAGCCTTCTGATATACGATACGTCCATCGATACCGATTCTCTCGCAAAGACCCTTGCAAAGAACCTGCTCGCTTTCAGAGTCGATAACCTGATACTTAAGAGATGAGCTACCACAGTTAATAACTAAAATCTTCATAAATAATTGTTCCTTTCTTAAATATGTAAATCTTTCTTTAATTATTAGTTCTTTCAAACAACTATTTATTATAGCATTATTATTTGTCATAACAACCATAAATTAATGTATAATAAGTGAAGAAAAGTATTTTCGGAGGAACAAGAAATGGTAGTTGGAATCGTTGCAGAATACAACCCTTTTCACAATGGACACAAGCTCCAAATTGAATATGCCAAGAATGTATTAAAGGCTGACCAGGTTGTTGTAGCAATGTCTGGAAGCTTTACTCAGCGAGGTGAAATTGCTTGCTTTGACAAATACACCAGAGCTCATGCTGCCCTTTTGTGTGGCGCAGATGTTATTCTTGAAATTCCTACAATCTTCGCAACCTCATCTGCAAGAGAATTTGCATCTGCAGGAGTTCAACTGCTTGCAAGCACGGGAGTTATTGATAGTATTTTATTTTCAGCAGAATGTCCTGACAGGGAGTTATTTATCTCGGAAGGTGAGAAACTTGTAGAGCTTGAGAATTCAGGTGCAATAGACAACGAAATAAACACCCTCGTATCCAACGGAATCAGCTACGCTGCTGCCCGTGCGAAAGCATTAAAGACATTCCTTTCCGAAGAGCTGCTTTCATCCCCAAATAACATTTTAGGACTGGAATATTGCCGCTATATCTTTTCCAACAATATAAAAATGGATATACAGGTTATGAAGCGCCAAGGGAACGAATATAATGATTTAAGCCTGACTGGCCAGTTAAGCTCTGCATCTTCAATCAGACAGCATTTTAAGCTCAACCACGAATTCCTTGCCGTTCCAGAAGAAGTTAAAAATTTATATAAAACTTCAGCATTTGTCTCTTCAAATGACATATCTCCTATCCTTCATTACAAGCTACTTACAAAGGATAGCTATGAGGATTATCACGATTGTAGTCATGACTTATCTGATCGTATAAGAAACAATCTGAAGGATTTCGTATCATATACTCAATTCTGTGAACTATTAAAAACTAAAAACTATGAGTATTCAAGAATTAGTCGTGTGCTTTGTCACATCCTTTTAGGTCTGCATGATGTTGATTTTCAAACTGCAAAAGCAAACGAATATATTACATACATCAGGATGCTGGGGTTCTCTAAAAATGGGAATTCACTGCTTGGAAAAATTAAGAAAAACGCATCTGCCCCTCTTGTTACCGAACCGTCTGACATAGTGAACAAATTCGATATTAGGGCTGCTGATATTCACAGAGTGATTACAATAGAAAAAACTAGTAATGTATCACCTAATGAATACACAAGAAAATTCAGCTTAGTAAACATATAGAATAAACAAAAAAGCTTCAGAGAAATCTCTGAAGCTTTTTAGCAGTTCCTAGCGGAATCGAACCGCTGTTTTCGCCGTGAGAGGGCGACGTCTTAACCGCTTGACCAAGGAACCATATTTGTCTTTTGCCTTGCGACGAAGATTATAATACTATGGCGTAGCAAATAAGTCAAGTAAAAATTTGAACTTTTTTAAAAAATTTGGCAGCCTCCCAGTTTTCCATGCTCCCGCAGGGCACCCTCCATACTCAAGCCTGGGCCCCACCCGCCCGGTGTAGGTCCCTCCCAGGCTTGGCATGGCATTTCCCTGCTCGCGCTTACCAAGTATGAGAAGCCGCCAAATATCATATATTATTTCGTCGCTTACGAAATCTACGATTCGTATCCGTTAGGATTGTTCTTCTGCCATCTCCATGAGTCAGCGCACATTTCTTTGATGCCGTACTCTGCTGTCCAGCCAAGCTCTTCCTTAGCCTTTGTAGCATCTGAATAGCATGTTGCAATATCGCCTGCACGACGAGGCTTAATCGTGTATGGAATCTTGATATCGTTGGCTTCCTCAAAGTTCTTTACAATATCAAGAACTGAGTAACCTACACCTGTACCAAGGTTGTAAATCTTAAGACCTGCATTTTCTTCAATCTTCTTAAGAGCCTTTACATGTCCCTTAGCAAGATCAACAACATGGATATAATCACGTACGCCAGTACCGTCTGGAGTATCATAATCATTACCAAATACACCAAGCTCAGGAAGCTTTCCTACTGCAACCTGTGTGATGTATGGCATAAGGTTGTTTGGAATACCATTTGGATTTTCTCCCATTGTTCCTGATGGATGAGCACCAATTGGATTGAAGTAACGAAGAAGAACTACGTTCCACTCGTTATCTGCCTTTTGCATATCAGAAAGAATCTGCTCAAGCATAGACTTTGTCCATCCATATGGGTTTGTACACTGCCCCTTAGGGCAGTTCTCTGTGATAGGGATCTCGGCTGGATCTCCGTAAACTGTAGCTGAAGATGAGAAAATGATATTCTTGCAGCCATGCTGTCTCATAACATCTACGAGAGTAAGTGTACCTGCAATATTGTTCTCATAGTATTCCCAAGGCTTTGCAACTGACTCACCAACTGCCTTAAGGCCTGCAAAATGAATACAAGAATCAAGCTGCTCCTTCTCGAATACTTCATTTAATCTATCTCTATCTAGGATATCTCCCTTATAGAATTTAACTGGCTTTCCTGTAATTGCCTCTACTCTCTCAAGAGACTTCTCTGAAGCATTTGAAAGGTTGTCATAAACAACAACATCATAGCCTGCCTGCTGAAGCTCTACGCATGTGTGGCTACCAATAAAACCCGCTCCACCTGTAACTAAAATTGCCATAACATATCCTCCTTTGTATTAACACTTTTATGTTAACTAAAATAAAGGATATCAGATATGTAGATTTAAAAAAAGGTATAATTTTGAATATATTAGCGCAAAAACAATTAAATACATGGTAAAAGTAAACAAAAAAAGAGTCTTGGGAATAATCCCAAGACTCTTATCATCCTAAAGATATTAAGCAGCTACCTTTTCCTTAGCTACTTCAACGAGCTTTGCAAAACCTTCAGCGTCGTTAACAGCGAGCTCAGCGAGCATCTTTCTGTTCATCTCAACACCTGCAAGCTTAAGACCATACATGAACTTAGAGTATGAAAGTCCATTGATACGAGCTGCAGCATTGATACGAGCGATCCAAAGCTGTCTGAACTGTCTCTTCTTCTGCTTTCTACCAGCATATGAAGATGTAAGGGCACGCATAACTGACTGCTTTGCAACACGATACTGCTTGCTTCTAGCGCCTCTGTAACCCTTTGCTAACTTTAATGTTCTATTATGTCTCTTCTTAGCGTTTAATCCGCCTTTAACTCTTGCCATTTTAAATTCCTCCTAACCAAATCAATAACTAATTACAACCAAATCTTAGAGATATGGAAGTACTTTCTTCATGTTCTTAACGTTTGTTGAATCAACGATTGCAGACTGACGAAGATTTCTCTTTCTCTTTGTAGTCTTCTTGGTTAAGATATGGCTCTTGTATGCCTTGTTTCTCTTAAGCTTTCCTGTTCCTGTTACCTTAAAGCGCTTTGCAGCTGCTCTTCTTGTCTTCATCTTTGGCATGATAATTTTCCTCCTGTATTACGATTTCTTTTCTGTAAGCACCAAGCTCATAGAACGACCTTCAATCTTTGGTGCCTTTTCCACTACTGCAACATCAGCAAGCGCCTCAGCAAAATCATCAAGGATGTGCTTTGAGGACTGCATGTGTGCCATCTCACGACCGCGGAAACGGAGTGTAACCTTTACCTTATCGCCCTTAGAGATGAACTTCTTCGCTGCGTTTACCTTTGTGTTCATATCATTAGCATCGATGTTTGGAGACATACGAATCTCTTTAACCTCAACAACGTGCTGCTTTTTCTTGGCTTCCTTTTCCTTGCGAGCCTGCTCATAACGGAACTTTCCGTAATCAACAATCTTGCACACTGGTGGATTTGCCTTTGGTGAAATCTTAACGAGATCTAAGCCCTCGTCATCTGCAAGCTTCTGAGCTTCCTTTGCTGACATAATGCCAAGCTGTTCCCCATCAGAACCGATTACACGAACTTCCTTATCGCGAATCTGCTCATTAATCATTAAATCGCTAATGGTACTACCTCCAATAAATAAAAAAATAGTGGATACAGAATATCCACCATAAATCATCACAAACAAGGTTTGTGTGAAATATAAGACCCGAGTCACTTAAGACGTAGTGCTAAGGTGAGAGTGGATACTCTACTTTGTTTTCACAACATAGGTAATATAACACGCAAACTGGGTATAGTCAACAGTTTGTTTTATTTTAAATAAAAAATTTATTTATAACCTCTGCTATACCAGAATTGTTGTTATCATTTTCTGTAACATAATCTGCAACAGCCTTCAATTCATCTCTGCCATTGGCCATCGCAACGCCAACTCCCGCGAGCTCAACCATACTAATGTCGTTTCTTTCATCACCGCAGGCTACAACATGAGAAAGTGGAATATTTAAGAATTCTGCAAGCTTTTTGATTCCATCGCCCTTTCCTGTTCCGCGCTTCACATACTCAAGAAATGCATAATGTGAAAAGAAGCTTTCAAATCTGTCATCAAAAATTGATGCATTATCATCCTTAAAAGCCTGAAGATGCTCAGGATAGTCGTAATCAACAGCCATTATCTTAGTAATGTGCTTGCCCTTAAGCTCGTTTACATCTGTGATATAAATCAGTTGCTCCTTCGAAAGCTGCTTATAGCTTTCAATGAAATGGTTGTCATTAAAAGTATAAATACATCCGTTATCAAAAACGATACAGGTGAAGTTTGCTTCAAGGATAGCATTTACAAGCTCAATAGCATTTTCTTCATCAATATAATCACCAAAAAGAATGTCATCACTCAACATTGTTGTTCCAACAACACCCTGATAGCCAAGCATGTAAACATTATCTCGATGGAATTCCTTGTAGACTGATAAAATCTTTTTCAAAGCATTGTTTGGTCTTCCTGTATCGAATGCAAATACATGGCCTGCATCCAAAAGCTTTGTAATTGCCTCTAAATTCTCCTTTGAAATCTTTTTATCATCATCAAAAAGTGTGCCGTCCATATCCACGGCTAAAAGCTTATTACTCATCAACAACCTCATTAGCCAGAATCGGTACGAAAGTTCTCTTTTTCATGAAATCTATTTCTGGCTCATTATTTCTCTTAGCTTCTCGACAGAAGGTGTCCTGCGCACCGACAGGTTTTTGCCCTCTTGAAGGCTTTATTCTAACATAGGTTCCCTCTTCTGTCATCTCGTAAGCTTTAAGAGTATCCGAAAGCTGAACATCCAAAATATGCTTAACCTGCTTCTTCAGCTGCTCATCCTCTACTGGGAACATTATTTCCACGCGTCTGTCCAGATTTCTAGGCATCCAGTCTGCACTTCCCATATAAATGTCCTCGTGACCATTATTATAAAAATAGAAAATGCGTGCATGTTCCAGATAAGTTCCAACTATGGATGAAACATGAATATTTTCGCTTACTCCTGGTATTCCAGTTCTAAGGCAGCAAATACCACGGATAATCAGATGAATCTTTACCCCGGCATTATTTGCTTCGTAAAGCTTCTCTATAATCCCCTTATCACAAAGTGAATTCATCTTTGCAATGATTAAAGCATCCTTGCCGTCCTGAGCATTGTGAATCTCTCTGTCAATAAGGCTGACAAAGGTGTCGCGAAGCCAAAGAGGTGCAACAACAAGCTTGTTCCAGCTGGCAGGCTCAGAATAACCAGATAGCATATTAAATACAGCAGTAGCATCCTCACCGTAGGACTCGCGACAAGTGAGCATGCCACAATCAGTATAGAGCTTAGCTGTAGAATCATTATAATTTCCTGTGCCAAGATGCACGTAACGTCTGATGCCATCCTCCTCTCGGCGGACAACTAAAGCTATCTTACAATGAGTCTTTAATCCTACAAGTCCATAAATAACATGGCAGCCTGCTTTTTCAAGCTTCTTTGCCCAGATAATATTATTTTCCTCGTCAAATCGAGCCTTCAGCTCTACTAGTACAGTAACCTGCTTGCCATTTTCAGCTGCATGGGCAAGACTTGCAATAATAGGCGAATTTCCGCTGACACGATAAAGGGTCTGCTTGATAGCAAGAACCTGTGGATCAAATGCTGCCTGAGCAATAAAATCCACCACTGGATCAAAGGTCTGATATGGATGATGCAAAAGAATATCACCCTTTTTTATCTCTTCAAAAATCTTCTCACCAGGTCTCAATCGCGGATTTTCCTGTGGTTTAAAGCTAGGTGCACGAAGATTTGAATGCCCCTCAATTCCATATAGCCTCATAAGAAATGTCAAATCAATTGGGCCTTTGATTTTATATATATCAATCTCATTTACTCCAAGATTCTTTTTCAAAATTGAAAGGAGCTTTTTATTAATAGAGGATTCAACCTCAAGACGAATAACTTCGCCCCACTGACGGGACTTGATCTGCTTTTCAATTTCGATAAGCAAATCCTCTGCGCCCTCTTCATCGATGGAAAAATCCGCATTTCTCATAATACGATATGGAGCCGCGGCAACTACATTATAATTAAGGAAAAGCTTATCCATGTTACGCTCAATTATCTGCTCCAAGAGGATGAAACAATCATGATTCTTGTCATCTGATGGCAGAGAAACAAAACGCGGAAGCACAGAAGGCACCTGAACAGTGGCAAACTCCACGTCATCACTTTCATTTTTAGTTCCAACACCCACCGTGTCAGCCTTTTTTTCAATAAGTGCTGCAATATTAAGAGACTTATTGCGAATAAGGGGAAACGGCCTTGAGGCATCAAAAGCCATCGGCGTAAGGACCGGATAAACCTGGCTCATAAAAAATGAATCTATAAACTTCAGCTGCTCCTGATTCAAATCCTCATATCGCTCATATAAATAAATGCCATTTCCCCGAAGAATTGGCATCAGAGATTTATTAAAGGTGTTGTACTGGAAATCTACAAGCTCTCTGGTTTTTTCATTGATTGCGATAAGCTGCTCTGTAGGAGTCATCCCAGCAATATCAGGCTTGGTATAGCCAGCGTGCTCCATATCCTTTAACGATGCCACACGAACCATAAAAAACTCATCAAGATTTGAGGATGTTATGCTAACAAATTTGATGCGTTCCAAAATAGGAAGATCTTTTACAAGAGCTTCATTCAAAACGCGTCGCTCAAATTTAAGCCAGCTCAGCTCGCGATTATCATAATATTTTGAATCTGAAATATTGATACGTGTCATAATTCCTCCTAAAGGCGCTTATTCTCTTTAAGCACAGGCTTGATAGAAAAAATCTGTTCAAAGAAATCTGCATTCTTTTTAAATAATCCCTTTTCCAATGCAAGGGAGCTGTTTGACTCGATTGTTATAACAAGCTCTCTATCCTTTACCCTCATAGAAACATTTTTGATTTTCTGTTTGTGAGAACGATCAAGAGCATTTGCAACCTTTAAAATACCAAGGAGCTTTAAAATAAGCAGGTATTCCTCTGTGGTAAACCTGTCAGATAGATTTTCGTATGGTTCCAAAGGCTTTCTATTAAACTCTACAGTAGTAGCAATTATCTCTCGTTCCTTATGACTAAGGCCGAGGATTTCCGAAGCCATAATAATTGTATAGGAACAGCTGGAGGCCTCTGCCAGTGATATATATTTTCCGCAATCATGAAGAATTGCTATACACTGCATCAAAACCCTGTGTCTCTTTCCGAGGCCATGATACTTTTTCATTGCATCAAAAATCTCTCCCGACAACTTGAACAAGGCCTTTAAATGAGGCTGGTAGCTATCGTATCGTTTAGCAATTGACCAGGCAGCCGTGATAATATCATTGTCAAAATCATGCTTGGCAGTGAGCCACTTTTTGTTATAGCAATGATTATAGGCCATGCCCTCACAAACAGATACACCAGGTGCCACCACAACCTTTGGTCCAAGGGTCTCAGCAAGAGTCTTGTAAAGCATAACCACAGGCTCAATGAGATATTCATTTTCAAGATACAGGTCATGTTCTTCTTCGAAACGCTTTATATATTGCTTATTGATTTTATTTAAAAATGTAAGATAATCCTCCACATTGATTTTTTTAGAGGTTACACTTGAAATTTTATCTGCAATGGTACTGACCTGAACCCCAAGGAGAATCATATACTTAGGCTCGATATCACGAAGAAACATGGTTTTAAAGACCTCAAGCTCCTTGTACATCATCTCATAAATCTGTTCCATAGAAGTTAAAGAAGAACCAAGCTTCTTAATACTTTCACTTACAGCAACAGTACCCATGCTAAGGTGCTGAGTCGTAATAATCTTTCCTTTTGAAAACAGGGTAATCTGTAGCGAAACGCCACCTATATCTATAAGAACCGCAGATTCATTAATTAATTCTTCGAAATCATCTGTGGATGCCACCGCCTGATATCCAAGAAAACGCTGCTCAGAATTAGAGAGAACCTCAATGGAAAATCCAGTGCGCTGCTTTATCTGCTCAAGTACAATGAGTGAATTGTCAGCCTGTCTAATATTTGGACCCGCAACAACGGAATAGCTATCAACCTTGTAGCTGTCGATAGCTATTTTCATATCATTCAGGACCTTGCAAAGCTTATCAGTGGTCTCTGGCATAATGCTACCATAACGCAAAACATCCTTCACCACATCCGAAGGCGCCTTGATAGTATCAATAGTTTTAATCCTTTTCTGCTGTTTGCCAATTTCAAAGACCTTCATTGTGGTCTCGTAAGAACCAATATATATGCTTGCAAAAAGCTTCATAACTAACCCCTTTTCTCCTCTAGTAATTGCCTAAAACTCGAATACTAACGCATTCCTCCTTCAGGCCAATAAGTGCATTTCGAACCGCTTCATCATTAAGATTTCCATCAATGTCAATAAAGAATCTGTACTGCCAATTAACCCCCTTAATTGGACGGGATTCGATTCTATTCATATTGATGCCATTAAACATGAGATTTGAAAGTATACGATAAAGACTTCCAGGCTCATGGGAAATTTCAAGACAAAGACTAATTTTATCAGCATCCTTGCGATATTTCTTATCCTTGGAAACGATAATGAAGCGAGTCTCGTTATTCTTGTCATCCTGAATTGCTTCCTCAAGAATATCTAAATTATAGAGAATCGCATTATATTTGCTTCCAATTGCAGCCTGAGTTTTGTCTCCATCGTCACGAATCTTTTGAGCACTCATGGCTGTATTTCGAAGGTTCTTAACATCCCAGTCTATATGCTTTGTACGAATGTACTCATCACACTGGGCGATAGCCTTCGGATGAGAATAAACTGTTTTGATATCTTCTATCTTAGAGCCTTTAACACCAAGAAGAGCATGATCAATCTTTAGAATCTGTTCGCCAATAATAGCCACATTGTATTCCGAAAGCAAATCAAAATTTTCTTCGATTGAGCCTGCTAAGCTATTTTCAATTGGAAGAACTGCATAATCTGCCTTGCCTGAACTGATAGCATCCATAGCATCACGCCAAAGATCAACATGGAAGCTTTCTTTCATGTTGTCATCAAAAAATGCCAACATGGCAAGCTGTGAATATGCTCCCTGAACGCCCTGAAAGCAAACTGTTGACTGAGAAAAATCAAAATCCTTAACCTCATGAAAGCCTGTATCAAAATTAACTCCACGCTCTCTGAGTATAGAGAACTGCTTTTTGCGACTTATAGACATTATCTGTGTGTACAGTTCCTTGACAGATTGCTGACTAAAATCGTCGGAAACATAAGATGAAAGCTTGATAAGCTTCTCATCCTCCCTTGCTTTGTCGTACACCTTTTTTCCTGTGGCGATTTTATACTCTGCCACCTGACATGCAAGCTCCATTCGCTTGATGAAAAGCTTTAGAATCTCGCTATCTACCTGGTCAATCTCTACTCTGATGTCTTGTAAGTCTCTCATGCTGCTCCTTATTTTGTGTCTACTTCTTTAATTGGCGGGTTAAATAAGCTAACGCTGGTACTTCCCACTGGAACATGGAAAGTTGCCTCAGAATAATAATCCCGGAAATAAACGTATTTGCTTGTAATATTTATATTGTTATACTGTCCCTCTGCTATTAAAAACTCTGCTCCTGTAGTCAAATCAACCATATACAAACCATCAGGATTGCCCTTCAGGCTCTGGTAATAGAGATAATTCTTGTTCAGATTATAGCAAACTGCACCATAGGAGGTAAGTCCTGTCTTGGTACCTCCACCAAGAGAAACAGTGTAAACACGATGCTTGTTATCCAAATCAATAAAGTATAAATCGCGCTTCATGATAATTGGAAGCCAAAGATTCTCAGCTGAGACATAAGATGAATCCTTGGTAGTAATGTTCATGGAATGAAGATTGTGATCATTTTCAACGCCTGCATAATAAAACTTATCGCCCACAACACAGCGTGGATCAAGTGGTACCTTGCTAAGCTGTTCACGCTCCGTAGCATCAATCTTTACAGTATATAAAGTGGTAGCTTCCTCTGCATCATAACGAAGATAAATCACTGTGTTTCCACAAAGAGCGCATGCGTTGCAGATAGCATCATCAAGAATCGTAACCTTTTTAGACTTGCGATCCATGCGACACAAACTGTCTGTGTTTACGCCTAGGAAACCCATTTGTGAATTATCTTTATACTTCTTTCCGTTACGGCTGTAATAAAGATAATGCTCGTCAGCATTCAGGTAGAATATTGAGTCATTGGCAACATATTGAATATCTGATTCGTCAGGGTTCATCTTGTAAAGACGGTCCCCATCATTTGGATTGGCAAAATAAACCGTGTCGTCAATCTCGCAAAACAGACCATTGCCATAAAGATTTCCAATGGTGTTTCCATTGGTATCAGGCTCATTGAAATGGGTCATGGTACTGATGTATTTGTAAACAAAACCACCAACCACAACTGCAAGAAAAACAACAATTAAAATGACTCTTCTAACTATCTTCATTCTACAGCCCTCCTAAAAGTATGTGTCAGGTTAGGTAAAATCAAAGATCGATAGCTGATTTGACTGTGGCAAATCCTTGATTATGCCAAGTTCAACCATTTTATCAAGTATTGTCTGTGAAACCTTTCCTCTTTCCTTTATATCGTCAAGTGAAAGGAATTTGCCCTGTGATGCGGCAATCTGAAGCTGCTCGGCAGCCTTGTCACCCATTCCAGGGAGTGAATTAAACGGTGGAAGTATCTTTCCATCTACTATTTTAAAGTATCTTGAGTCAGATTGGTATAGGTCCATAGGTAAAAAATCAAAACCACGGGCATACATTTCCTGAACTAGTCTTAGAGCAATCAAAATATCCTTATCTGTTGCAGATGGATTTGCCATAGCCTTAAGAGTCTTAATCTCCTGCTCGGCTCTGGCTTTGCCCTGGCAGCATTTCTCATAATCAAAGCCACCAGCTCTGATTGAGAAGAAGGCAGCATAATATGCAAGAGGATAATTAATCTTGCAATAGGCAACACGCCAAGCCATCATAACGTAGGCTGCAGCATGGGCCTTAGGGAACATATATTTAATCTTTTCACAAGAACCAATGTACCAATCAGGAACACCATGCTCCTGCATGTGCTGCTTGTAGGTTGGCCATTCATCACATTTGCCTTTAGCAACAACACCCTTACGAACTCGCTCCATGATAGTGAAGGATTCCGCTGGGTCAAGTCCCTTATGAATAAGATAAACCATGATATCATCACGAGTACAAATAGCCTCGGTGATAGTGGCCGTTCCACTAAGAATAAGGTCCTGAGCATTACCTAACCATACGTCAGTACCATGGGCAAGTCCTGCAATTCGAACCAAATCAGTAAAGTACTGAGGCTTAGCCTCAACAAGCATCTGCATAGCAAAGTCAGTACCAAACTCTGGGATTCCAAGAGTTCCAAGTGGGGTACCCATAATGTCATCTGGAGTTATTCCAAGGGCTTCAGTACTCTGAAACAATGACATAACGCCCTTATCATCAAAAGGAATTGTTGTAGCATCTATGCCTGTCAAATCCTCCAAACGCTTAATCATTGTAGGGTCAAGGTGCCCTAAGATATCAAGCTTAAGAAGGTTGGCATCAATTTTATGATAATCAAAGTGAGTGGTTACAATATCGGTATCCTTGTTAGCAGGATGCTGAACTGGTGTGAATGAACAAATATCCTCTCCATTCGGAAGAACTACTACACCACCAGGATGCTGACCAGTTGTAGACTTAACACCTTCAATACCCTTTGCTATTCTCTCGTTTTCCGCACGACGCTTTCTCACATCACGCTTTTCAAAATACTTGAGAACATATCCAACGGCGTTCTTATCAGCAAGGGTTGAAACTGTCCCGGCCTTGAAGGTCTGTCCTTCACCGAAAATAACCTCAGTATATTTATGAGCCTTTGACTGATATTCATTTGAAAAATTCAAATCGATATCAGGCTCCTTGTCACCTTTGAATCCAAGGAAGGTCTCGAAAGGAATATCAAAACCATCCTTTGCAAGAGGCTTACCACATTTAGGACAAATCTTGTCCGGCATATCTACACCAGAAAGTCCCTGGTTAACAATCTCCTGAACCTCTGGACCGTCAAAATCTACGTAAAAGCAATTTGGACAGCGATAATGTGGTGGCAGAGGATTAACCTCAGTGATACCAGCCATAGTAGCTGCAAAGGAAGAACCAACAGAACCACGGGAACCAACCAGATAGCCATCCTCGTTTGATTTCCAAACCAGCTTCTGAGCGATGATGTACATAACGGAATATCCATTGCCAATAATAGAATTCAGTTCACGCTCCAAGCGGGCTGATACTATCTCTGGAAGCTCAGGGCCGTATACCTCATGTGCTCTTGTCTCGCAGATACGACGCAAATCCTCCTCGGAATGCTCGATAACTGGAGGACATTTATCAGGGCGAACCGGGTGAATATACTCACACATGTCCGCAATCATATTCGTATTTTCAATTACTACCTCGTGAGCCTTTGCCATGCCAAGGTATGAAAACTCTTCCAACATTTCTGTTGTTGAATGAAGATAAAGAGGTGCTTGCTGGTCTGCATCATCAAAACCCTTGTTCGCCATGATAATACGACGGTAAACCTCATCCTCTGGATCAAGGAAATGCACGTCACAGGTGGCAACTACCGGCTTATTAAACTCTTCACCTAAGCCAACAATTTGCTTGTTAATTTCCTGAAGATCTTTAACGGAATTAATATCCTCATATTTGTCAGAACGAATCATGAAGTCATTATTGCCAACTGGCTGAATTTCAAGGTAATCATAATAGCTTGCAATACGGGCAATCTCAGAATCGTCCCTACCATCAATGATGGCCCCATAAAGCTCACCTGCCTCGCAGGCCGAACCGATAATTAAGCCCTCTCTCAGCTCAGTAAGCAGCGACTTTGGCACTCTAGGATATCTGGCAAAATATTTCAAATGAGACTCAGAAACCAATCTGTAAAGGTTGATACGTCCCAAGTCATTCTTTGCAAGAACAATGCAGTGATGAGCTCGCATCTTCTTAATCTGATCTGCCGTAGGTTTTGCCTTTGCATTCAAATCAGAAAGATCAAAGGTTTGCTCTGCCTCAAGCTTATTTATAAAGTTTAAGAAAATCTTGGCTGTAACCTCAGCATCAGCTATAGCACGATGATGATGCTCGTTAACAACATTTTCCATCTTACAAACAGCATCAAGATTAAATCTTGCATTGTTTGGATGAAGATAACGGGCAACCTCCATTGTATCCACATGAGTAAAATCGTATTCCAAACCAAGAAGATGACAATTGTGCTTAATAAATGCTGTATCAAAAATAGCATTATGTGCAACCAAAATTGAATCCTTACAAAAATCCATAAACTTTGGAAGGATAACATCGATTGTAGGCGCACCAATAACCATATCATCTGTGATTGATGTAAGCTCAGTTGTCTTGTAAGAAATAGGCACTTGAGGATTAATGAACTCAGAGAATTTATCAATAACCTCACCATCTTTAATCTTTACTGCACCAATCTCGATAATCTTTGAAGTTCTAGGATTTACACCGGTTGTCTCAATATCGAAAACAACATACTGGTCCCTAAGTGACTGGCCCTTTGGATTGGTGACAGGACGCTTTGTATCATCTACAAGATAAATCTCGCAACCGTAAATAACCTTAAAATCACCAAGACCCTTCATATGATCCGCATCACAAAAAGCCTGAACAACGCCATGGTCTGTAATGGCAAGAGCCTTGTGGCCCCAATCCTTTGCTCGAGAAATGATAGAAGTAATCTCGGAAACTCCATCGAATTCAGACATCTTTGTATGACAATGAAGCTCTACACGTTTTTCGACAGCAGTATCTGTTCGAACAACTCTGAAATCCTTAATCTTCTGAACACAGGTAATGCGGCCAACAGTAAGCTCCTTTGAGTAAATGTCCTCGTCTAGCTTACCCTGAACTTTGTAGAAACCGCCTACCTTAAGACCGGATTCAAACTCGCGGCCCTGTTCTGCATCTGAGAAGAAAAACTTTACAGAAATAGAATCTGTAAAATCAGTCATGGAACCAGTACCAAAGTAGCCACCCTTTTTAGTCTCTCTGAACTCTAAAGCTGTAAGCTGACCTCGAATTACAATTGGACCTAAAAGCTCACCGTTGATTTCTTCCATAGGAGTAGCGTTCTCAATAATTTCGCTACCCATGATTACATCTGGGTCGTCAGTTTTCTTAAGAGGTCTGACGAATTTCTTTTCTACCTTTTCAGGCTCATCTGTCTGTTTAGAACTTGAATCCTTGGCTGAAGTATCAATACTTTCAGACTTAGACTCATCCTTATCCTCTGCAGCGAAGGTTCTGGCATTAATAGCCTTTATTCTATTTTCAATCTCAAGCTTGGCATTCTCCAAGTATTTTGATTTAACAGGCTCTTTATAATCAAAAATAATTGGAACATCTAAATGGCAGCGTCTGCAAATGATGGTGTGAAGCAGGTCAAAAAGCTCTGCCTCTTTCTCACGACCAATAACAGTGTCCTCGATTGTAACCTTAAGCTTACCATCCTCTGTGATATCAACATCAGCTTTTTTGTATATGTTAAAAAGAAGAGCACTTCTATCCTCTAGCTCTTCTAAAATACTGTCATTATATGAAGATATTAAATTCTCAGGAGTGTACTGACTTGAGAGGTCGAAATCCTCAAGAATACGAATTGATACTCCATTATTAGGGAAAAACTGTTTCTTTATTGACTTTTCCAAGTGCCAAATGCGGCGCTTAGGAATTAGAGTATTGAAAGTAACATATATCCTTATATCATCTTTAGAACGACCTGTGCTGACCTTAGTGACAGTGGCGTCACTAAGGGCTGTAGCAAGGTCGTTCTCAGCATTCATATTTGGGAATACTTCATAAAATCCCATTTGATCCATAACTAATTCTCCGAATAACAAAGTCCGGTGGTTACGGTTACAAGCCTTGGGTCTCTTACTAGATGTAAGCTAAAGCTTACTAGACCACAAAAGTTGATTGCTAAAGCAATCATCCTTTTGGGATCATATTTCGGCTACATGCCTCATTCAGAGACCCAAGAGTTTGATACCTACCACCTCATCTAAAGACGTAGATAACACAACTCATCTACCACCTCATCTAAATACTCTAGATGAATAATAAACACACAGCATCATCTAAAAAAACTTTAGATTAATATTTTTATACTAATAGATTATTACGAGCGTGGCCAGTTTATGAGCTCTTCGCGAAGTGCATCGAGAAGCTGGCCTTCAGGCATTTTGCGAACAATTTCGCCATGCTTGATGAGCAGGCCTTCTCCGATGCCGCCAGCAACACCAAGGTCTGCTTCCTTAGCTTCGCCAGGGCCATTAACAACACAGCCCATAACGGCAACCTTTATGTCTAAGTCACTAAACTCTTCAACCATGTTCTCAACCTTGTTTGCAAGGCCGATTAAATCAATCTGTGTACGACCACAGGTTGGGCAGGAAACAACTTCGATTCCGCCTTTTCTAAGGCCAAGAGTTCTAAGAATAAGCTTTGCTGTCTTAATCTCCTCGATTGGTGCACCTGTAAGAGATACACGAATTGTATCACCAATGCCTTGAGAAAGAATCATGGCAAGTCCACATGCACTCTTGATATTACCGGCTCTTAAAGTACCAGCCTCTGTAATACCAACATGAAGTGGATGATCTGTCTTATCAGCGATAAGTTCGTGAGCCTTCACACACATCATTACATCAGAAGACTTGATACTAATAACAAGATTATCATAGCCAAGCTCCTCAATAATTCTAACCTTATCAAGAGCTGATTCAACAAGTCCTTCTGCTGTAACACCGCCATATTTCTCTACTAAGTCCTTTTCAAGTGAGCCAGAATTAACTCCAACTCTGATAGGAATATTCTTAGCCTTTGCTGCATCAACAACAGCCTTTATTCTATCTTCACTTCCAATGTTACCAGGATTGATTCGAATCTTGTCTGCGCCATTTTCAATAGCTGCAATTGCAAGACGATAATCAAAATGAATATCAGCAACAAGTGGAATATTAATCTGCTTTTTGATTTCAGCGATGGCCTTTGCTGCATCCATATCAGGTACTGCAACACGGATAATGTCACAGCCTGCTTTTTCAAGTTCATGAATCTGAGCTACAGTTGCAGCTACATCCTGTGTCTTAGTATTACACATGGATTGTATAAGTATAGGATTGTTACCACCTATAATTTTATTTCCAATTTGAACTTCTTTTGTATTCATACTACTACCTACACTGGTTACGGCTACAAAGCCTTAGAGTCTCTTTCTTCAACTAGAATGCTTCATCCAGAGACCTAAGAGCTTGTTGCCTACCAGTTTACTCCTTCTAAAACTACATAAGCTTTAAAATATCGTTATACATTACGACCACCATCAGCAACATTAAAAGCGCGAAGCCAACAAGATTGATGCCATTTTCGATTTCTGGCTTCATCTTCTTGCCTCGGATGGCTTCAATGATAATAAGAAGAATTCTTCCGCCATCAAGAGCTGGGAATGGAAGTAAATTCATTACACCAAGGTTTGCTGAAAGCAAAATTGCTATTGATGTAAGATTAATAAACACATAAAATGCGCCACTGGTAACCGACTGATCGTAAACATCAGAAATTGTTGTCACCACACCAACAGGGCCAGAAACCTCATTAACCGAAATCTGACCGGTGAATAACATCTTCAGACTGGATATAGTTACATATATCTGATACTTCATCTCATATGCAGCATACTGAAGCACTCCAATTGGAGAAACCTTCACATATTCCGGGGCCTTTTGAAGACCAATAAGCTTTCTTCCTGCTTCCTCAGAATACTTTGGAACAATGGTAGCACTATAGCGCTGACCATCACGTTCGTAAACAACCTCAATCGACTCGTCATTAGCATGAAGAAAAGTATAGATGCTAATTTCGTTGTAGAAATGAACATTGTAGCCGCCTAAGCTAATGATTTTATCTCCTGCCTGAATACCTGCTTCTTCTGCAGCATAGCCAGGAGTAATCGCAGAGATTGTAGTATCGTTAACACCAATACTTGCTATATAAACCACCGAAAGAATATATGCCAAAATAAAGTTGAAGAAAGGACCGCCAAAGACTATCTGAAATCTCTCCCAAAGGCTCTTATTTGAGAATGCTCTGTCACTGTCACTCTCCTCATCCTCACCTTCCATGACACAGCTTCCACCAAAAGGGAGAAGCTTAAGACAATATTTTGTCTCGCCCTTACCCCATGAAATAAGTGTAGGTCCAAGACCAAGTGTAAATTCATTGACCTTTACATTGCACTTTTTAGCAAATAAAAAGTGGCCCAATTCATGAAAAATAATTATGAAACTAAAAATTAGTATGGCAAGAATTATTTTTAAAATAACTACCACCTGCTCTCTATAAAGTCATAAGTCATCTGCTCTGTTTCGAGAACCTGCTCGATTGTAGGATTACTGATGTAATCAACATTAATCATAGCCTCTGAAACAATCTCCGGTATCTCGAGGAATTTGATTTTATTCTTAAGGAACTTAGCAACTGCTCTCTCATTTGCAGCATTGAAAACAGTAGGTACATTTCCACCTGCATCCATAGCATCATACGCAAGAGAAAGACCATAGAATGTCTCCATGTCTGGCTTTTCGAAGGTAAGTGTGCCTACCTTAAACAAATCTAAAGGCTCTGCATAAAGAGTCTTGCGATTCGGATAGAACAATGCGTAAAGGATAGGAAGTCTCATGTCTGGAGTTCCCATCTGGCCTATCACAGCACCATCCATAAACTCTACAGCTGAATGAAGAATAGACTGTGGATGAACAACAACCTCAACCTGATTAAGCTTTACACCAAAGAGCCATTTAGCTTCCATAACCTCAAGGCCCTTGTTAATCATGGTTGCAGAATCAATTGTGATTTTTGCGCCCATAGACCAGTTTGGATGCTTCAGTGCATCCTCTAAAGTAACATTCTCCAAATCATCAAGAGTACGTCCTCTAAAAGGACCACCTGAAGCTGTAAGAAGAATCTTTGAAATCTTATTATGTCTCTCGCCATTTAAAGACTGGAATATAGCGCTGTGCTCACTATCAACTGGAAGGATTGATACACCCTTTTCCTTTGCAAGTGGCATGATAATGTGACCAGCTGTAACAAGAGTCTCTTTATTAGCAAGAGCAATTGTTTTTCCAGCATTGATTGCTGCAATTGTAGGCTGTACACCAATCATACCAACAACAGCTGTAACTACAGTATCAGCTGGCTCGTAAGTTGCAACAGCAATCAAGCCTTCCATTCCAAACATAATTTCTATTTCAATGTCTGAAAGTCTAGTTTTCAAATCCTTTGCAAGAGCTTCTGTGCCAACAGAAACAAGGCTTGGATTATATTTTCTAATCTGCTTTTCAAAAAGGTCGATATTGCTTCCGCAAGACATAGCAACAACAGTTAAATCATCTGGATTCTGTGAAACAATATCAAGTGTCTGAGTTCCAATGGAGCCTGTGGAACCTAAAATAGATAATTTCTGTGCCATCTCAACACCTCTATAAGTAAATATAATATGCTAGGAAATAAATTAGTGGAGCTGTGATAATCATGCTATCGAATCTGTCCAAAACTCCGCCGTGGCCTGGAATAAGCTTTCCATAATCCTTGATTTCGAAATTGCGCTTAATAGCTGATGCAGCCAAATCTCCAATCATAGAAATCAAAGCACCAATACCTGCCATAACCACAAGCGGAACAATATTTATGCTCTCAAGTGTGAAAATATTTGTGATGGCAATGCAGTAAATAGCTGTAAAGAGCATCGCTCCTACAACACCGCCGATAGCGCCTTCAACAGATTTCTTTGGAGAAAGAATAGGTGACATTTTGTGCTTGCCAAATAAAACACCAACACAATAAGCTGCAGTATCGCTGCCCCATGAGCAAAGGAAAATAAGCCATACAATAAACTGCCCCTGTGGTAGCATACGAGTCTGATACAAGAATGAAAGCATTACTCCTACATAGAAAAGACCAAAGAACGCAGCCATAATCTGATGTGCATGATACTTAGGATACGCAAAAACGTAAACTCCAAGAAGTGCGATTAAAAATCCCAACATAATAACCATCACATCCTCTGAAAAATGAAATTTCAGATTCAGATAATAGGTAATGCAGGAAACATAGCCAAATATTCCTGGAAGCTTCTTTTCAACATCAAAAATGCGATAGAGCTCAAACATACCAATTAGTGATAAAACAAGCATCACTGCAAGAAGGACATCTCCACCTGTACAAATAAAAAGTAAGGAAAGTGCCACAAGAATGATTCCACTAATTAATCTAGTAATAAACATTTAAAATCCTCTCTAAATTCCGCCGAAACGACGATTTCTTTTATCATATTCCTCGATAGCCTTTTTTAACTCCTCTGGAGTGAACTCTGGCCAAGGAACTGGAGTAAAATAAAACTCCGCATAGGCAAGCTGCCATAAAAGATAATTTGACAAGCGCTGCTCACCTGAAGTTCTAATCATGAAATCAGGATCTGGGATATCCTTTGTATCAAGATATGATGAGAAAAGCTTTTCATCAATATCCTCAATTGAAAGATTATCAGCCTTCACATCAGAAGCAACTTTTCTGATAGCACGAGTCATCTCATCTCTGCTACCATAATTTATAGCAATTGTAAGTGTCAGTCCTGTGAACTGAGACGAATATTCTGTAAGTTCATCAATTGCAGCAATAAGCTTTGGATCGAGCTTTGTCAAATCACCGATGAAGCGCACACGAAGATTATCCTTCTTTGCTGTCTTCATGCAGGTCTTAACATATTCGCCCAAAAGCTTCATTAATGCTTTTACCTCATCTGCAGGTCTTGCCCAGTTCTCAGTAGAGAATGCATACATAGTCACATACTTTACTCCCAACTCATTGGCAGCTCTACAGATAGTCTCAACATTTTTTGCGCCAACGGTATGTCCATAAGTGCGTGGCATACCCTTTGATTTGGCCCAACGTCCATTGCCATCTAAAATAATAGCTATATGCTCTGGTACGTTCATATTACCTCCTAAAGGATAGAAATAATGAAACAGGGCACCATTGTGTAGTGCCCTGCATTACTCTAAACTGTCATGATTTCCTTTGTCTTTGCCTCAACGGCCTTATCTACCTCACCGATGAACTTATCTGTCATCTTCTGGCATTTATCTTCAAGATCCTTGATTTCGTCCTCTGAAACACCTTCATCCTTTGAGTGCTTCTTTAAAGCATCAATAGCATCTCTACGAATATTTCTGATAGCAACCTTTGCATCCTCGCCATGTTTCTTAACATCCTTGGCGATTTCCTTACGACGCTCCTCTGTAAGCTCTGGGAAAACAAGGCGGATAACCTTGCCGTCGTTAGTAGGATTAATACCGATATCAGACATATTAATAGCCTTTTCGATTTCCTTTACTAAGGATGGCTCCCAAGGCTGAATCTGAATAAGTCTTGGTTCTGGAACCGAAACATTTGCTACCTGCTGAAGTGGAGTTGGTGCTCCGTAGTAATCAACAGTAATCTTGTCTAAGATATGAGGATTAGCACGTCCAGCACGGATTGTTGTGAACTCACTCTCAAGATTGTTATAGCTCTTTGTCATTTTCTCTTCGTAAAGCGCAAGAATATTGTCCATAAGTCCTCCTTATACAGTAACCACTGTACCATTAAATTTGCCTGTAATAGCTTTAACTATTGAATCCTCCTCGTTGAGGGAGAATACGTACATAGGCATCTTCTGCTCCATAGCAATAATTGATGCAGTCATATCAACTACCTGAAGCTTCTGATCGATAACCTCCTGAATGCTAATCTCATCATAACGCTTAGCATTAGGATTCTTAGCTGGATCGCTATCATATACACCGTCGATTGACTTTGCTAAAAGAATGCAATCAGCTTCGATTTCAACTGCTCTAAGAACAGTTGGAGTATCTGTTGAGAAGTATGGATGTCCTAAGCCGCCAGCGAAGAAAACAACCATGCCTTTCTCGAAGTATTTGTTAGCTCTGTCCTTTGAATAAAGCTTTGAAACATTGCCGCACTCAAATGGTGTAAGAACTGCGGTCTTCATACCTTCTGTTCTGAAGATTTCTGAAACGTAAACACAGTTCATAACTGTAGCAAGCATACCAATTTGGTCTGCCTTTGTTCTGTCGATTTTCTCTGAAGAACGTCCTCTCCAGAAGTTGCCGCCACCGATAACAACACCAACCTGGATGCCATCATCAACAAGCTTCTTTACCTGCTTTGCAACCATAACGCAGGTAGCTTCATCAAATCCGAAGCCCTTCTCACCTGAGAGAGCCTCACCACTAAGCTTTAATACAACTCTTTTCATTAATTCAATTCCTTTATCTATAGTCTCTTAATTATGATTAAAGTGCAAATACACTATTAACATCAACATCAGCGTAGCTCTGTGAGCAGAAGCCCTCGATAACAGCACCATTATTGATCTGTACTGAACGAGACTTAATGTTACCCATAACTACTGCAGAAGTATCAACTACTACAGGACCATTAACATCAATATCACCCTTTACAGCACCAGCGATAACTGCTGATGTAGCTGTGATGTTGCCAATGATTACTGAACCAACACCAATCTTAGCTGTTCCAGTTGTAACAACCTCGCCTTCGATCTTAGCAGCATCTGCGAAGAACTCAGCTGAAGAAGAATTTCCATTCACCTTACCTGCAACAACAAGCTTGCCGTTACATGCAACATCTCCTACGATCTCGCCCTGAACCTCGATTGAACCGAGAGATTCAATATTACCAGTAATCTTCATTCCAGCAGTAATAACTGCATTCTCATCAGAAGCTGCAGGTCTAGCCTCAGCAACATTTCCCATAACATCCATTGTCTTTGGTGCCTCCATCTTTGTTTCATTTTTTGTTTCGAAGAATGATTTCTTCTCAGGCTCTGCTGGCCTAGCAACAGATACAGTTGGTGAAGCAGGTGAATCTACCTTCTTAGATACCTGCTCAAGAAGACCATCAAGCTTTGTAAGCTCAGATTCAACATCTATATCACCATCAAGAGTGTTAACCATAACCTCCTCAGCTTTGGTGTCGTCTCCACCTGGGACAAGCTCACTGACTGCGTCGTTAAAATCCTCTTTGAAATCCTTGAAAAATCCCATTACAATTCCTCCATAACATAATATTATTGAACAACACTCACGTGTTGTATAACTGTTGTCTCATCTGTGATTGGCAAAATCATAGCGCCCGCCTCATTTAAAGACTCAATAAGTCTAGGCAGTGCTTCAACTGTTACATCTTTATTTGACGCATCATGTAACAGTACTACAGACGTCTTGTATTTTACCACATCATTCATTACATTATCAACAAGTTCATCAGTAGTAAACGCCTGAGATGTAGCGTCTCCAGAGGCTACATTCCAATCGTAATAAATGACACCCTTTTCGTTGAGATAATTGATAAAGACTGACATACTGCTGTTGCTGACTTTATTACTGCTTCCGCCTGGAAAACGGTAATATCTGGTATCTACACCAGTAGTATTCAAAATCAAATCGTGGATCTTGTCATAATCTGCAGCGAAAGAATCTGCTGACTGATATAACTTAGAATAATTATGACTATAAGAATGCATACCTATAGTGTGCCCTTCATCAACAATACGTCTATATGCATCGCCATAGGTTTCAGTATCGTTACCAACGACAAAGAACGTTGCTTTGACGTTGTAATCGTCCAAAATATCAAGAATGGCATCCGTGTTATCACTAGGTCCATCATCAAATGTAAGATAAACCATAGGGATATCCCCTTCTTCGGCAAGGTTATCCAGATTATCTACCAGATAAACATTGTCCAGAAAACTATCATCTACCATCTCTTCCTTGTCTTCAACAACCTTCTCCTCAGCAATCTTTGAAGACAGAATATTAATCTGTTTCTGTAAAGAAACCACCTCTGCAATTAGGCATGCCATAACGAGGATTGTGGCCAGCATAAAAATCATAATGGTAGACACAATCATCTTTTTCATACGAGCCACGCGCTTCCGCTTAGCACGCTGCCTTTCAAGCCCTTCGTTTACAATATCCAAGGCTTTATCCTCCCCACCAATTTTTCACATATTTTATTTTATCATAACACTTTTACAAGATAAAGGGTAAAAAAACAAGGGCCCACAATATGTGGACCCTTGAAATGAGCAATTATTAATTAGCCAAGCTGAGCTGCAACTTCTGCTGCGAAATCCTCATTCTTCTTCTCAAGACCTTCACCAGTCTCGAAACGAACAAATCTCTTAACAGAAAGCTCTGAACCAGTCTCCTTAGAAACCTGCTCAAGATACTTAGCAACTGACTGCTTTCCATCCTCAGCCTTAACGTAAACCTGATCAAGAAGACAGATTTCCTTAAGCTCCTTAGATACACGACCTTCGATCATGCCGTTGATAACCTTCTCAGGCTTCTGAGACTCCTTAGGATCGTTCATAATCTGAGCAAGAAGGATTTCCTTCTCGTGAGCGATGTACTCTGCAGAAACTTCGTCACGGCTAACATACTTAGGATTAAGAGCTGCAATCTGCATAGCAAGATTTGTAGCTGCTTCCTTAGCTGCATCTGACTCAGCACCAGCCATCTCAACGATAACGCCGATACGTCCGCCGCCGTGTGTGTAAGAAACTACGAAACCATCTGTAGTAACCTTCTCGAATCTTCTAAGAGAAAGCTTCTCACCGATTGTAGCAACCATCTCAACGTGAACATCGTTAACTGTCTTAGATGAATCCTCAGCCCATGGCTGTGCAAGGAGCTCATCAATTGTGTTAACGTCAGACTTAAGAATCTGGTTTGCAACCTGCTCTACATATGTCTGGAACTTCTCGT